>NZ_JBWNLD010000005.1:0-494470 GCF_056521145.1 Klebsiella sp. CSG-1 | reverse complement strand
ACGAGCAGAACCACCGTAGGTTTTAGCCAGAACGGTAGTGATTGCAGCGGTCAGAGTAGTTTTACCATGGTCAACGTGGCCGATAGTACCGACGTTGACGTGCGGTTTTGTACGTTCAAATTTTTCTTTAGACACGGCTATATTCCTTACTATAGTGCTCTCCCCTTCAGGAGAGAGCACGGGATTTTGGTTTTAACCCTACGGCTTATTTACCACGGGCTTCAATTACGGCCTGAGCAACGTTGTTCGGCGCGTCATCATACTTCAGGAACTCCATGGAGTAAGAAGCACGACCTTTGGTCAGGGAACGCAGCTGAGTTGCATATCCGAACATTTCAGACAGCGGAACTTCAGCGTGAATCACAACGCCAGTCACGTTGGATTCTTGACCACGCAGCATACCACGACGACGGCTAAGGTCACCGATGACGTCACCAGTGTTCTCTTCCGGAGTTTCTACTTCAACCTTCATAATCGGCTCAAGCAGAACTGGTTTCGCTTTCTTAAAGCCATCTTTGAAGGCAATAGAAGCGGCCAGTTTAAACGCCAGTTCAGAGGAGTCAACGTCATGGTAAGAACCGAAGTGCAGACGCACGCCGAGATCAACTACCGGGTAACCTGCCAGCGGACCAGCTTTCAGCTGTTCCTGGATGCCTTTATCAACGGCCGGGATGTATTCGCCAGGAATTACACCACCTTTGATGTCGTTGATGAACTCGTATCCTTTCGGATTTGAGCCCGGCTCCAGCGGGTACATGTCGATCACAACGTGACCATACTGACCGCGACCACCAGACTGCTTGGCATGTTTACCTTCGATATCGGTAACTTTCGCACGAATCGCTTCGCGGTAAGCAACCTGAGGTTTACCGACGTTCGCTTCAACGTTGAATTCACGCTTCATACGGTCAACGATGATGTCGAGGTGCAGCTCACCCATACCGGCGATAATGGTCTGGTTAGATTCTTCGTCAGTCCATACGCGGAATGACGGGTCTTCTTTCGCCAGACGACCCAGAGCCAGACCCATTTTTTCCTGGTCAGCTTTGGTTTTCGGTTCAACAGCGATGGAGATTACCGGCTCAGGGAATTCCATACGCTCCAGAATGATCGGGTGATCCGGGTTACACAGGGTGTCACCAGTAGTCACGTCTTTCAGACCGATAGCAGCAGCGATGTCGCCCGCGCGAACTTCTTTGATCTCTTCACGTTTGTTAGCGTGCATCTGTACGATACGACCGAAACGCTCACGTGCAGATTTCACGGAGTTCAGGATGGTATCACCAGAGTTAACCACACCGGAGTAAACGCGGAAGAAGGTCAGGTTACCCACGAACGGGTCGGTAGCGATTTTAAATGCCAGAGCAGCAAACGGCTCTTCATCGCTAGCGTGACGCTCAGCCGGAGTATCTTTACCGTCGTCCAGAATACCGTTGATCGCAGGTACATCAACCGGGGATGGCAGGTAATCAATTACCGCATCCAGCATCGCCTGAACACCTTTGTTCTTAAATGCAGAACCACAGGTTACCAGGATGATTTCGTTGTTCAGAACACGCTGACGCAGAGCTTTTTTGATCTCTTCTTCAGTCAGTTCTTCACCACCCAGGTATTTCTCCATCAGCTCTTCTGAAGCTTCTGCAGCGGACTCGATCAGGTTCTGGTGCCATTCTTCAGCCAGATCCTGCATGTCAGCCGGGATATCTTCATAGGTGAAGGTTACGCCTGCGTCTTCTTCGTTCCAGTTGATGGCTTTCATTTTCACCAGGTCAACAACACCGGTGAAACCTTCTTCAGCACCAATTGCCAGCTGCAGCGGAACCGGGTTCGCGCCCAGACGGGTTTTGATCTGACCAACAACTTTCAGGAAGTTCGCACCCATGCGGTCCATTTTGTTAACGAACGCAATGCGCGGAACTTTATATTTGTTTGCCTGACGCCATACGGTTTCAGACTGCGGCTGAACACCACCAACTGCGCAGTAAACCATTACCGCACCATCAAGCACACGCATGGAACGTTCTACTTCGATAGTGAAGTCAACGTGCCCCGGGGTGTCGATGATGTTAACGCGATGCGGTTCATACTGCTTAGCCATACCAGACCAGAATGCAGTAGTCGCTGCGGAGGTGATAGTGATACCACGCTCCTGCTCCTGCTCCATCCAGTCCATGGTTGCTGCGCCGTCATGAACTTCACCGATTTTGTGGTTTACACCGGTGTAGAACAGAATACGTTCGGTAGTAGTGGTTTTACCGGCGTCGATGTGCGCACTGATACCGATGTTACGGTAGCGTGCGATGGGTGTTGTACGAGCCATTTGATTCCTCGTTTATTTCTTTAGGCGTTCAGTTAAGTTATCCAGCACGGGCGACTTACCTGAAGCGCCCGCCTGGTGACTATGACTCCGAAGGGATTACCAACGGTAGTGAGCGAACGCCTTGTTGGCTTCTGCCATGCGGTGAACGTCTTCACGTTTCTTAACTGCAGTACCTTTGTTGTCTGCAGCGTCAGAAAGTTCGTTCGCCAGACGCAGAGCCATGGATTTATCACCACGTTTACGAGCAGCTTCTACGATCCAACGCATTGCCAGGGCATTACGACGAACCGGACGGACTTCAACTGGAACCTGGTAAGTAGAACCACCTACGCGGCGGGACTTAACTTCGACGGTCGGACGGACGTTGTCCAGAGCGACTTCGAAAGCTTCCAGTTCATTTTTACCAGAGCGCTGAGCCAGGGTCTCCAGCGCGCTGTATACGATAGCTTCTGCAGTAGATTTTTTACCATCTACCATCAGGATGTTTACAAATTTTGCCAGCAGTTCTGATCCGAACTTAGGATCTGGAAGGATTTTACGCTGACCAATGACGCGACGACGTGGCATGGAAATACTCCGTTGTTAATTCAGGATTGTCCAAAACTCAAAGAGTTTAGTTTGACATTAATATAAAACGTTTGGCCTTACTTAACGGAGAACCATTAAGCCTTAGGACGCTTCACGCCATACTTGGAGCGAGCTTGCTTACGGTCTTTAACGCCGGAGCAGTCAAGCGCACCACGAACGGTGTGGTAACGAACACCCGGAAGGTCTTTTACACGACCGCCACGGATCAGGATCACGGAGTGTTCCTGCAGGTTGTGACCTTCACCACCGATGTAGGAGGTGACTTCGAAACCGTTAGTCAGACGAACACGGCAAACTTTACGCAGTGCGGAGTTCGGTTTTTTAGGAGTGGTGGTATATACGCGAGTACATACGCCACGTTTCTGCGGGCAGGCTTCCAGTGCAGGCACGTTGCTCTTTGCAACTTTGCGTGCGCGTGGTTTGCGTACCAGCTGGTTAATTGTTGCCATTAAATAGCTCCTGGTTTTAGCTTTTGCTTCGTAAACACGTAATAAATCGCCTCATATAATATGAGGACGCAGAATTTTAGGGCGGTGCCGAAAAGGTGTCAAGAAATATACAACGATCCCGCCATTACCAGGACAACTGTCCAGGATGTTTGACCGACATTCTGACGAAATCAGTATAGCTAACCCTGATGACACTGTCCGCAATTTGACCAGCCAGCCCGCGGGCATCGATATCGTCTTGCAGAGCATGAATGGTTATGGGGGCAGAGTGCAGGATTTCAAGGAAGGGTCCGCCGGCAATAGCCGCAATCACGCCATCAGAAAGCAGCAGGAGATCGTCGCCATCCTTTACCAGGCGCAGCATCGCGCGGAGATCGGTGTGCCACGGGGACGAGCTGAGTGTGTGGAGCATTCAGTCCTCAGAAACGTAAAATCACGTTGAAATCATCGAGTCGGGCGCGCAGCGCTTCGGGTTCAAGCCACCCGGCATCCACTACCCACGCCGTCCCGGCATTCAGGCCGCGTTCGCGGGCAGACGCTGCGCATATCCAGCACGCGTCGATATCGTACAGCGGCAAAAGTTTAAAGGTCGCGATATAATCGCGGGCAAGCACCGCCGACGGTTGTTGCCCGGGCAGCAGTTGGAAGACGCCGTCGCCGACAAAGAATACGCCGATCTCATCGGTCAGCGCGGAAGTCGCCAGCAGCGCATCCAGACCTTCCCGACCCGACGCAGAACCATGTGGGGCAGAAGAAAAAACAAAGGCAACGCGTTTCATCAGAACTGCACCATCCGATCGCAGGTTAATGAGGCTTCCGCCAGCGCACCCAAGCCGCTCAGCGTAAATCCGGGCTGCAGATTATGACCCGGCAACCCCAGCTGCTGAGCTTCTTGTTCATCGGTGACACCGCGACGCAGGGCTGCCGCCACGCAGATGTGCAGCGCGACAGCATGATCGTCATGCAGCCGCTGCCACGCGCGTACCAGGTCAAATTCATCGCTGGCGGGTGCAGTCAGCTGGTTGGCGTTGTAGACGCCTTCACGATAGAAGAAGACACAGTCCAGCTCATGACCCTCTTGCAAAATGGCCTGGGCAAACTGCCAGGCGCTGCTGGCCTGCTGCGTACCGTAGGCTGGCCCCGTCACCGTAATGGCAAAACGCATTACTTATCCAGCCCCTGGAAATCGCCGCTCTTAAACTGACGGATATAGAGATAGACCGTATGTTTGGAAATATTCAGCCGATCGGCAACCTGGTTGATGGCATCTTTGATATCAAAGATCCCTTTCTCGTAGAGATTCAGGACAATCTGGCGATTTTTAGCATTGTTGGAAACATTACGGTCGGCATTCACTTCTTCGATAGTGAACTCAAGAGTTTGAGCGACCAAATCGTCGACGGAGGAGGCAAAGTTAACCTGAGAGTTCACCTCTGGCGTTTCCGGCGGAATAAAGGTGCTCATTATCTGTGAGAACGGCACATCAAGGTTCATGTTGATGCACAGCAGACCGATGACCCGATGTTCACGGTTGCGAATCGCGATCGTGACGGACTTCATCAGGACGCCGCTCTTCGCCCGCGTAAAGTAACACTTGGATACGCTGCTATCGGCCCCCGTCATATCATGCAGCATGCGCAGCGCAAGATCGGTAATCGGCGAGCCGATTTGGCGCCCGGTATGCTCACCGTTGGCGATGCGGATGGCGGAGCATTTCAGATCCTGTAAAGAATGCAGCACGATCTCGCAATGGGAACCAATGAGCATCGCTAACCCGTCCACAACCGCTTCATAGGATTTGAGGATATCGAAGTCGGTCTGGTCGAAAGGACGTTGATCCAGCAGGTCAAGCTCACTGGTTTCGTTGGTTAAAAGCGACCTGGACATGAAAAAAAGCACTCCTTTTCAGGAGCCTGTCATTTTTTACACAAAACCGTTCAAGATGCGCTGAGGTGCACGTCCGAGACATTCGTCACCACGAATTTGACCAGCCGTAAGCTGGCGAGGTAAGAGGCAAACATGTCTCTTATCACGTCTCAGGGCTGACTCCAGTGCGTAACCGGAATAAGCGGATGCAGCCAATGCAGAGGCAGCTTGAAGGATGAGGTGTAGCTTGTCAGGGCAGGCTCATCATCATTATTAAGCTAACTAAAGTAATACAGCGCTTGAGGCACTTTCCAGTTTTAATTATATCTGCCCCAAATAAAAAAGCCGCCGCCTTTAACGGCGGCGGCTTAGACCAGATTACTTCTTCGCGTCTGCGCTTTGTGCGTCAGCTTTGGCATCAGCCGCCGCTTCAGGCTTGGCATCGGCTTTCGGTGCCGGTTTGATATCCAGCAGTTCTACGTCGAAGACCAGCGTGGAGTTAGCCGGAATACCCGGGACGCCAGTTTTGCCGTAAGCCAGATCCGGTGGGATGACCAGCTTGATTTTGCCGCCTTTCTTGATATTTTTCAGGCCTTCAGTCCAGCCTGGGATAACGCCATCCAGACGGAAGGAGAGCGGCTCACCGCGGGTGTAGGAGTTATCGAACTCTTTACCGTCAATCAGCGTACCTTTGTAGTTCACGACAACAGTATCGCTGTCTTTCGGTGCGTCGCCGGTCCCTTCTTTTTCAACTTTGTACAGCAGGCCAGATTTAGAGGTTTTTACGCCCTTCTCTTTTGCGAAGGTGTCGCGATAGGCTTTGCCTTTAGCATCGTTTTCAGTCGCGTCTTTTTCCATTTTCTGCTGAGCAGCAGTTTTTACGCGAGTCTCGAAGGTTTGCAGAGTCTGCTCGATTTCTTGATCGGACAGTTTGCTTTTATTCGCAAACGCATCCTGAACACCGGCAATCAGCTGATCTTTATCCAGCTTGATACCCAGTTTTTCTTGTTCTTTCAGGGAGTTTTCCATGTAACGTCCCAGTGAAGCACCCAGCGCATAAGCAGATTTTTGATCGTCATTTTTAAATGCCGCTTTGCTATCCGTTGCAGGTGCCGTCTTCGCGGCAGTATCAGCCGCAAAGGTCAGCGGTGCATTCAGGGCGACAGCCATCGTGGTCGCCAGCAGCGTTACTTTAAACAGTGATTTCATCCATTTCTCCAGGGCCGGGGCATCTCACCCCAGGGTTATCGTAAAAAGCAAAAAAGGTACTATAGAACGTTGCAGAGCAAATCTACATACAGACCTTCCTGAATATCGCCAGTTTTCAGACTATTTTTGTATAAATAAGTTTCCTGTCTTACGCGAGGTTGCTGCGCGAAGGGTGAAAGTTGAGTAGAATCCGCTCGCGAAATAAGACAGAAGAGGTGACTCATGCACGACAGTACACTGGAGACTCGCCTGGCGGAGCTGGAAAGCCGGCTGGCGTTTCAGGAAATCACCATTGAAGACCTCAACAAGACCGTCACCGCCCATGAGATAGAAATGGCGAAGATGCGTGAACATATGCGCTTGATGGTTGAAAAACTGAAAGCGACCCAATCATCGCATATCGCATCACAGGCAGAAGAAACGCCCCCACCACATTATTGAGGCGTAAAAAAAGCGGGTTTCCCCGCTTGACTATCTCCGGCAGCGCTATGTCTACCGGATTGAATACCCTAAGAATTTCGATTCGCAGAACGACGGCAGGCTTGAGAACTCCCGGCAGCATAGAGAACAATGTCACCGGGGTTTGAAAGCCAGGCCAACGCGCCTGCGGCCTGAAAGACGACGGGGATTAGTGGCAACCGCAGCCGCCGTTACCACAACCACCTTTGCCATGTTCATGACCGTGGTCGTGATCGTGGCCGTGGCCGCCGCAGCAACCTTCATGATCGTGGTCATGATCGTGGCCGTGGGCGCCGTGCACGTGACCGTGCTCCAGCTCTTCTGCAGTCGCTTCGCGAATCGCAACAACTTCAACGTTGAACTTCAGATTCTGGCCAGCCAGCATGTGGTTACCGTCAACCACTACGTGCTCATCGTCCACTTCGGTGATTTCAACCGGCACTGGACCCTGGTCGGTTTCCGCCAGGAAACGCATGCCAACCTGCAGTTCGTCAACGCCCATGAAGACGTCTTTAGGAACACGCTGAACCAGATTTTCGTCGTACTGGCCGTACGCATCGTTCGCGCCGACTTCTACGTCAAATTTGTCGCCCACTTCATGACCATCCAGCGCATTTTCCAGGCCGGAAATCAGGGAGCCGTGACCATGCAGGTAGTCCAGCGGCGCGCTTACCGGAGACTCATCAACCAACACACCGTCTTCTGTACGTACCTGATAGGCCAGGCTGACCACCAGGTCTTTTGCTACTTTCATGATATCTCCTGAGCATGGGAAGAATAGTGGCGCAGATTGTAGCGGAATTCTGCAGCCGTGTACCCTCTAGCTTAAAAAAAGGCGACAGATAACGCTAGTCCGGATGAAAAATGCCAATCACTTGTTCATCTTTGCGGACGTGCTCGCGCGCCTCTTTATCCGCCTCACGCATCTGGTGACCACACTTAACACACTCAACAATATCGACATTATTCTCACGCCACATTGCCAGAGAATCCTGCGCCTGGCACGCCGGACATTTTGCCCCGGCAATAAAACGTTTACGTACAGCCATCATTATTTGACCCTTATTCAAACTCATCCCAACCGTCAAGCTGCCTGCTCTCTTTCTGCATCTCGCGCTGGAAAATCTCTTCCAGCTCCCGGCGAGCCTCCCGCACGCGTGATATCTGCAGCGTATCAGTATTCACGGGCATTAACTCACGCAGCATTCGCATATCCAGACGACGGAAGTGCAGCTGCGCACGCTGCGCCTGATGTGGATGCATGCCCAGGGTAATCAATGCCTTGCGCCCCAACTCCAGCGCGCTGGAAAACGTTTCACGCGAAAACTGTTTCACGCCGACCTGCAGCAATTCATGCGCCTCAACACGCCCCCGGGCGCGCGCCAGAATATTCAGATGCGGAAAGTGTTGCTGACACATCTCCACCAGCTTCATGGTATCTTCCGGCTCGTTGCAGGTGATAACAATCGACTGCGCATCCTCCGCCCCCGCCGAGCGCAGCAGCTCCAGTTGCGTCGCATCGCCAAAATAGACTTTATAGCCATATTTACGCATCAGGTTAACCGCACTGATATCGCGCTCAAGCACGGTAATCCGCATTTTATTGGCCATCAGCAAACGACCAATAACCTGCCCGAAGCGGCCAAAGCCGACAATAATCACCTGCGGTTTATCGTCCTCAACCCACGGCGCTTCATCTTCTTCTTCCGGTTGGTTAAAGCGCCGGGAGAGAATTTGATCGATAAGCGTCATCAGCAGCGGCGTCGTCATCATCGATAGCGTGACCGTCACCAGCAGCAGCGCCATCTGATCGTTTTCGAACAGTCGCAGCGAGGCCGGCAGTGAGAACAGCACAAACGCAAACTCGCCCCCCTGGCTCAGCACTCCCGCAAACTGCATCCGCTCCGAGCTACGCAACCCGTATACCCGCGCCAGGCCGTACAGCACGAGGCTTTTCACCGCCACCAGCACGGCAACGCTTGCCGCCACCCACAGTAAGTGGGTATAGAGCACGCCCAGATTCAATGCCATGCCGACGGAAATAAAGAACAACCCGAGCAAGAGCCCTTTAAACGGCTCAATGGCGATCTCCAGCTCATGGCGATACTCGCTTTCAGCCAGCAGAACGCCGGCGATGAAGGTACCGAGCGCCATAGACAGACCGAGCGCGTCCATAAACAAGGCCGATCCCAGTACCAGCAGCAGCGTCGCGGCGGTAAATACTTCTCGGACCCCGGAGCCGGCGATAAACCGAAAAACAGGTCGCAGCAGAAAACGGCCGCCAATAAGCATCCCCGCGAAGGCCAAAACCTTCAGCCCGACGGTCACCCAGTTAAGATGGTCATCACCGGAACCGGCCAACAGCGGAACCAGAGCCAGCGCGGGGATCACCGCCAGATCCTGGAACAGCAGCACGGAAAAACCCAGCTGGCCGGACTCGCTGCGACTCATTCCTTTCTCACGCATCAGCTGCAGCGCCATTGCCGTGGACGACATCGCCAGACCAATACCGCCGACTACCGCCGCCTGCCAGGAAAACCCGGTCACTATCAGTAATCCGCCGAGGATACCCGCGCTGAGCACGACCTGCGCCGCCCCGACGCCAAAAATGGAGCTGCGCAGGCGCCAGAGCTTAGCCGGATTCAGCTCCAGTCCGATGATGAACATCAGGAACACAACGCCCAGTTCGGAGAAGTGCAAAATCTCATCGACATCGCTAATAAATCCCAGCCCCCAGGGACCAATCGCAATGCCGGCCAGCAGATAGCCTAATACCGCACCGATGCCCAGCCGGGCGGCCAACGGCACCGCCACCACGGCAGAAAACAGAAACAAGACTCCCGCTAACAGCAGATCAGCGCCCTCCATTTATGCCTCCTGCCGCGATGGGATTAGCCAGCCAGTCGCGATAAGCACGCGCGTGATTTTTCAGATCGGCAGGCGATTGTCGGCGAGCCCAGTAGACAATAATCGGACTCATCCAGTGCATCCGGCACATGCCGGCAGTCAGTTCAAATGGGCGCAGGATGTCGTTCATGGGATAGCGATTGGCATCGCGTCGGTAGGCGCTCTCGGGCTCACCGGTGGTAATCACGCTACGCCAGTACTTTCCCGCAAGCTGGTTCCCTCCGGCGCCGCTGGCAAAGCCGCGGGTCAGCACTCTGTCCAGCCACTCCTTCAGCAATGCCGGGCAGCTCCACGTATAAAGCGGGTGCTGGAAAACAATCACCTCATGCTGGCGCAACAGATCCTGCTCGTGAGCAATATCGATAAAAAAATCTGGGTAGTGTGCATAGAGATCGTGCACGGTGACATTAGGCAACTGTAAAGCCGGTTCAAGTAAAACCCGGTTGGCCACGGAATCCTGGGATTCTGGGTGGGCATACAGCAGCAAAACCTTCGCTGTCTGAGACATCATTCCCCTCCCGAACGTCTTCTGGTGGCCTGTACAACGGCTGCGTCCCGACGCAACCAGAATGACTTTGTGTATCGTCTTCGTTTTGGGCTACCATTGCGGCCCGGTGGAGCAATTTGCTACCACATTACATTATCATAATGACAAACTAACATAGTCAGAACATACGGCGCCTTATGATTGTTTTCTCCTCGTTACAAATTCGTCGCGGCGTACGGGTCCTCCTGGACAACGCCACCGCAACCATCAATCCTGGCCAGAAGGTCGGCCTGGTGGGAAAAAACGGCTGCGGCAAATCCACGCTGCTGTCGCTTTTGAAAAACGAGATTAGCGCCGACGGCGGCAGTATGACCTTTCCGGGTAACTGGCAGCTGGCGTGGGTTAATCAGGAAACCCCTGCGCTGCCGCAGCCAGCCATTGATTATGTTATTGATGGCGATCGCGAATACCGCCAGCTCGAAGCCGATTTAAACCTGGCCAACGAGCGCAATGACGGCCACGCCATCGCAACGGTGCACGGTAAACTGGATGCCATTGATGCCTGGACCATCCGTTCGCGCGCCGCCAGCCTGCTGCACGGGCTGGGGTTCAGTAATGAGCAGCTTGAAAGCCCGGTCAGCGACTTTTCCGGCGGTTGGCGTATGCGCCTGAACCTCGCGCAGGCGCTGATTTGTCGTTCCGATCTGCTGCTGCTCGATGAACCGACTAACCACCTCGATCTCGATGCGGTCATCTGGCTGGAAAAATGGCTGAAAGGCTACACCGGCACGCTGATTCTGATCTCTCACGATCGTGACTTCCTGGACCCGATCGTCGATAAAATTATTCATATCGAACAGCAAACGATGTTCGAATACACCGGCAACTACAGCTCGTTTGAAGTGCAGCGCGCAACCCGTCTGTCACAGCAGCAGTCGATGTATGAAAGCCAGCAACTGCGCGTCGCGCATCTGCAAAGTTATATCGACCGCTTTCGCGCCAAGGCCACCAAAGCCAAGCAGGCGCAAAGCCGTATTAAGATGCTGGAGCGTATGGAGCTTATCGCTCCGGCTCACGTCGATAACCCGTTCCACTTCAGTTTCCGCGCGCCGGAAAGCCTGCCAAACCCGCTGCTGAAAATGGAAAAAGTCAGCGCCGGCTACGGCGAACGGGTGATTCTGGACTCGATCAAGTTAAACCTGGTGCCCGGTTCGCGCATTGGCCTGTTAGGGCGCAACGGCGCCGGCAAGTCGACGCTGATCAAACTGCTGGCTGGCGAACTCCAGCCGCTGCATGGCGAGATTGGCCTCGCTAAAGGCATTAAGCTCGGCTACTTCGCTCAGCATCAGCTGGAGTTTCTGCGCGCTGACGAATCCCCATTACAGCATCTGGCTCGCCTGGCGCCTCAGGAGACAGAGCAGAAGCTGCGCGACTATCTCGGCGGATTTGGTTTCCAGAGCGATAAGGTCAACGAAGAGACTCAGCGTTTCTCCGGCGGTGAAAAGGCCCGTCTGGTGCTGGCGTTAATCGTCTGGCAGCGCCCTAACCTTCTGCTGCTCGATGAACCGACGAACCACCTCGATCTCGATATGCGTCAGGCCTTGACCGAAGCGCTGATTGATTTCGAAGGCGCGTTGGTTGTGGTCTCGCACGATCGCCACCTGATCCGTTCCACCACCGACGATCTCTATCTGGTGCATGACGGCAAAGTCGAGCAGTTCGATGGCGACCTGGAGGATTATCAGCAGTGGCTCAGCGACTCACAGAAACAGGAGAGCTCGTCGTCTGACGTGGCGAAAGAGAGCGGTAACAGCGCGCAGGCCCGCAAAGACCAGAAACGTCGGGAAGCGGAATTACGCACGCTCACTCAACCGCTGCGTAAAGAGATTACCCGCCTCGAAAAAGAGATGGATAAGCTCAACGCGCAGCTCGCCCAGGCGGAAGAGAAGCTCGGCGACAGCGGGCTGTATGATGCCTCCCGCAAAGCCGAGCTGACCACCTGTCTGCAGCAGCAGGCCAGTGCCAAATCCGGTCTGGAAGAGTGTGAAATGGCCTGGCTGGATGCACAAGAGCAGCTGGAACAGATGCTGCAGGAAGGTTAAGACCGGTTATGATCGGGCAGGGGGCATAAACGCAGCGGCGCCAGGTTATGGGAACACGCCGTGATATGCCCCTGCTAAAAACCGCAACACTCATCTGCGAAGAGGCATTGCCATGGTAAAAAAAACGCTCATCTCCCTCTCACTGCTTTGCGCCCTGACCCACTCTGCTTTTGCCGCCTACACCGCAAGCGAATTAAAGAACAAAGAAAACGTCATCGCTTTTTATAATAAGGCGCTGAACGATAAAGACTTTGATGCCGCAAAAATCTACCTAGGGCAGGAGTATATCCAGCATAATCCTGGCGCGAAGGATGGGCCTGAAGGCTTTCGTCAATTCATCGCCTTTCTGAAAGAGAAATTCCCCGACTCTCACAGCGAGATTAAACGGGTGATTGTCGACGGCGACTATGTCGTTCTGCACGTTGCGTCCACCGGCCGCGAGCCGGGCGTCACCCGGGCGATTATCGATATTTTCCGCCTCGATGCGCAGAACAAGATCGTTGAGCACTGGGATGTTATTCAGACGGTTCCGGAAAAAACCGCCAGCGGCAACAGCATGTTTTGAGCCAGCCCCACGGCCATTCGCTCCTGGCGGGGCCGTTTCCCCTTCCAGCCCTCCCGGGTAGCGGGTCATCCTTATCCCGCAAGAGCAGTCCTCATCCGGCTTCAATTTCGTGTAACCTATAGCGCAGGCCGCAAGACCACATATTGGATAACCTGCGCACTTCATGCGCGGTATACTGTTTTATAAGATGATTAACTGCTCTGGTGCTATGGTTGAAATCACCCCCACAGAAATGACGCCCCCCGAAGACGACTCGCGCGAGTTTCACCCTATGCGCGGCGTGGGCAATCGTCATCTGCAGACCATGCTGCCGCGCCTGATTCGCCGTAAGCTGGGATTCACGCCGCACTGGCAGCGACTTGAACTCCCGGACGGTGATTTTGTCGATCTGGCGTGGAGCGAAGACCCCGCCGGGGCGCAACATAAACCGCGACTGGTCGTGTTCCACGGGCTGGAGGGCAGCCTGCACAGCCCCTATGCTCATGGCCTTATCCATGCAGCCATGCAGCGCGGCTGGCTGGGCGTGGTGATGCATTTCCGCGGCTGTAGCGGCGAACCCAATCGCAATAACCGCATCTATCATTCGGGTGAAACCGAAGATGGCAGCTGGTTCCTGCACTGGCTACAACGCGAATGGGGTGCGGTGCCGACCGCCGCCGTCGGCTATTCGCTGGGCGGCAATATGCTGGGCTGCCTGCTGGCCGAAGAAGGCGATAATGTCCCGTTGGATGCCGCGGTTATTGTCTCAGCCCCGTTCATGCTCGAAGCCTGCAGCTATCATATGGACAAGGGCTTTTCCCGGGTCTATCAACGTTATCTGCTCAATCTGTTAAAGGCCAACGCCGCGCGTAAGCTGAAAGCCTATCCCGGCTCGCTACCGGTTGATCTGCGCCAGCTCAAAGGTATGCGCCGCATCCGCGAGTTTGACGATATGATCACTGCCCGGATTCACGGATTTGCGGATGCGCTGGACTACTATCGCCAGTGTAGCGCAATGCCGCGGCTCAGCGACATTACTAAACCGACGTTGATCATTCATGCGAAGGACGATCCTTTTATGGACCACCACTCCATTCCGCCGCAAGAGCAACTCCCGGTAAATGTCGAGTATCAGCTGACAGAAAATGGCGGACACGTCGGATTCGTCGGCGGCACGCTGCGCAAGCCGGAAATGTGGCTGGAAAAGCGTATCCCGGACTGGTTAACCCGTTGGTTGGGAGCACAAAAATGATTATTCCCTGGCACGATCTGGATCCCGAAACGCTGGATAACCTGATCGAAAGCTTTGTGTTGCGTGAAGGCACCGATTATGGTG
This sequence comes from Klebsiella sp. CSG-1, assembly GCF_056521145.1. NCBI lineage: Bacteria > Pseudomonadati > Pseudomonadota > Gammaproteobacteria > Enterobacterales > Enterobacteriaceae > Klebsiella > Klebsiella sp. CSG-1. The sequence continues at coordinate 480,203 of NZ_JBWNLD010000005.1, read as the reverse complement.
AACATGAACGCTCGCTGGCGGATAAAGTCGCCGACGTCAAACAGCAATTGAAAAGCGGAGAAGCCGTACTGGTGTGGTCAGAACTGCACGAGACGGTCAATATCATGCCCCGCAAGCAGTTTCACGGCTAAGGCGGCGCCACACATCGTTTAATCTGGGAGTTGTTATGTCTGCCAAACATCCGGTGATTGCCGTCACGGGCTCCAGCGGCGCGGGAACCACGACCACCAGCCTCGCCTTTCGTAAAATTTTCGCACAGCTAAACCTGCGTGCCGCTGAGGTGGAAGGCGACAGCTTCCATCGCTATACCCGCCCGGAAATGGACATGGCGATCCGCAAAGCGCGCGATCAGGGGAAACACATCAGCTACTTCGGTCCGGAAGCCAACGACTTCGGTCTGTTGGAAAACACCTTCCTTGAGTACGGGCGTAACGGTAGCGGCCAGTCGCGCAAGTATTTGCATACCTATGATGAGGCGGTGCCGTGGAATCAGGTGCCGGGCACATTCACACCGTGGCAACCGCTACCGGAACCGACCGATGTCCTGTTTTATGAAGGGCTGCACGGCGGGGTTGTTACGCCGCAGTATAACGTCGCGCAGAATGTCGACCTGCTGGTCGGCGTGGTGCCTATCGTCAACCTGGAATGGATTCAGAAGCTCATCCGCGATACCAGTGAACGCGGCCACTCCCGTGAAGCGGTGATGGATTCCGTGGTCCGTTCAATGGAAGACTATATCAACTTCATCACGCCGCAGTTTTCGCGCACCCATATCAACTTCCAGCGCGTTCCCACTGTCGACACCTCCAACCCGTTTGCGGCGAAGGGCATTCCGTCATTGGATGAAAGCTTTGTGGTGATCCATTTCCGCAACCTGCAGGATATCGATTTCCCCTGGCTGCTGGCGATGCTGCAGGGGTCGTTTATCTCGCATATCAATACGCTGGTGGTGCCTGGCGGGAAAATGGGGCTGGCGATGGAGCTCATCATGACGCCGCTAGTCGAACGACTGATGGAAGGGAAGAAAATCAGTTAACCACGTTAAAAAACCCCGAGCGCCTGGCGCTAAGCGGGGTTTTCGTCCTTCACTCACGGCTCCCGGATAAGGCGTTTGCGTCGCTCTCCGGGAAGGCTGCTTAGCCTTCCACCACTTCATAGGTGTGGGTGATATTCACCGCTTTTTGCAGCATCAGCGCCACCGAGCAGTATTTCTCCGCCGACAGATCCACCGCACGGGAAACGGCCGCCTCTTTCAGCTCCTTACCGGTGACGATAAAATGCATGTTGATATGGGTAAACAGGCGCGGCGCCTCTTCCCGACGTTCAGACGTCAGCTTGACTTCACAGTTGGTCACGTTGTGACGACCTTTCTGCAAAATAGACACGACATCGATCGCGCTACATCCGCCCGCCGCCATCAGCACCATCTCCATTGGGCTTGGCGCTTTATCTCCGGAGTTGCCGTCCATCAGAATCTGGTGACCTGACGCCGACTCTCCGATGAAGGTTAACCCTTCAACCCATTTCACACGAGCTTGCATAAAATTTAACTCCGAGGTTGCAATTTTCCTGACAGATTACGCGTACATAACAATTCTCGCAACGGAAGGCGACCTGCATCATGCTGAAGCGAGACACCAGGAGACATGCGGCAAAAGCTATGCTAAAACAGTCGGGATGCTACAGTATTACATTGATGTACTGCATGTATGCAGAGGAGTTCACATTACAGGCTGAAGAAAACTCACCAGCCGTTTCCCAGGCATAGGGAAACAATACGATTGCATGCCCGGATGCCGTGTAGTGTCGGCACCCGGAGATAGCTTATAACAGAGGATAACCGCGCATGGTGCTTGGCAAACCGCAAACAGACCCTACCCTCGAATGGTTCTTGTCTCATTGCCACATTCATAAGTACCCATCTAAAAGCACGCTGATCCACCAGGGTGAAAAAGCAGAAACGTTGTACTACATCGTCAAAGGCTCTGTGGCTGTGCTCATCAAGGATGAAGAAGGTAAAGAGATGATCCTCTCTTACCTCAACCAGGGCGATTTCATCGGTGAATTAGGCTTGTTTGAAGAAGGCCAGGAGCGTAGCGCCTGGGTACGTGCGAAAACCGCATGTGAAGTGGCCGAAATCTCCTACAAAAAATTCCGTCAGCTCATTCAGGTTAACCCGGATATCCTGATGCGCCTGTCGTCGCAGATGGCTCGCCGTCTGCAGGTGACCTCAGAAAAAGTGGGTAACCTTGCCTTCCTCGACGTCACCGGGCGCATCGCTCAGACGCTGTTGAACCTGGCAAAACAGCCGGATGCGATGACCCACCCTGATGGTATGCAAATTAAAATTACCCGTCAGGAAATTGGTCAGATCGTTGGCTGTTCCCGCGAAACCGTTGGCCGTATCCTGAAGATGCTGGAAGATCAGAACCTGATCTCCGCACACGGTAAAACTATCGTCGTATACGGTACGCGTTAAGTCGATAAAACGGCGTGTTGCTTACGCAACACGCCGTTTTTGTTTTCCCTCTATGTGGCGCAGGCTGATTTACCACCCGGAAGTCAACTATGCACTGCGGCAAACGCTGGTGTTGTGTTTGCCTGTCGCAATCGGTCTCCTCCTCGGTCACTTACAGCAAGGTCTGCTGTTTTCGCTGGTGCCCGCCTGCTGTAACGTCGCCGGTCTGGATACGCCGCACAAACGCTTTTTTAAACGTCTGATTATTGGCGGCTCGCTGTTTGCCGGCTGTAGCCTGGTGGTCCAGCTTCTTCTTCAGCAGGATATCCCGCTGCCCTTGATTCTCAGCGGCCTGGCGCTACTGCTGGGCGTAACGGCGGAGATCAGCTCTCTGCACGCCAGGCTTCTGCCCGCGTCGTTAATTGCCGCAATCTTTACCCTGAGCCTTGCCGGGAACATGCCCGTCTGGGAGCCACTGCTGATCTACGCCCTCGGGACGCTGTGGTACGGCCTGTTTAACTGGTTCTGGTTTTGGCTATGGCGCGAGCAGCCGCTGCGCGAATCGCTGAGCCTGCTTTATCGCGAGCTGGCTAACTACTGCGAAGCCAAATACAGCCTGCTGACCCAGCATATCGATCCCACCACTTCACTGCCGCCGCTGCTCACGCGCCAGCAGAAGGTGGTGGACCTGATCACCCAATGCTACCAGCAGATGCATATGCTGGCGGCGAACCAGCGCAATGACCACAAGCGCCTGCTGCGGGCATTTCAGATGGCGCTGGATTTGCAGGAACATATCTCCGTCAGCCTGCACCAACCCGAAGAAGTACAAAAACTGGTAGAGCGCAGCCATGCCGAGGCGGTGATCCGCTGGAACGCACAAACCGTTGCCGCACGCCTGCGGGTGCTGGCCGATGACATTCTCTACCACCGCTACCCGCAACGCTTTCATATGGATAAGCAAATCGGCGCGCTGGAGAAAATCGCCTGGCAGCATCCGGACAACCCGGTAGGGCAGTTCTGCGCCTGGCACTTCAGCCGAATAGCCCGGGTGCTGCGTACCCAGCGCCCGCTGTATGCTCGCAACCTGATGGCGGATAAAGAGCGCCGTCTGCCGCTGCTGCCCGCGCTAAAGAGCTATCTCTCATTAAAATCGCCGGCGCTACGTAACGCTGCGCGTATCTGCGTGATGTTAACGGCCGCGAGCCTGATGGGAAGCGCCCTGAACCTTCCCAAGCCTTACTGGATCCTGATGACGGTGCTTTTTGTGACCCAAAACGGCTACGGCGCGACGCGGGTACGTATCGTCCATCGGGCGGCAGGTACACTTGCCGGTCTGGCTATCGCCGGCCTGGCGCTGCACTTTCACGTCCCGGAGGGTTATACGCTCTCCGCGATGCTGCTCGTCACGCTGCTGAGCTACCTGATTATTCGCAAGCATTATGGCTGGGCGATGGTTGGCTTTACCGTGACGGCGGTGTATACCCTGCAGCTTCTGACGCTCAACGGCGAGCAGTATATTGTCGCCAGGCTTATCGATACGCTTATCGGCTGCCTTATCGCCTTTGGCGGCATGGTCTGGCTATGGCCGCAATGGCAAAGCGGGCTACTGCGTAAAAACGCTCACGACGCGCTGGAAGCCGATCAGGAAGCGATCAGGCTAATTCTCAGCGACGATCATCAGGCCCCGGCGCTGGCCTATCGCCGGATGCGCGTCAATCAGGCACATAACTCGCTGTATAACTCGCTGAATCAGGCCATGCAGGAACCCGGTTTTAACACACATTATCTTGATGATATGAAACTGTGGGTCACCCACAGCCAGTTTATTGTTGAGCATATCAACGCCATGACCACCCTCGCCCGCGAGCACAATATGCTGACGCCGGAGCTGGCCCGGCGTTACCTGGAATCCTGTGAGATTGCGCTCCAGCGCTGTCAACAGCGGCTGGACTCCGACGGTCCCGGCAGCGCTGGCGATGTGAATATTATGGAGTCGCAGGATGTGGAGGTGAGCCGGGGCCCGTTAAGTACAATGGAGCAGCATCTGCAGCGGATCCTCGACCATCTGAACACCATGCACACCATCTCCTCGGTGGCATGGCGTCAGCGCCCGCATCACGGTATCTGGCTACGCGCGATTAAGCGTTAAGAACCTGCTTTATCGCCTGGGCAAAGCGGGCCATACCTTCAGCAATATCCTTCTCGTCGATGACCAGCGAAGGGACAAAACGCATCACATCCGGCCCGGCATTCAGCACCATCACGCCCGCATCTGCCGCGGCATAGAGAAAATCGCGTGCCCGGCCTTTATACTGCGGCTTAAGCTCCGCGCCAATCAACAGCCCCATACCGCGGATGTCGCTGAACAGGTCAAACTGCGCGTCAATTTGCTGGAGATGCTGCACAAACAGCTCGCGCTTCGCCTTCACGCCCTCCAGCACCTCCGGCGTATTAATCAGATCAAATGCCGCCCCGGCCACGGCGCAGGCCAGCGGGTTACCGCCGTAGGTCGAACCGTGGGAACCGGCGTGGAATGCGCTGGCAATATCACTGGTGGTCAGTACAGCGCTGATCGGGAAGCCGCCGCCCAGCGCTTTAGCGCTGGTAAGAATGTCCGGCGTCACGCCGTAGTGCATATATGCAAACAGCGAACCGGTACGCCCCATGCCGCACTGCACTTCATCAAATACCAGCAGCGCCTGATGCTCATCGCACAGCTCGCGCAGTCCTTTCAGGAACTCCGGCGTCGCCGCCATCACCCCGCCTTCCCCCTGAATTGGCTCAACCACTACCGCACAGGTGTGGTCATCCATCACCGCCTTCACCGCATGCAGATCGTTAAACGGCACGTGAATAATGTCCGCCGGTTTCGGGCCGAAGCCATCAGAATATTTTGGCTGCCCGCCCACCGATACCGTGAACAGCGAACGGCCGTGGAAGGCATTATGGAAGGCGATGATTTTGGTCTTATACGGGCTGTGACGGGTAATGGTGTAGTGGCGCGCCAGCTTGAACGCCGTTTCGTTCGCTTCGGTGCCGGAGTTCATGAACACCACGCGCTCGGCGAAGGTGGCATCCACCAGCTTGCGGCCCAGACGCAGCGCCGGCTCGTTGGTAAAGACATTGCTGGTATGCCACAAGGTTTCTCCCTGCTCATGCAGCGCCGCGACCAGAGCCGGATGACAATGCCCTAACGCCGTCACCGCAATCCCGCCGGCGAAATCAACGTACTCTTTGCCCTGCTGATCCCAAACGCGGCTACCTTTACCTTTGACCGGGATGAATTCTGCCGGTGCATAAATCGGCAGAATAACTTCATCGAATGTGGCGCGGGTAATTACCGGTTGCTCAGTTGCCATGTCATGCCATCCTTCTTCGTTATGCGGTCATTATTGTGATAATCTAATCACAAAATATGCATAAAAAATCAGTCGATGGCAACTACAAATCACCGATTGAGGAAGTTTGCCAGCAGCTGATGTCCCTGCTCGCTGAGAATACTCTCCGGGTGGAACTGTACCCCTTCGAGATCCCACTCCCGATGGCGAATGGCCATAATCTCCCCGCTTTCGCTGCGGGCCGTCACCTCAAAACATTCGGGAAGCGTCGCGGGATCAATCAGCAGAGAGTGGTAGCGAGTGACGGTCAGCGGATTATTCAGCCCCTGAAAGACCCCCTGCCCGTTATGATGGATGGGGGAAGTCTTGCCGTGCATCACTTTCGCCGCTCGCACGATAGTGGCCCCAAAGACCTGGGCGATAGCCTGATGGCCAAGACAAACGCCCAGCAGCGGAATCTGACCGGCATAACGGGCAATCACCGCCAGCGAAATGCCTGACTCATTTGGTGTACAGGGCCCGGGAGAGATCACGATTTTCTCCGGCAGCAACGCCGCTATCTCCTCAAGCGTCAGCTCATCATTACGCCTGACCAGCACTTCCGCCCCCAGTTCACAGAAGTACTGGTACAAGTTCCAGGTGAAAGAATCATAGTTGTCGATAAGCAGGATCATAGCGGCTCCGGAAAGAATAAAACCGGGCTATTCTACTCAGATTCTCACGCTTCGCTTACCACTTTTCGAAAGATCCGCTCAAGGGGTTCGGGATCGCCCATCGCCCCCAGCTGGTTAGCCTGGCTCCAGGTATCGGGGTCGATATCCCGCCAGTCGAGCACAAACCCGGCGTGAAGAGCCAACTGTTCAAAGAAAATCCGCTGAACCAGGCCGCTACCGACGCGAAACGGGTGCAGGACGTTGATTTCCCCGTAGTACCAGCTCAGACGCGTGACAAACGTCGCGCGGCTGATTCCGCTGAGATAGTCCTCGTCCTCCAGCGCCCGCATCAGCGCATTGCCCTCTTTCTCAATCCACGCAAAATGACAGAAAGGGGTATCACCCTGATAGATATCGACTTCTCTGAATTGCCCCGCCCAGTCGAAGATATCCTGATACAGCTGATGATGAATGAAACAGAGGTAAGGTAGCCCGCGGCCACGCGGTCCCAGCGGCAGCGTCGCCGCACGCAGGGAGGTGATTTCCCAGGCCGTTTGCTCCAGCCGCTGCGCCTGACGAATGCCGAGACGGTTACGCATCACATTGAGCGCAGGGTAGAGGTAAGGGTCGCGATCGTCGCCATATTTACTGCTCATGACGCCTCCTGATCTCGGCGACACGCGCCAGCGCTTGTTCGGCAGTCAGCGTCACCAGCGGGATCGCTGCGCCCTCAAGGCGACGGCTGGCCTGAAAATTCACATTGCGGGTCTGTTCCCAGAGTTGGGATTTTTGCTTATCGGTGAGTGAACGCATGGTCGCCTCCCTTATCGTCCCCTGTTTGCCACAAGTATAAGCAGCAATTTCGGGTTACGCAGAGAGGCCGATGTGGCGCGGGCGATGTTACCCGCGCACAGAAAGGCTTACGGCAGGACTTTCGCTGAGAGGATGACGACAGGTTTGGACGGTACATTCTGGTACGGTCCGACGTTGTGCGTCTGAACCTGAGAAATCTTATCCGCCACGTCCATGCCTTTCACCACTTTGCCAAAGACCGCATAGCCAAAATCACGCTGCCCGTGGTCAAGGAAGGCGTTGTCCGCAATGTTAATGAAGAACTGGCTGGTGGCGCTGTCCTGATCGGCAGTACGCGCCATCGCGATAGTGCCGCGGGTATTGCGCAGACCGTTATCGGCTTCGTTTTTAATCGGCGGGTTCGGCTGCTTTTGCTGCATCTGTTCGTTGAAGCCGCCGCCCTGCACCATGAAGCCCGGAATCACGCGATGGAAAGTGGTGTTGTTATAGAAGCCGCTGTTCACGTACTTCAGGAAGTTATCCACGGAAATCGGTGCTTTCTGGCTATTTAACTCCAGCTCAATATTGCCCGCAGACGTCGTCAGCAGTACATGAGGATCGCCCTTCGCTGCCATTGCCGGAGAGAAAGCTGAAATGGCGAAAACGGCAACCACCGCCGCCAGAGTTGATTTGAGCATGGGAATTCCTTAACGGAGCAGAATAAAAAGCAAGTGCTTTGATTCTAAAGAGCCTTTGCATCCTGGGCCAGCCTTTTACCTAATTTTACGTAGCTGAAACAGTTGTTACGACGCACGCCTTGACCTGCGCGATCAATAAAAGCGGATCTAAATCACACTAATCTATGCAAAAAGCATTTCATTGCATAATAAACGTTTGCTTACATCACTCGAATGAATAAAATCTGTCCGCCCTGGCGCAGTCAATGCGCTTTACATTTCTATTCACAGGCCAGTCATGACTAACAGCAATCGTATCAAGCTCACATGGATCAGCTTCTTTTCCTACGCCCTCACCGGCGCGCTGGTGATCGTCACCGGAATGGTGATGGGAAATATCGCCGATTATTTCCATTTGCCCGTCTCCAGCATGAGCAACACCTTTACTTTCCTCAACGCCGGTATCCTGATCTCTATCTTCCTGAACGCCTGGCTGATGGAAATTGTGCCGCTGAAAACCCAGCTGCGTTTTGGCTTCATTCTGATGGTACTGGCCGTTGCCGGGCTGATGTTTAGCCACAGCCTGGCTCTGTTCTCCGCGTCCATGTTCGTTCTGGGACTGGTCAGCGGGATCACCATGTCGATCGGGACCTTCCTGATCACCCACATGTATGAAGGCCGCCAGCGTGGCGCGCGTCTGCTGTTTACCGACTCCTTCTTCAGCATGGCGGGGATGATCTTCCCGATGGTCGCCGCATTCCTGTTGGCCCGCAGCATTGAGTGGTACTGGGTTTATGCCTGCATTGGTCTGGTCTACGTTGCCATCTTTATTCTGACCTTCGGCTGTGAGTTCCCGGTTCTTGGCAAAAAAGGGCAGCAGGACAACCAGCCGGTCGTGAAAGAAAAATGGGGCATCGGCGTGCTGTTCCTCGCCATTGCGGCGCTGTGCTACATCCTCGGTCAGCTGGGCTTTATCTCCTGGGTACCGGAGTATGCCAAGACCCTGGGCATGAGCCTGGCCGATGGCGGTAAGCTGGTGAGTGATTTCTGGATGTCGTACATGATTGGCATGTGGTCGTTCAGCTTCATCCTGCGCTTCTTCGACCTCCAGCGGATCCTGACCGTACTGGCTGGTCTCGCCACCGTGCTGATGTACCTGTTCATCAACGGTTCACCGGAGCATATGCCGTGGTTTATTCTGACCCTCGGCTTCTTCTCCAGCGCGATTTACACCTCGCTGATTACGCTGGGTTCGCTACAAACCAAAGTCGCGTCGCCGAAACTGGTGAACTTTGTACTGACCTGCGGCACCATCGGCACAATGCTGACCTTCGTGGTGACCGGTCCGATTGTGGCTGCCAGCGGCCCGCTGGCAGCGCTGCACACCGCTAACGGCCTCTACGCCGTCGTCTTTGTGATGTGCTTAATCCTTGGCTTCGTCTCCCGCCACCGCCAGCACAATGCGGCGGCGGCCTCCCACTAAGCCTTTGTTGGCCCCTTTGCGTCAGTGAAGGGGCTGTTTCGGCTAAAGAACAGCTCCTCTCCTCCTCTGTCGGTCTGGATCCAGGTCTGTGCCAGTTGCGTTGTGGCAATTACCCGTCCCTGACGAATAGACCAGCGAACCGGCACCTGGCAGCGAACCGCTTCAAAACCATTCTCCGCCGGTAGAATAACCAGATTTGCGGGATAGCCCGGCACAATGCCGTAATCGTGCAGGCCAAAGGTGCGGGCGCTGTTGTCGGTAATCAGCTTCAGCCCATCGTTAATCTGCTGATAGCCCATCAGCTGACAGACATGCAACCCCATATGCAGCACCTGCAGCATATTGCCAGTACCCAGCGGGTACCACGGGTCGAAAACATCATCGTGACCGAAACAGACATTAATGCCCGCCGCCATCAGCTCCTTCACCCGGGTGATGCCACGGCGCTTTGGATAATCGTCAAAACGCCCCTGAAGATGAATATTCACCAGCGGGTTAGCGACAAAGTTGATTCCCGAGAGCTTCAGTAACCGAAACAACCGCGAAGTATAGGCGCCGTTATAGGAGTGCATCGCGGTGGTATGGCTGGCCGTAACCCGTGGGCCAATCCCCTCTTTCAACGCCAGAGCCGCCACCGTTTCGACAAACCGCGACTGCTCGTCGTCAATCTCATCGCAGTGAATATCCAGCGGACGCTGATACTGCTGCGCCAGACGGAACGCGATATGCAGCGATTCCACGCCATACTCGCGAGTAAACTCAAAGTGCGGAATGGCGCCGACCACATCGGCCCCGAGTCGCAGGGCCTCCTCCAGCAAGGCCTCACCATTGGGGTAGGATAAGATCCCCTCCTGGGGGAAGGCGACTATCTGCAAATCTACCCATGGCGCTACCTCCTGTTTCACCTCCAGCATCGCCTTTAATGCCGTCAACGTCGGGTCAGACACGTCAACGTGCGTCCGGACAAACTGAATCCCGTTGCCGATTTGCCATTTCAGCGTCTTCCACGCCCGGGCCTTCACATCTTCGTGACTCAACAGCGCTTTACGTTCTGCCCAGCGCTCAATCCCCTCGAACAGCGTCCCGGACTGGTTCCAGTTTGGCTCGCCGGCAGTTTGGGTGGTATCGAGATGAATATGCGGTTCAATAAATGGCGGAATCGCGAGCCCGCCGCGGGCGTTGAGCACTTCATAACTTTCGCTGCGCGCATCGCCCATCGGGGTGATATCACCAAAACAGCCTTTATCTATCGCGATCTGCCACAGCCCTTCGCGGTCAGGCAAACGTACGTTCTCAATCAACCAAAGCGGAACTGCTGTCATCTTGATGACTCCCGTGAATATTGCCGTTTTTTCGCCCAACCCATGAACGTTCCCCCGCATCCATTTTGTACACAAAAGCAACAGCGAGGAAAAGCCTGAGTTTTCCATAACTTATAAAAATCCAGGAAAATCATAAGCATACCCATTAAGTGGTAGGCGCGGGCGTTCTTGATTTGTATCAATAAGTGTCCTGGCTGAATCGTTAAGGTAGGCGGTAATAGAAAAGAAATCGAGGCAAAAATGAGCAAAGTCAGAATCGCTATTATCGGTAACGGCATGGTTGGCCATCGCTTTATCGAAGAGCTTCTTGATAAGGCGCCTGCCGGACAGTTCGACATTACCGTGTTCTGTGAAGAACCCCGTATCGCTTACGACCGCGTCCACCTGTCGTCTTACTTCTCCCATCACACCGCCGAAGAGCTCTCGCTGGTCCGTGAAGGTTTTTACGAGAAACATGGCGTTAAAGTCCTGATCGGTGAACGCGCTATTACCATTAACCGCCAGGAGAAAGTGATTCACTCCAGCGCGGGACGCACCGTATTTTACGACAAGCTGGTGATGGCGACGGGCTCCTATCCGTGGATCCCGCCAATCAAAGGCGCGGACACTCAGGACTGCTTTGTGTACCGCACCATTGAAGATCTGAACGCGATTGAATCCTGCGCGCGTCGCAGCAAACGCGGCGCCGTAGTCGGCGGCGGCCTGCTGGGCCTCGAAGCTGCCGGCGCGCTGAAGAACCTCGGCGTGGAAACCCACGTCATCGAATTTGCGCCCATGCTGATGGCCGAACAGCTGGATAATATGGGTGGCGAGCAGCTCAAGCGTAAAATCGAAAGTATGGGCGTGAAGGTCCATACCAGCAAAAACACCAAAGAGATTGTCCAACAGGGCAGCGAGGCCAGAAAAACCATGCAGTTCGCCGATGGCAGCGAGCTGCAGGTCGATTTTATCGTCTTCTCCACCGGTATTCGTCCACGCGACAAGCTGGCGACCCAGTGCGGTCTGGCCGTGGCGCAGCGCGGCGGTATCGTGGTCAATGACACCTGCCAGACTTCCGATCCGGATATCTATGCTATCGGCGAATGCGCCAGCTGGAACAACCGCGTCTACGGTCTGGTGGCGCCGGGTTATAAAATGGCCCAGGTGACCGTCGACCATCTCCTCGGCAACGACAACCGCTTCATCGGGGCCGATCTCAGCGCCAAACTGAAGCTGCTTGGCGTTGACGTGGGCGGCATCGGCGATGCGCATGGCCGCACGCCTGGCGCCCGCAGCTACGTCTATCTTGATGAAAGCAAAGAAGTCTACAAACGACTGATCGTCAGCGAAGACAATAAAACTCTGCTTGGCGCGGTGCTGGTCGGTGACACCAGCGATTACGGCAATCTGCTGCAGCTGGTGCTCAACGGCATTGAACTGCCGGAAAACCCGGACTCGCTGATTCTGCCGGCACACGCAGGCAGCGGTAAGCCGTCAATCGGCGTCGATAAACTGCCGGACAGCGCGCAAATCTGTTCCTGCTTCGACGTGACCAAAGGGATGCTGATTTCCGCCATCAACAAAGGCTGCCATACCGTCGCCGCGCTGAAAGCAGAAACCAAAGCCGGTACCGGCTGCGGCGGCTGTATTCCGCTGGTGACCCAGGTGCTGAACGCGGAGCTGGCGAAACAGGGGATCGAAGTGAACCACAATCTGTGCGAACACTTTGCCTACTCCCGCCAGGAGCTGTTCCACCTGATTCGCGTAGAAGGGATTAAAACCTTCGAAGAGCTGCTGGCGAAACACGGAAAAGGCTACGGCTGCGAAGTGTGTAAACCGACCGTTGGCTCGCTGTTGGCCTCCTGCTGGAATGAGTACATTCTCAAGCCTCAGCATACGCCGCTGCAGGACACGAACGATAATTTCCTCGCCAACATCCAGAAAGACGGGACCTATTCGGTTATCCCGCGCTCCGCCGGCGGCGAAATTACGCCGGAAGGCCTGGTGGCCGTAGGGCGCATCGCGCGCGAATATAACCTCTACACTAAAATCACCGGTTCACAGCGTATCGGCCTGTTCGGCGCACAAAAAGACGACCTGCCGGAAATCTGGCGTCAGCTGATTGAAGCGGGCTTCGAAACCGGCCACGCGTATGCCAAAGCGCTGCGTATGGCGAAAACCTGCGTCGGCAGCACCTGGTGCCGCTACGGCGTCGGCGACAGCGTGGGCTTCGGCGTCGAGCTGGAAAACCGCTACAAAGGCATCCGTACGCCGCACAAAATGAAGTTTGGCGTCTCCGGCTGCACCCGTGAATGTGCGGAAGCGCAGGGGAAAGACGTCGGCATTATCGCTACCGAGAAAGGCTGGAACCTGTACGTCTGCGGGAACGGCGGGATGAAGCCGCGCCACGCCGACCTGCTGGCCGCCGATCTCGATCGCGAAACGCTGCTCAGCTATCTCGATCGCTTTATGATGTTCTATATCCGTACCGCCGATAAGCTGACGCGTACCGCGCCGTGGTTAGACAACATGGAAGGCGGCATCGACTACCTGCGTAGCGTCATTATCGACGACAAGCTGGGCCTGAACGCCCACCTGGAAGAAGAGCTGGCGCGTCTGCGTGCCGCTGTCGCCTGCGAGTGGACCGAGACGGTCAACAATCCGGCGGCACAAACCCGCTTCAAACATTTTATCAACAGCAACCAGCGCGACCCGAATGTACAGGTCGTACCGGAACGCGAGCAGCACCGTCCGGCAACGCCGTATGAGCGTATCCCGGTCACTCTGGTGGAGGAGAACGCATGAGCCAGTGGGTAAACATCTGCAAGATTGACGATATTCTGCCTGCAACCGGCGTCTGTGCGCTGCTGGGCCAGCAGCAGGTCGCCCTGTTCCGGCCTTACCATGACGATCGGGTCTATGCGATCAGCAATATCGACCCGTTCTTCAACGCCAGCGTGCTGTCGCGAGGCATCATTGCTGAACATGAGGGTGAGCTGTGGGTCGCCAGCCCATTGAAGAAACAGCGCTTCCGTCTGCGCGACGGCCTGTGCATGGAAGATGCAAGCCACTCCATTGCACATTTCGATGCGCGCGTGAAAGACGGCAACGTTCAGCTGAAGGCATGATGCCCTGAGGTTCCCGCCGCGCTCCGGCGGGAACCATATTTTCTTCTTATGCCAACTAAGCGGTAGGCGCCCGAAAAATCGTATATTGTGCCAACCCTCTGCTGCTATGCTACGACCGCTTATCCCTCTCCCACTGCTTGCTGCGAGGATGTTCCGTGGATCACTTACCTATTTTCTGTCAGCTGCGCGGCCGCGACTGCTTACTGGTCGGCGGCGGTGATGTTGCCGAACGCAAGGCACGCCTGCTGCTTGATGCCGGCGCCAGAGTCACGGTCAACGCGCTGGTGTTCTCGCCGCAGTTCCATGCGTGGGCTGATTCGCAGATGCTGACCCTGGTGCAAGCGCCGTTTAACCCGGCGCTTCTCGACACCTGCTGGCTGGCCATCGCCGCCACCGACGATGAAGATGTCAATCAGCGGGTCAGCGACGCGGCAGAGGCACGGCGGATATTCTGTAACGTGGTGGATGCGCCGCAGCAGGCCAGTTTTATTATGCCGTCGATCATTGACCGCTCGCCGCTGATGGTCGCCGTCTCCTCTGGCGGTACCTCACCGGTGCTGGCGCGGCTGCTGCGGGAAAAGCTGGAGTCGATTCTGCCGCTCCACTTAGGCCAGCTGGCCCACTATGCCGGCCAGCTGCGTTCGCGGGTGAAAAAACAGTTTGCGACGGTCGGCGAACGTCGACGTTTCTGGGAAAAGTTGTTCGTCAACGACCGTCTGGCGCAATCGCTGGCCAATGAAGACCGCCAGGCCGTTGCCGATACTACCGAGCAACTGTTAACGGAGCCGCTGGATCACCGTGGCGAAGTGGTGCTGGTCGGCGCCGGTCCCGGCGATGCCGGGCTGCTGACCCTCAAAGGGCTCCAGCAGATTCAGCAGGCGGACGTCGTGGTGTATGACCGTCTGGTTTCTGACGACATTATGAATCTGGTACGTCGCGACGCCGATCGGATTTTCGTCGGCAAACGCGCGGGCTATCACTGCGTACCCCAGGAAGAGATTAACCAGATCCTGCTGCGCGAGGCGCAGAACGGACGTCGCGTGGTGCGCCTGAAAGGCGGCGATCCCTTTATTTTTGGCCGTGGCGGCGAAGAGCTGGAAACCCTGTGCAACGCCGGAATCCCCTTCTCGGTGGTGCCAGGAATTACCGCGGCTTCAGGCTGTTCCGCCTATTCAGGTATCCCGTTGACCCATCGCGATTTCGCCCAGGGCGTCCGCCTGATCACCGGCCATCTGAAGACCGGCGGCGAGCTGGATTGGGAAAACCTGGCGGTAGAGAAGCAGACGCTGGTGTTTTATATGGGGCTGAACCAGGCCTCTGCTATCCGTGAGAACCTGATTGCTCACGGCATGGCGGCGGATATGCCCGCGGCTATCGTTGAAAACGGTACGGCGGTCAGCCAAAGAGTGGTCGCCGGCACCTTAGATCAGCTGGATATTCTGGCGCAGCAGATGGCCAGCCCGGCGCTGATTATCGTTGGCCGCGTGGTCAGCCTGCGCGACAAGCTGAACTGGTTCTCACATCACTGATACTGACGTTCCGGGTTCAGCTCGCGAATGCTGAGAAACTGACCGGCAAACGTCGCATACGCTTAACATGCAAAAGGGCGGGATTTACCCGCCCTTTTCTGTTTATCGCCCGGCTATCGCTTACGGCTTAGCCACAAAACCAATGGCTTCATAGACTGCTTTCAGCGTTTGCGACGCACGAGCGCTGGCTTTTTCAGCCCCGTCTTTCATCACCTGATTGAGGAACGCTTCGTCGTTACGGAAGCGGTTATAGCGCTCCTGCAGCTCCAGCAGCATACCGGACACCGCATCAGCCACTTCGCCTTTCAGGTGACCATACATTTTGCCTTCGAAATGCTGCTCCAGCTCCGCGATGCTCTGACCGGTAACCCCGGAAAGAATATCCAGCAGGTTGGAGACACCGGCTTTATTCTGCTGGTCATAGCGGACAACAGGCGGCTCATCGGAGTCCGTCACGGCGCGCTTGATCTTTTTCACCACCGATTTCGGGTCTTCCAGCAGACCGATCACGTTATTGCGATTGTCGTCTGACTTGGACATTTTCTTTGTCGGTTCAAGCAGGGACATCACGCGGGCACCGGATGCAGGAATAAACGGCTCAGGCACTTTAAACACCTCGCCGTAAAGGGCGTTGAAGCGCTGCGCGATATCGCGGCTCAGCTCCAGGTGCTGTTTCTGATCTTCGCCAACCGGAACCTGGTTGGTCTGATACAGCAGAATGTCCGCCGCCATCAGCACCGGATAGTCAAACAGACCGGCGTTAATGTTTTCCGAATAGCGCGCAGATTTGTCTTTGAACTGAGTCATCCGGCTCAGTTCACCGAAATAGGTGTAGCAGTTCAGCGCCCAGCCCAGCTGTGCGTGTTCCGGCACGTGCGACTGAACGAAGATGGTGCTTTTCTCCGGGTCGATACCACATGCCAGGTAAAGCGCCAGAGTATCCAGCGTCGCTTTACGCAGTTTCTCAGGATCCTGACGCGCGGTGATGGCATGCAAATCCACGATGCAGTAGATGCAGTGATAATCATCCTGCATGCTCACCCATTGACGCAGCGCACCCATATAGTTGCCAATGGTCAATTCACCTGAGGGCTGTGCGCCACTAAAAACGATGGGCTTAGTCATTTTTCAATTCCTGAGTTTCACTGTACGGTAGCCCGAGAGCGGGCAAGAGTTCATTAAATTGGTCGAAGATGTAGTCCGGTTCGCTGAGCGCGATCGACTCGCCGTAGTTATACCCGTAGGTCAGTCCGACAGAGCTGCAGCCAGCGGCTTTAGCCGCCTGAATATCATTACGTGAATCGCCAACGAACAGCAGCTCAGCAGGCGCCAGACCTAGCTTCTGCGCCACAAGCAGCAGCGGATCCGGATGTGGTTTTTTATTCTTCACATCATCGCCACCGATGACGACCGTAAAATATTTCGCGATATCCAACGCTGCCAGAATTGGCGCAACGAACGGCGTCGGCTTGTTGGTCACCAGCGCCAGCGGCAGGCCTTTCGCATGCAGTGCGCCAAGCGTATCAGCCACTGCCGGGAACAGAAAACTGCCTTCTTCCGCCGCTTCAGCATAGTAGCGATCGAACAGCTTACGCAGCACCAGCAGCTGCTCTGCCCGCGGAATATCGTCATGATCGACGGAGGGTTTTCCCATTGCAGCACGCTGGGTTGCGCGTTCCTGACGCGCCCAGCTCAGGGCCCGCTCCATCAGAACATCCGCACCGTTGCCGATCCAGGTTACGACGCGCGCCTCGCCCGCCATCGGCAGCTCCAGCGCATAGAGCGCGCTATCAACCGCAGCCGTCAAACCCGGTGCGCTGTCGACCAGCGTGCCGTCAAGGTCAAAGGCGACACCGCGAACAGAGTGTAATTTATCCATGACTAACCTTTGCTAATTCACTACGCATTTGATCAATAACCTCCTTGTAGTCAGGACGGTCGAATATCGCGGAGCCGGCAACAAACATATCTGCGCCTGCCGCCGCAATGTCCGCAATATTGCTGACCTTCACGCCGCCGTCGACTTCCAGACGAATGTCATAACCCGACGCATCGATGCGCTGGCGCACTTCGCGCAATTTATCCAGCGTCTGGGGGATGAAGGACTGGCCGCCGAAACCTGGGTTAACGGACATCAGCAGGATAACGTCCAGCTTATCCATCACATAATCAAGGTAACTCAGCGGCGTGGCCGGGTTAAACACCAGACCGGCTTTACAGCCATGTTCTTTGATGAGCTGCAGGCTGCGATCGACGTGCTCAGAGGCTTCCGGATGGAAGGTGATAATGCTGGCGCCCGCCGCGGCGAAATCAGGGATGATGCGGTCGACCGGTTTCACCATCAGGTGCACGTCGATCGGGGCGGTGATGCCATAGTTGCGTAGTGCTTTCAGCACCATAGGGCCGATGGTCAGATTCGGCACGTAGTGGTTGTCCATCACGTCAAAGTGCACAACGTCCGCACCTGCAGCCAGCGCTTTGGCGGTATCCTCGCCCAGGCGGGCAAAATCAGCCGACAGAATCGAAGGGGCAATCAAATACTGCTTCATCCGCATCTCCTTGAAATTATTTAGTCTTGGGCGGACGGTAAAGAGCCAGAAGCTCGTCCACCTTCTTTCGTGTACCACCGTTGCTGCTGATACTGCGTCGAACTTTGACGACATGCAGTTTAGCCTGACGATACCATTCGCGCGTGAGCGCGGTATCGTGGTTGGAAATCAGAACCGGAACCCGCTGTTCCAGCAGGTTCTCCGCCAGCTGCGCCAGATGGGCCTGCTGCTCGGCGTTAAAGCTGTTCGTATGATAGGCCGTAAAATTGGCGGTAGACGACAATGGCGCATACGGAGGATCGCAATAGACCACCGAAGAACCGTCCGCGCGCGCCATGCTGTCGGCATACGACTCGCAGTAGAAGTACGCATTCTGCGCCTTCTGGGCAAAATGATACAGCTCAGCTTCCGGGAAGTAGGGCTTCTTATAACGGCCGAACGGTACGTTAAATTCGCCGCGCAGATTATAGCGACACAGGCCATTGTAACCATGGCGGTTCAGATACAGGAACAGCACCGCACGACGCAGCGGATCCTGACTTTGATTGAATTCAGTACGGAACTGATAGTACTGCTCTGCCGCGTTATTCTCAGGCGTAAACATTTCACGCGCCGCCGCAACATACTCATCCGTCTGCAATTTAACGATGTTGTAAAGACCGATCAGGTCGCTGTTGATGTCCGCCAGAATATAACGAGAAAAGTCGGTATTCAGAAATACCGACCCTGCGCCCACAAAGGGCTCAATCAGACAATCGCCTTGCGGCAAGTGTTTCTTTATATCGTCAAGCAGGGGGTATTTCCCCCCTGCCCATTTCAGAAAAGCGCGATTCTTTTTCATGCTGCCTAACTAATTACCACATTCTCCGGCTGTGGAGAAAGCTCCGACAGCACCCTGCGCTTAAGACTACACCGCACTTACTTCAGATCAGCCTGAACCTGATGCAGCGGTTTCGCCCACGGGTTTTTCGCCTGCACATCCGCTGGCAGAGTGGCAACAGCACGCTTCGCTTCATCTTTCGAAGCGTAGATACCGCTGACCAGTACATACCATGGCTGACCGTTACGCGTGGTCTCGTAGACGACATATTTATCCAGCTTCTCTTTCTTCGCCCAGCTATTCAGGTTGTTGTAGTTGGAGGAGCTGCTGAGTTGCAGAGTGTAGTTACCCGACGGCGCCGCTTTCATCGAGCTGACATCACCGGCAGTTTTACCCCCGGCAGTCGCAGCCGGAGCCGCCGTCGCCGCAGCGGTAGCCGCTGGTGCGGTCGCGGTTGTCGTTGTCGTCGGAGCCGGCTTAGTTGTCTGTGCGGTGGCAACAGGTTTGCTCGGCTGAGTGACAGGCGCTTTCACCGGCGCGGCCGCGGCAGTGCTTTCAACACGCTTCGGCTGAACCGGTTTCGCTTCAACCGGGGCTTTCGCCACTGGTTTCGGCTCAATCACCGTATGCTT
Source organism: Klebsiella sp. CSG-1 (assembly GCF_056521145.1). Taxonomy (NCBI): domain Bacteria; kingdom Pseudomonadati; phylum Pseudomonadota; class Gammaproteobacteria; order Enterobacterales; family Enterobacteriaceae; genus Klebsiella; species Klebsiella sp. CSG-1. The sequence goes on along the minus strand of NZ_JBWNLD010000005.1, from coordinate 460,840 downwards.
ACGCTCTACCGGACGCGGAGCGGCGGCAGTCTGACGTTCAGTTGTTGCCTGACGCGGGGCGGCGCCATTACGGACAGGAGCAACGGTTGCCGGTTCAGTCGGCAGCGTAGAGTTCGCTACGGCGCTGTCAATCTGGCCCTGCTGCTGAGTCAAGGCATTATTCAGATCGCCCTGTACTTCAACACGCTGCTGTCCCTGCGGCTCAGCGGCAGTCTGGCCCTGAGTCGGGTTAGAGGCGATCGGCGGCAGAGAAACATCCTGCTGCGCGTTGTTTGCCGTTGTCTGGTCCTGAGCGGCAGGCTGGCCATTGCCAGACTGTCCATTGTCAGACTGATCGCCTGACAGGTTAATGCTCTTCTCGCCTGACGCGGTTTGTTCACTGGAAGAGGATGGCGACTTCAGTGCAGAGCCAATGCCGACGATCAGCAGCAGCAGCACGAGAATCCCCACCCCCATCATAATATATTGGCGGGAGGCTGGCTTCGCGGGCGCTTTCTTACGCTTGCGCGGACGACGCTCAACCTGCTGTTCTTCGGACTCTTCGTCTTCTTCAGACTCTACGTCCGCTTCATACTCTTCTTCATCGCGCTCACGGCGTGCTTTGCTGGCGCGCGTCGGACGACTGTCGTCCGCATCAAGATCGACATCATCAAAATTGATCTGCGGATCGCTATCGCGCTCGGAAGATTGACGGGAACGACCAGTACGACGATCGCTGCGATCGGCTTTCAGATCATCTTCTGGTTTTAATTCATCCATTTAACACCCCACTAAAAGGCTTATGCTCACGACTATTGCATGTCACCTGAAATGATAACGCCGCGCGGACGCGGCTAGACCTTCTTATTGTTGCGCTAGCTGTGTATCAGCAATCGCGCCAAGAACTACATCATGCGACACTCCGCCGCGAACTTCGCTTTTCCCTATTGCCAGCGGTAGCACCAGCCGCATCTCGCCTGCCAGCACCTTTTTATCACGCATCATGTGGGGCAGATACGCCTGCGCAGTCATCTCCTGCGGCCCACGTACCGGCAAGCCCGCACGCTGCAGCAGCGTCACGATACGCTGTGTATCCTGTGCGCTGAACTGCCCTAATCGCTCGGACGTATGCGCAGCCATCACCATACCGGCAGCAACGGCTTCACCGTGTAGCCAGTTACCGTAGCCCATTTCGGCTTCAATAGCATGACCAAAAGTATGCCCAAGATTGAGTAAAGCACGTAACCCGGTTTCGCGCTCGTCGGCAGCAACAACTTCGGCTTTCAGCTCACAGCAACGACGAATACAGTACGCCATCGCCTTCTCATCAAGCGCCATCAGCGCATCGATATTGCTTTCCAGCCAGCTGAAGAATTCACCGTCGAGGATAATGCCGTACTTGATCACTTCGGCCAGTCCGGAAGAGAGTTCACGGGCCGGCAACGTCTTAAGACAGTTGAGATCGACGACCACGGAAACCGGCTGCCAGAAGGCACCAATCATGTTTTTACCAAGAGGGTGATTGACGGCCGTCTTACCGCCGACCGAAGAGTCCACCTGCGACAGCAGGGTGGTTGGAACCTGGATAAAACGCACGCCGCGCTGATAGCTAGCCGCAGCAAAGCCGGTTAGATCACCGACCACGCCACCGCCGAGCGCCACCAGAGTGGTGTCACGGCCGTGCGGTTTTTGCAGTAAAGCGGTAAAGACGGAGTCCATCACCGTCAGGCTTTTGTACTGCTCGCCGTCGGGTAGAATGACGCTATCTACGTTAACCCCCGCCTGCTCCAGTACAGAGCGAACGTTATCCAGATAAAGCGGCGCCAGCGTTTCATTGGTGACCAGCATAACCTGGTCGCCTGATTTCAGTGGCTGAAAGGAAGCTGGATCGTTAAACAAACCAGCCGCGATGGTAATCGGGTAACTACGTTCCCCGAGGGTTACAGTAAGCCTCTCCATAACGCGACGTCCACCTCAGTTGCTTTTTACTCTGACGCTCTTTATTAAGCCAGAATCAATTGCTTTCCAGCATATGAATAATCTGGTTTGCCACTACTTTTGCGCTCTGATCGTCGGTACGGATAGTGACGTCAGCAATCTCTTCATACAGTGGGTTGCGTTCGTCGGCCAACGCTTCAAGAACTTCGCGAGGCGGCGCTTCAACTTGTAATAGAGGACGCTTTTTATCGCGCTGCGTACGGGCAAGCTGCTTTTCGATCGTTGTTTCCAGGTACACCACCACGCCGCGGGCGGAGAGACGGTTACGCGTTTCACGGGATTTCACAGAGCCGCCGCCAGTCGCCAGCACAATTCCCTGTTTTTCCGTCAACTCATTGATGATCTTTTCTTCACGGTCGCGGAAGCCGTCTTCACCTTCGACATCGAAAACCCAGCCCACATCTGCGCCAGTGCGTTTCTCAATCTCTTGATCAGAATCGTAAAATTCCATATTGAGCTGTTGGGCTAACTGGCGCCCAATAGTGCTTTTGCCGGCACCCATAGGCCCAACCAGAAAGATATTGCGTTTCTCTGCCATTTTTTCGGTACTACTAAGACTATTCGTTAATGGTAAACCCGCTTCGCGAATACCCAGCGCAGCAGGACATGAACTGAAACCTCATATGCAATAGAGCGAGAGTCAGACTAAAAATTATCTCAATACTCAGGCAGGTTTGGCAACTGAATATACTCGTCATTATTCAAACTACCTCGCCGTCGGCTGCACTTATCCGCCTCCAGGTGCATAGTTATCTATGTTTCTGGGGGTAAACCAGCTTACCGCCTCGACGCATCCTGAATGATCGTGTGGATAAATCACCGGACAAAAAGGGAGGATTGATGCCGAACCCGACTCTCAAATCGGTACCCCTTGTATGCTAAATCCGTCCTCACGTCAAACACCTGAAACGTGTTTAGCAAGAAAAACCGCTTAATGCACTGCCAGAATTCGTGGGGTAATGAAGACAACCAGTTCGCGCCGTTCGTTATCTTTACCGTCGCGACGAAACAGCTGGCCGAGCAGCGGAATGTCACCCAGTAGCGGAATACTGTCGCGGGCAGATTTCTTTTTTTGCGAAAAGATTCCGCCCAGAGCCAGCGTTTCGCCGCTTTTAACTTCAACCTGCGTCTCAATTTCCTGTTTATCGATAGCCAACGCTTCGCCGTTTTCCTGCTTCAGAACCTGACCTGGCGTATTCTCAGTAATGCGTAGCTTCAGGCGCACGCGATTCTGTTGCAGAACCGTTGGCGTGACCTCCATTCCCAGAACCGCCTCTTTAAACTCAACCGATGTTGCGCCGCTTTCCCCGCTGGAGACCTGATAGGGAATTTCGCTACCCTGCTTGATGCTGGCAGGCTGCATATGAGAAGCCAGCAAACGCGGGCTGGCGATGATTTCCACCTGCTGTTTTTGCTCCAGCGCCGAAAGCTCCAGCTCCAGCAATCGCCCGCTCAGACGACCGATATTAAACCCCACGCGAGTGCTGGCATCGTTCACCGCCTGATGGCTGCTTAAGGTCGTCAGCTTACCGGAACCCGGCGCGCTGCTGGCTTCGGCCATGCTCCATTTCACCCCCAGTTCACGCAGGCTGGTTTCACTCATCGAGACGATATGTGCCGCCAGTTCGACCTGACCGACCGGCAGATCCATCTCCTGGGCCCACGCTGTCAACGTCGACAGATGCGCGGCATCGTCGTGAATGAACAGTCGATTGGTGCGTTTATCCACCGTCAGGCTGCCCCGGGCGCTGAGCAGTTTGTCCCCGGACTTTGCCAGCTCGCTCGCATCGGCATGCTGCAGCATCACGCTATGCCTTTGCAAAGGCAGATTCTGCAATTGCTTCACGCGCGCCGCCTCTTGTTGCGCCTGCCGCGCATTTTGCCAGCCCAGCGTATGCACATGCAGGACCGTGCCCTGCTGGTTATACATCAGCCCGGCGCTATCAATCACCGCGCGCAATGCCTGCTGCCAGGGAACGTTTTTCAGATGAAGCGACACCGTACCGCTGACGTCAGGCGCTACGACCAGATTTTTTTGCTGCATCTCGGCCAGCGTTTGCAGCACCTGGGCTACCGGCACATCATCAACCACCAGCGACACGAGTTGCTCATTTTTTGCCGCCGCTAGCGCTGGCAACAGTAGAAACAGCAGGCTTATCCATCGCATCATTTTTTGCTCCTTTTTCCCGCAGCCATTCCCAATGCGCAGGTTCGCATCCAGGCCCTGTTGTTATTTCAATTCGCTCCGCCGTCAGCACATGGATTCGCCAGCCCCCCGGCAAAGCGTCATCTTGTCGCACCCGTAGCCATTGGTTACGATGGTCCAGTAAATAACCCACCCAATATTGCGGATGACCGACCGCGCCACCATAGCGCCATTGCGCCAGCTGTGCCGTCTGGCAGCGATCCTCCGGAGGCAGAAACGGATCGCGATCGCCGGCCAGCAATGGTAGCGAAAGCGGCAACAGCCATAGAAAGCGCCAACCCTTACCCCACATCTTCGGCCTCCAGCTGTAACGTCATCAGCAGTGCCTCTTTTTCCGGACGCAGCGAAAAGCCCGTTACGCGCATCCCGCACTCCGCCAGCCAGGAAAACAGCGGCGGGACCGCCTGCCAGCTGGCCTCCAGCAGCAGCTCACCGCCATGCCCCGACGGGCGCCAGGTCACCAGCATGGCGCCTGATACCGGCAGCGCAACCGGCGAGAACAGCGAGCGCTGTTGCTCATCAGGAAGGACATTTTGCAAGGCAGTCTGCAGCGGCATTAACCGAAGCCACTGCTGACGCAGCCGGAGATGTCCGTCGGTTTCTGTCGGTGGAGGCGAAGCCGACAGCCGAAAAAAAATCACCACGAGCAGCCCCAGAATAATCGGCAGCGCGAGCCGCCCGCCACGCAGAGAAAACAATGCCGTCATTCCACGTTCAATGAGTGCCTGCATCAGCGTGCTCTCCGCTCAGGGAAAAGCGAAACTGCCAGCGCCCCGACTCACCGCGGCGCGTTTCACCGGCTTTAGCCGGTTTGAACCCGGCAACCGCACCCAGCGCTTTTTCCAGCCCCGCCACGGCATTAAGATTCAGCGCCAGACCGCTCAACATCAGGGTATCGCGCTGATACTCCAGCCGGGTTAACCAGGCCTGTTCCGGTAGTTGCGCGGCGATTGCCTGCAATCGGGGCCGCCAGTCCTCGGTTAATGCCCTTCTTTGCTGTCTCAGCCGCAGCCGCTGTGCTTGCTGCTGTCGCTCCAGCATCATGCTTTCGCGCTGACGGAGTGCGGACCAGAGCTGGTTTTCAGCCGCGGTTCTCACCGCCGCCAGCGCCTCAACCGCGTGACGCTCAGCCCGGTTAACCTGAGCCATCGTCAGCAAGAGCAGTAGAAACCCCACCGCGTACAGCAGCGCGACACGCAGCTGCTGGCGGCGACGCGCTTCACGCCATGGCAAAAAATTCACCGCCGTCGTCATCGTTACCGCCCTCCTAACGCCAGCGCAATCGCCACGGCATAGCGGTCTCCACAGCTCGGCAGCGGTGGTTGCAGGCGATGAATCACGCGCCAGGGGTCAAAAGCGGTCTCATCGCCAGAACGCGTGGCGCAGCGCTGGAGTGATTGGGCATCGATAAGCCGGGAGAGTTGTGAAAACGAAGAGGCTTCAGCGCACGGCAAACTGCCCCAGCCCTCCCGGGTTGCCCACAGCCAATGAGGCTCGTTGCGCCACGCCAGGCCTTGCGAGCCAGAGGGTAACCAGGGGAGGAACACCGCCAGCGCGCTGGCATCCGGGACAATGCCTGCGATGCTCAGCTTCAGGCGGGCGGCGAGCTGACGCAGAACGTCGATATCCAGGCGTTGTGCCGCCGTCACCCGCCACGCGTTATTTGCCGGCGCGGCGGAATAATCGACGCACAGCGAGGCGGCGGGCATCTCCAGCTGTTGCGCCATCACGCTGGCTATCCAGGTTGCCCGCTCCCTGTCGCTCAGAGACAGCTGCGGACGCGGCAGCTGCTTTTGTAGCGTACGGCTGGCCGGAAACGCAATGCTGACCTGATGTTGCAAAGGCAGTTCCCGCCGCCAGCTCTGCAACCGTTCAGCCAGCGCAGTCACGTCAACCACCATGCCATGACGCACGATGCCGGGCGCCAGTTCGATGTCCCACCAGCGGCATAACGCCCAGCGGGAACGCGCATAGCGCAGTGCGACCAGCACGATTGCGTCCTGTTGAATATGCATCCCGATTCGCCAGTTGCTGAAAGCCATGCTTACGATCTCCTTGTCCGCCATTACGGCTCGACTCTATCAATGCACCAGGCTTGCCTTTATACTACCGCGCGTTTGTTTATAAACTGCCCAAATTAAACTTAATGGGAAATCTCCGGTGAAGTTCGTAAAGTATCTATTGATCCTTGCAGTCTGTTGCGTACTGCTGGGAGCAGGCTCGGTTTTTGGCCTCTATAAATATATTGAGCCGCAACTCCCTGACGTCGCGACCTTGAAGGATGTGCGTTTGCAGATCCCGATGCAGGTCTATAGCGCGGATGGTGAGCTTATTGCGCAGTATGGCGAGAAACGCCGTATTCCCGTCACGTTGCAGCAAATGCCGCCCGAGCTGATCAAAGCGTTTATTGCCACCGAAGATAGTCGTTTCTATGAGCATCACGGCGTCGATCCAGTCGGTATTTTTCGTGCAGCCAGCGTTGCCATGTTCTCAGGCCATGCCTCACAGGGCGCCAGTACGATCACCCAGCAGTTAGCGCGTAACTTCTTCCTGAGCCCAGAGAAGACGCTGATGCGTAAGATCAAAGAGGCCTTCCTGGCGATTCGCATCGAGCAGTTGCTGAATAAAGACGAAATCCTTGAGCTGTACCTGAATAAAATCTATCTCGGCTACCGCGCCTATGGCGTCGGCGCGGCGGCGCAGGTTTACTTTGGTAAATCTATCGACCAGCTTAGCCTGAGCGAAATGGCCGTTATCGCTGGCCTGCCTAAAGCACCATCGACATTTAACCCGCTCTATTCCATGGACCGCGCGACCGCGCGTCGTAACGTTGTTCTGGCACGTATGCTGAGCGAAGGCTATATCACGCAGGCGCAATACGATCAGGCGCGCAACGAAGCCATTGACGCCCGCTACCACGCACCGGAAATCGCCTTCTCGGCACCTTATCTCAGTGAAATGGTCCGCCAGGAGATGGTTAACCGCTATGGCGAACAGGCGTATGAAGATGGCTATCGCGTTTACACCACTATCACGCGTAAAAACCAGCAGTCTGCTCAGCAGGCCGTCCGCAATAACGTGCTGGATTACGATATGCGCCATGGCTACCGCGGCCCGGCCAACGTGCTGTGGAAAGTGGGCGAAACGCCCTGGGATCACGCGAAAATCATCGCATCGCTGAAAAGCCTGCCCGGCTACGGGCCGCTTGCTCCGGCGGTAATTACCTCGGCAAATCCCCAGGAAGCGGTCGCATTATTAAGTAATGGAACGTCGGTCACGCTGAACATGGAGGGCGTCCGCTGGGCGCGTCGCTTTATCTCCGATACCCAGCAAGGAGCGACTCCGCGGAAAGTCACCGATGTCCTGCAGTCCGGGCAGCAGGTTTGGGTCCGTCAGGTCGGCGACAGCTGGTGGTTGTCGCAGGTACCGGATGTAAACTCGGCGTTGGTTTCCATTAACCCGCAGAACGGCGCCATTATCGCCCTGGTCGGCGGGTTCGACTTCAATCAAAGTAAATTCAACCGCGCGACCCAGGCCCTGCGCCAGGTAGGCTCAAACATTAAGCCGTTCCTCTACACTGCGGCGATGGATAAAGGCCTGACGCTGGCCAGTATGCTTAACGATGTGCCGATTTCCCGTTGGGACGCCGGTGCAGGTTCCGACTGGCAGCCGAAAAACTCCCCGCCGCAGTACGCCGGCCCGATTCGTTTGCGTCAGGGACTGGGACAGTCGAAGAACGTCGTGATGGTTCGCGCCATGCGTGCCATGGGCGTGGATTACGCGGCGGAGTATCTACAGCGTTTCGGTTTCCCGGCGGGGAATATCGTGCATACCGAGTCGCTGGCGCTGGGGTCCGCATCCTTTACGCCGCTGCAGGTTGCGCGCGGTTATTCGGTGATGGCCAACGGCGGCTTTCTGGTAACGCCGTTCTTTATCAGCAAAATCGAGACCGATCAGGGCGGCGTGATCTTTGAAGAGCGGCCTAAAGTTGCCTGTCCGCAGTGCAACCTGCCGGTAATTTACGGCGATACGCCGAAATCCGACGTGCTGGAAAATAAAGATGTCGAAGATGTCGCGACCTCTGCAACACCGCAGAACTCCGCGCTGCCGCCGCAGCCAGAGCTTGAACAGGTCAACCAGGCGCTGGTAGCGCAAACCGGCGCCCCGGAATACGCGCCGCATGTGATCAGCACGCCGCTGTCATTCCTGATTAAAAGCGCCCTGAACAGTAACATCTTCGGCGAACCGGGCTGGATGGGGACCGGCTGGCGCGCCGGTCGCGATCTGCAGCGCCACGATATCGGCGGTAAAACGGGGACCACCAACAGTTCAAAAGATGCGTGGTTCTCCGGTTATGGTCCGGGTGTCGTGACGTCGGTATGGATTGGTTTTGACGATCACCGCCGCGATCTGGGGCGAACCACCGCATCCGGGGCGATTAAAGATCAGATCTCTGGCTATGAGGGGGGAGCCAAAAGCGCCCAGCCAGCCTGGGATGACTTTATGAAACGCGTGCTGGAAGGCGTACCTGAAGAGCCATTAACCCCGCCGCCTGGCGTGGTAACGGTCAATATCGACCGCAGCACCGGCCAGTTGGCAAGCGGTGGTAACAGCCGCGCCGAATACTTCATTGACGGCACACAGCCGACCCATCAGGCGGTGCATGAAGTGGGGACCACGATCACCGATGGTGGCGGTGAAACCCACGAATTGTTCTGATAAAAAAAGCGCCTACGGGCGCTTTTTTTCTGCTTCTGTTTGCAGGCCATGGTTGCAGGCCAGATGTCTGGCAAGGCGTCGGGCAGTCTACAAGCGTCCCTGAGCCCGCAGCCACTCGCGGACCAAAAACAGGGCGCTGACGTTGCGCGCTTCATTAAAATCTTCATCATCCAACAGCGTCATCAGCTGCGACAGCGGCCAGCGTACCTGCGGTAAGGGTTCCGGCTCATCGCCAGGCAGCGATTCCGGGTACAGATCTTCAGCCACCAGGATATTCATCTTGCTGGAGAAATAGGACGGTGCCATGCTCAGTTTTTTCAGGAACGTCAGCTTATTCGCGCCGAAACCAACCTCTTCTTTCAGCTCACGGTTCGCGGCTTCCATGACGGTTTCGCCCGGATCAATCAGCCCTTTAGAAAACCCAAGCTCATAAGATTCGGTGCCAACGGCATATTCACGAATCAGAATGAGATGGTCATCGACAATCGGTACAATCATCACGGCTTCACGCGTCGAAGGGCGCATGCGTTCATAAACGCGACGCACGCCGTTGCTGAATTCCAGGTCCACGCTTTCAACGTTAAAAAGACGCGAACGCGCTACTGTTTCAACATTGAGAATGGTGGGTTTTTGTAATGATTTGCTCATTGTTATCGATCTATGCTGTGATTCCAGAAGTCATTGTGCGATACGCAGCACGGTTTCGGCAATTCAATTCGCCACTTATTTACATAGTTGCAACTTGCACGCCCAAAACACGAGAATCAGAAAGATAAAAAAGTCAATAGGTTGAAATGTTTTTGAGAATTTACTGATTCCTGGATTTTAACGATTTTGATAAGCTTGTATGCTGCTGTATCGCACAATAAATTTTCCCGTATACATACGCTATCTGCCGAGAGCACACTGCAGGTTCACGCAAAGTGTTAAGCAACTAAAGACACCTGTAAGAAAAGAATAACTACGATGGGATGGGCATGGGCACCTTTCTGATTTCTTTCACAGCTCTGCTAATCTGCGCATTGCTTATCGGGTGGTGGTATCGATCGCATGCCAGACGTCGCCGCCTCCCCCTCCTGCATGCCTTTAGCGATGCCGTCACCCGCAAGCTTTCTGAGCAAGAACGCCGCGCGGTGGAAAAGTACCTTGAAGGTCTCAACCACGCCCGACAGATGCCGGCATCGGGGGCAAGCGTTGCCCCTGCCGCACTGTCTCTCACTCAACAGAGCGATACCGTCTTCACGGTGACCCGCGCCATTACGCGCTATGGCATTACCACCGATGACCCGAACAAATGGCGCTACTTCCTCGACTCGGTGGAGGTGCATCTGCCGCCCTTCTGGGAGCAGTATATCAATGACGAAAATAGCGTTGAGCTGATACCCACCGACAGCCTGCCGCTGGTCATTGCGCTCAATGGCCACGCGCTCAGCGACTACCCGCAGGAGAGCCGCGGTTACGCCCTTGAACGGGCGTCGTCAACCCAGGCGTCAATCCGCGGGGAAGAGAGCGAGCAGATCGAGCTGTTAAGTATTCGCCAGGAAACGGCTGAGGAATACGCGCTGAGTCGGCCGGATGGGCTGCGTGAAGCGATCTTTATCGTCACCTCGTTCCTGCTGTTTTACTTCAGCCTGATAAGCCCCTACGTGTTTACCCCGTGGCTAATGCTCGGCGGGCTGCTGTTACTGGCTGCGGGCCTGTGGGGAATCTACGCGCCGCCGCGTAAAACGGCGCTCCGGGAGATCCACTGCCTGCGCGGGATGCCCAAACGCTGGGGTCTGTTTGGCGAAAATGACCAGGAGCATATCAATAATATCTCCCTGGGGATTATCGATCTGATCTATCCGCGCCACTGGCAGCCCTGGATTGCCCAGGATCTCGGCCAGCAGACGGATATCGATATCTATCTCAGCCGTCACGTCGTGCGCCAGGGGCGCTTCCTGTCGTTGCATGATGAAGTGAAACACTTCCCGCTTCAGTACTGGCTGCGTAGCGCCATTATCGCCACCGGCGCACTGCTGGTGGTGGTGATGCTGTGGGCCAGCGTACCGTTGAATATGCCGTTTAAGTTTACGCTTTCGTGGCTGAAAGGGGCGCAAACCATTGAAGCGACCACCGTCGCCCAACTGGAGAAGTCGCAGGTTCGTCTTGGCGATACGCTGCGATTGAAAGGTACCGGAACCTGCAATATCCACTCGCCGGATACCTGGACGGCGAAAGAGAACTCGCCGTTTATGCCGTTTGATTGCTCGCAGATCATCTGGAATGACGCGCCTCCCCTACCGCTCCCGGAGTCCGACGTCGTCAGCAAAGCCACGGCGCTGATGCAATCCGTGCAGCGCCAGCTACATCCCGATCCGGACGATGATTCGCACGTCAGCCCTGCGCTCCGCTCGGCGATTCAGAAATCAGGAATGGTGCTGCTGGATGATTTTGGCGATATCGTCATTAAAACCAACAACCTGTGCGCGGCAAAAGATGACTGCACCCGTTTGAAAAACGCGCTGGTTAACCTGGGCAATACGCGTAACTGGGAAGCGCTGACCAAACGCGCCAACTCGGGCAAGCTGGATGGCGTTAACGTTCTGCTGCGCCCGGTAAGCGCCGAGTCGCTGGAAAATCTGGTGACCACCTCAACGGCACCGTTTGTCATTCGTGAAACCTCACGCGCAGCGCAGGCCCTTAACAGTCCGGCTCCCGGCGGTTTCCTGATTGTCAGTGATGAAGGCAGCGATCTGGTAAATCAGCCGTGGCCGACCACCAGCTTGTATGACTATCCGGCGCATGAACAGTGGGGCGAACTGCAGCGGCTGGCCAGAATGCTGATGCATACGCCGTTCCACGCCGAGGGGATTGTTACCAATCTCTATACCGATGCCAATGGCACGCAGCACATCAACCTGCATCGCATTCCGGACCGTTCAGGTCTGTGGCGCTATCTGGGGACGACGCTGCTTCTGCTGACCATGCTGAGCTGCATGTCGTGGCACGGGATCCTGACGATTCGTCGCTACCAGCGTCATCGCCAGCGAATGGAAGATATTCAGAAATACTACGAAAGCTGTCTGAATCCGGTACTCATCCCCTCGCCGGAACATCAAGAGTAATTCCCTGCGCGGCGGGGTGTGATACCCTGTCGCGCATTTCCCCTCGCTGGAGACTCACCATGCATTTTGATATCGCCTGGCAGGAGGTTGATACCGTTCTGCTGGATATGGATGGCACGCTGCTCGACCTCGCCTTCGACAACTATTTTTGGCAAAAGCTGGTGCCGGAAACCTGGGGGGCGGCACGTGGCCTCAACCTGCAGGAGGCCAAAGAGGCGATGCACCAGGAGTATCACGCGGTGCAGCATACGCTAAACTGGTACTGTCTGGACTACTGGAGCGAGCGCCTGAATTTGGATATTCGTGCGATGACCAGCGAGCAGGGGCCGCGAGCGGCGCTGCGTGAAGATACCGTCCCGTTCCTTGATGCCCTCAAGGCCAGCGGCAAGCGGCGCATCCTGCTGACCAACGCCCATCCGCACAATCTGGCGGTAAAGCTTGAACATACCGGTCTCGACGCACACCTTGATTTATTGCTTTCTACCCACACATTTGGTTATCCGAAAGAAGATCAGCGTCTGTGGCGTGCGGTAGCGGAAGAAACCGGCTTCGATGCGCGCAAAACGCTCTTTGTTGACGATAGCGAGGCGATTCTCGATGCCGCGGCTCAGTTTGGTATTCGTTACTGCCTGGGCGTCACGAATCCGGATTCCGGACTGGCGGAAAAAAGCTATGCCCGCCATCCGGGACTGAACGACTACCGGCGTCTGATCCCTTCGCTGACCCCAAAGGAGAGGCCATGAAAGAGAAGCCCGTCGAAGCCGTCAGGCTGGACAAATGGCTTTGGGCAGCCCGCATTTATAAAACCCGTGCGCTGGCGCGCGAGATGATTGAAGGCGGCAAGGTGCATTACAACGGCCAACGCAGCAAGCCGGGTAAAGTCGTTGAACAGGGCGCCACCCTGACGCTACGCCAGGGCAACGACGAACGTACCCTGCTGGTCAAAGGGATAACGGAACAGCGCCGACCTGCCAGTGAAGCCGTCGCGTTGTATGAAGAGACGGCAGAGAGCATCGAGAAACGCGAGAAAATGGCGCTGGCGCGCAAAATGAACGCGCTGACCATGCCGCATCCCGACAGACGTCCGGACAAGAAAGAACGCCGCGACCTGATGAGATTTAAACACGGCGACAGTGAGTAACCGCCTATACCTGTAGGCACCGCTGTTGCCAGCAAGAGAGACCATTATGACTCAACACGATCAATTACATCGTTATCTGTTTGAAAACTATGCCGTACGCGGCGAACTGGTTACCGTCTCGGAAACCCTGGAACAGATTCTGGCGAACCACAGCTACCCGCAGCCGGTCAAAACCGTGCTGGCAGAGCTGCTCGTCGCCACCAGCCTGCTGACCGCCACGCTGAAGTTTGCCGGCGATATCACCGTGCAGCTGCAGGGCGATGGTCCTCTGTCTCTGGCGGTTATCAACGGGACGAATCAGCAGCAGCTGCGCGGCGTAGCGCGGACTCAGGGCGACATTCCGGAAGATGCGGACCTGAAAACGCTGGTCGGTAACGGGTACCTGGTCATCACCATTTCACCGGATGAAGGTGAGCGCTATCAGGGCGTGGTCGGTCTGGAAGGCGACACCCTGGCGGCTTGCCTGGAAGATTATTTCCAGCGCTCAGAACAGTTGCCGACGCGCCTTATCATTCGCACCGGCGAACATGAAGGGAAACCGATGGCGGGCGGCATGCTGCTTCAGGTCATGCCGGCACAAGAGACCCAGGCCAATGATTTCGAACATCTGGCTACGCTCACTGAGACCATCAAAGCCGAGGAGCTGTTCACCCTCTCTGCCACTGACGTCCTGTGGCGTCTGTATCACGAAGAAGAAGTGACCGTGTACGATCCGCAGAATGTGGAATTTAAATGTACCTGTTCCCGCGAACGCTGCGCCGGGGCGCTGAAAACGCTGCCGGATGAAGAGATCGACAGCATTCTCGCAGACGAAGGGGAAATTGATATGCACTGCGATTACTGCGGCAATCATTATCTCTTCAACGCCATGGATATCGCCGAGATTCGCAATAATGCCTCTCCGGCTGACCCGCAGGTTCACTGATAATCCTGTCCGCCAGAGCTCGCGGCGGAGGTTTTCAGCCTCCGCCGCGCCTGTTGTCAAACATTTCCTCGCGTGATGAATCGATTTTCACTGAAAGAGTTACGTAATTTTCTTTCAAGAAAGCGATTACATTCACAATTCAGCAGTTTTTTTAATTACTTTTTAACCAATAAGAAACATCTATCCCCACCAACGGCCAATTTCCTGAGATAATCACGCATGTTTCGTGACAGGAGTCACCGTGTTTTTCGTAAGTAAGGCGTTTGTCGAGATACGTAAATCTATGAGCCTGGTCGCGGTCTATACCCCGAAAGAACCCCTACAATTTAAAGCAGTATATATTATTGGCTAAGGAGCAGTGACATGCGCGTTAATAATGGTTTAACCCCGCAGGATCTCAAGGCTTATGGTATCAATGACGTCCAGGATATCGTCCACAACCCTAGTTACGATACGTTGTATCAAGAAGAACTCGATCCCACTCTGGAAGGGTATGAGCGCGGCGTACTAACCAATCTGGGAGCGATCGCCGTCGATACCGGTATTTTTACCGGTCGCTCGCCGAAAGATAAATATATCGTTCGTGACGATACAACTCGCGATACCGTGTGGTGGTCTGATAAAGGCAACGGTAAAAACGACAACAAACCGCTCTCTCAGGAAACCTGGCAGCACCTGAAAGATCTGGTCACTCATCAGCTTTCCGGCAAGCGTCTGTTCATCGTTGATGCGTTCTGCGGCGCCAATGCCGACACACGTCTGAGCGTACGCTTCATTACCGAAGTGGCCTGGCAGGCACACTTCGTCAAGAACATGTTTATTCGCCCAGGCGATGAAGAACTGGCCAACTTTAAGCCGGATTTCATCGTGATGAACGGCGCCAAATGCACCAACCCGCAGTGGAAGGAGCAGGGACTCAACTCTGAAAACTTCGTTGCCTTCAACCTGACGGAGCGGATCCAGCTGATCGGCGGGACCTGGTACGGCGGCGAAATGAAGAAAGGGATGTTCTCTATCATGAACTACCTGCTGCCGCTGCAGGGTATCGCGTCGATGCACTGTTCCGCTAACGTTGGCGAGAAAGGCGACGTGGCGGTCTTCTTTGGCCTCTCCGGCACCGGTAAAACCACCCTTTCCACCGATCCGAAACGCCGCCTGATCGGCGATGACGAACACGGCTGGGATGACGATGGCGTCTTCAACTTCGAAGGCGGCTGCTATGCCAAGACCATTAAACTCTCCGAAGCCGCAGAGCCAGATATCTATCACGCGATTCGTCGTGATGCGCTGCTGGAAAACGTGGTGGTTCGCGCGGACGGCACGATTGATTTCGACGATGGTTCGAAAACCGAGAACACCCGTGTCTCCTACCCGATCGATCATATCGAGAACATCGTTAAGCCGATCTCGAAAGCGGGCCATGCCACCAAAGTTATCTTCCTGACCGCGGATGCATTCGGCGTACTGCCGCCGGTATCGCGCCTGACGGCAGATCAGACCCAGTATCACTTCCTCTCTGGCTTTACCGCTAAACTGGCCGGTACCGAGCGTGGCGTCACCGAGCCGACGCCAACCTTCTCCGCCTGCTTCGGCGCCGCGTTTTTGTCGCTGCACCCGACGCAGTATGCGGAAGTCCTGGTGAAGCGCATGCAGGCGTCCGGCGCGCAGGCTTATCTGGTCAACACCGGCTGGAATGGCACCGGCAAACGTATCTCGATTAAAGATACTCGCGCCATTATTGACGCCATTCTTGACGGGTCGCTGGACGATGCGGAAACCTTCACGCTGCCGATGTTCGATTTGCAGATCCCAATCTCGCTGCCAGGTGTCGATACGCACATCCTCGACCCGCGCAACACCTACGGTTCGCCAGAGCAGTGGCAGGAGAAGGCCGAGCAGCTGGCGAAGCTGTTCGTAGAGAACTTCGAGAAGTACACCGATACGCAAGCGGGCGCCGCGCTGGTCGCTGCCGGTCCGAAACGCTAACCGTGTATCCATAAAGAATAAGCCGGGCAATGCCCGGCTTTTTTTATGCTCTCGCGCCGACTCGCGCGATTCAGGCAGCCGCGAGCGGCCGCTTAACTCTCTTTGCTCTGTTTCGTCGGCATTAACGCACGTTGAACCGGAACCGGCAGCCAGGCTCGAATTAACAGCCCGCCCCGCTCGCTGGAGCCAATCTCCAGGCGACCGTTATGGTTATCGATAATACGCTGCACAATCGCCAGTCCCAGCCCGGTACCGCTGGTGCTGCGGGCGCTATCGCCACGCACAAACGGCTGGAACAGATGCTCGCGTTGTTCCGGCTTAATCCCCGGACCATCATCCTCAACCTGGAACCAGGCGCTGCTGGCTTCGCTACCGCTGCTGACCTTAATCCAGCCGTTGCCATACCGCGCGGCGTTAACCACCATATTAGCCAGCGCACGCTTGATAGAGAGCGGATGGATGCGCAGCGGAATCTCGCCGGCCTGCAGGTCCGTCGCGATTTCACGTTCGTAACCGCTTTCTGCCGCGATAACCTCACCCAGCACGGAGTTAAGGTCCGCCAGCTCCATCGGCATCTCCTGGCCCGTGCGCAGGTAATCAATAAACTGCTCGATGATGGCGTTACACTCTTCGATATCTTTATTGATCGACTCGGCAAGGTAACCGTCCTCTTCCCCCATCATCTCCGTCGCCAGACGAATACGCGTCAGCGGCGTACGCAGATCGTGGCTGACGCCAGCCATTAACAGCGTACGATCGTCTGCCAGCTGTTTTACGCCTGCGGCCATGTGGTTAAAGGCCCGGGTGACCGAACGCACTTCGGATGCACCGTACTCCCGCAGCGGCGGTGGAATGATGCCCCGCCCGACCTGCAACGCCGCATGTTCAAGATCGACCAGCGGCCGGTTCTGAATACGGATAAACAGCCAGGCGCCGCCGATCGCCAGCAGCATAATCGCCAGGGTATAGCGGAACAGCGGCGAGAAGTCGCCCTGGTGGATTTCCGTCAGCGGTACGCGTACCCAAATATTGGGCGACAGCCAGGTTTTCAACCACACCACGGGGGAGCTTTTGTTAACCTCGACCCGCACTTCGGTTGGCCCACCGAGCTGGTGCGCCATCTGCTGACTTAAAAACTCATAATGCTGCGCCCAGCGCAGGCCTGCGTCTTCCGCCGCTTCATTGGAATAGAGCGAAATGCCCAGCTCGCGATAAATTTCGCGGCGAAACGCCGGCGGCACCACCAGCTGGGTACCATCCTCCAGCTGCAGTTTATCGGTCATCAGCATACGCACTTCGTATGCCAGCACCTTATTAAACTGCTGGAGGCTCGGTAGAATCGCAAAATTCAGCACCACCAGATAGGTCGTCACCAGGCTGACAAACAGCAAGGTGACAATCAATAACAGGGTGCGAGCAAACGAGCTTCGCGGCGAAAAGCGCACGCGTTTCATGCCTTAGAGCCGTCCGGTACGAAGACGTAGCCTAGCCCCCACACGGTCTGGATGTAACGCGGATGTGCCGGGTCCTCTTCGACCATGCGGCGCAGGCGGGAGATTTGTACATCGATGGAACGCTCCATCGCGGAATATTCACGACCGCGAGCGAGGTTCATCAGTTTATCGCGGGAAAGCGGCTCGCGCGGATGGCTCACCAGCGCTTTCAGTACCGCAAATTCACCGCTGGTGAGCGGCATCGGTTCATCTTCGCGGAACATCTCGCGGGTGCCGAGATTCAGCTTGAATTTACCAAAGGCGATGACCGCCTCTTCCTGCGACGGCGCACCCGGCAGCTCATTGGCCTGGCGACGCAGCACGGCGCGGATACGGGCCAGCAGTTCACGCGGGTTGAACGGTTTTGGAATATAGTCATCCGCACCGATTTCGAGGCCCACAATACGGTCAACCTCTTCCCCTTTCGCCGTGACCATAATGATCGGCATCGGGTTGCTTTGGCTACGCAGACGACGACAAATGGAGAGGCCATCTTCGCCCGGCAGCATCAAATCCAGTACCATCAGGTGGAAGGACTCACGAGTCAACAGACGATCCATTTGTTCAGCGTTGGCGACGCTTCGAACCTGGAAGCCTTGCTCGGTCAGATAACGTTCGAGCAGCGCACGCAGGCGCATGTCGTCGTCGACAACCAGAATCTTATAATTCTCTTGCATTGTTTATACTCCCAAAGGTTCACTGCAATTGTCAGTGCGTATTCTCAAAAAAGCCCGGGTCGCCGACCAGCTAAATCTGGTATATATTCCAGGCTAAATTGTTACAAAGCATATTTAACAGCAGCTTAAGTATACATTTAATCATAAGACACATTATTTATCCTGTCGGTATTATTACGCACTACGAATTGTGCGCAACCGCACATCGCCGCGCACCGTGTCCGACAATCAGAAGGTAGAACGATAAATGAAAACGCCGCTGATCACCCGTGAAGGGTATGAAAACCTTAAAAAAGAAATGGATTATTTGTGGCGTGAAGAGCGTCCCGAGGTCACCAAAAAAGTGACCTGGGCGGCCAGCCTTGGCGACCGTAGCGAAAATGCTGATTACCAGTACAACAAAAAACGTCTGCGTGAAATCGACCGCCGGGTACGCTATCTCACCAAATGTCTGGAAAATCTGAAAATCGTCGATTACTCCCCGCAGCAGGAGGGCAAAGTGTTTTTCGGCGCGTGGGTTGAAATCGAAAACGATGATGGCGACACCAGACGCTTTCGCATCGTCGGTTACGATGAAATTTTCGGACGTAAAGACTACATCTCTATCGACTCGCCGATGGCCCGCGCGCTGCTGAAAAAAGAGGTCGGCGACCTGGCGGTTGTCAACACGCCCGCCGGCGAAGCCAGCTGGTACGTCAACAATATCGAATATGTGAAATAGCGCGTCCGGAACAATCTGAGAGCCTCGTGTCACGACTGGCATTTTGCCGTGCCAGTCCGTATAACTATCCCCTGATTTTCGATCCACAAGATGAAATAGACATGATGAATGATTCGCTCTGCCGCATTATTGCGGGTGAACTTCAGGCCAGGTCTGAACAGGTAGAAGCTGCCGTTCGCCTGCTTGATGAAGGGAACACCGTGCCGTTTATCGCACGCTATCGTAAAGAAGTCACCGGCGGTCTGGATGACACGCAGCTGCGTAATCTGGAAACCCGCCTTGGTTATCTGCGTGAACTGGAAGACCGTCGTCAATCCATCCTCAAGTCGATCGGCGAACAGGGCAAGCTGACCGATGCGCTGGAAAAGGCGATTACCACCACGCTGAGCAAAACCGAGCTCGAAGACCTTTACCTGCCCTATAAACCGAAGCGCCGTACCCGCGGGCAAATCGCCATTGAAGCCGGACTGGAGCCGCTGGCGGACCTGCTATGGAACGAACCGTCCCACGATCCGGAAACAGAAGCCGCGAAGTTTGTCGATGCCGATAAAGGCGTCGCCGATACCAAAGCCGCACTGGATGGCGCGCGTTATATCCTGATGGAGCGTTTTGCTGAAGATGCCGCGCTGCTGGCGAAGGTGCGTGACTACCTGTGGAAGAATGCGCACCTGGTTGCCACGGTGGTGAGCGGCAAAGAAGAGGAAGGGGCAAAATTCCGCGACTACTTCGATCACCACGAGCCTATCGCTACCGTCCCGTCGCACCGCGCGCTGGCCATGTTCCGCGGCCGTAACGAAGGCATCCTGCAGCTGGCCCTGAATGCCGACCCGCAGTTTGACGAGCCGCCGAAAGAGAGCCACTGCGAACAGATTATTATCGACCATCTCGGTTTACGGTTGAACAACGCCGCAGCCGACAGCTGGCGAAAAGGGGTTGTCAGCTGGACATGGCGCATCAAGGTACTGATGCACCTGGAGACCGAGCTGATGGGCACCGTGCGTGAACGCGCGGAAGATGAAGCCATCAACGTGTTTGCCCGTAACCTGCACGATCTGCTGATGGCCGCCCCCGCCGGGTTGCGCGCCACGATGGGCCTCGACCCGGGTCTGCGTACCGGCGTGAAAGTCGCCGTGGTAGATGGCACCGGTAAACTGGTTGCCACAGACACCATCTATCCGCACACCGGGCAGGCTGCCAAAGCGGCGGTTGTCGTCGCAGCGCTGTGTGAAAAACACAACGTTGAGCTGGTTGCTATCGGCAACGGCACCGCCTCCCGCGAAACCGAGCGCTTCTTCCTCGATGTGCAGCAACAGTTCCCGAAAGTCACCGCGCAGAAAGTGATCGTCAGCGAAGCCGGGGCCTCCGTCTACTCGGCTTCCGAGCTGGCGGCCCTGGAGTTCCCGGACCTCGATGTTTCTCTGCGCGGCGCTGTTTCAATCGCCCGCCGTCTGCAAGATCCGCTGGCCGAGCTGGTTAAAATCGATCCGAAGTCCATCGGCGTGGGCCAGTACCAGCACGACGTCAGCCAGTCACAGCTGGCGCGCAAGCTGGATGCGGTGGTCGAAGACTGTGTTAACGCCGTCGGCGTGGATCTGAATACCGCATCCGTGCCACTGCTCACCCGCGTAGCGGGCCTGACGCGGATGATGGCGCAGAACATCGTCGCCTGGCGTGATGAAAACGGCCAGTTCCAGAACCGTCAGCAGCTGCTGAAAGTCAGCCGCCTGGGTCCCAAAGCCTTCGAGCAGTGCGCCGGGTTCCTGCGCATCAACCACGGCGACAACCCGCTGGACGCCTCCACCGTTCACCCGGAAGCATACCCTATCGTCGAGCGCATTCTGGCCGCCACCCGGCAGGCGTTAAACGATCTGATGGGCAACAGCAGCGAGTTACGCAATCTGAAAGCGGCCGACTTCACCGATGACAAATTCGGTGTGCCAACCGTCACCGACATCATCAAAGAGCTGGAAAAACCTGGTCGCGACCCGCGTCCGGAGTTTAAAACCGCGAAGTTCGCCGATGGTGTGGAAACCATGAACGACCTGCTGCCGGGCATGGTACTTGAAGGTGCGGTCACCAACGTCACTAACTTTGGCGCCTTTGTCGATATCGGCGTACACCAGGATGGTCTGGTGCATATTTCGTCGCTGTCGAATAAATTCGTCGACGATCCGCATACCGTCGTCAAAGCTGGCGACATCGTGCAGGTTAAAGTGATGGAGGTCGACCTGCAGCGTAAACGCATCGCACTGACCATGCGTCTGGACGAGCAGCCAGGCGAGAGTAACGCCCGGCGCGGCGGCGGGAGCGATCGTGCGCAGGGCAACCGCCCGGCGGCGAAGACGGCTAAACCGCGCGGCCGTGAGGCGCAGTCAGCTGGCAACAGCGCCATGATGGACGCGCTGGCAGCGGCCATGGGTAAAAAACGCTAATCTTTTCCCGGCCCCTCATTGCAGGGGCCATTTCCCCGCCCTTATTCTCTGACCCCGTGTTGGTATACTCCGAAAACCGATTAGCTCCGGTTAATACAGGCGAGTAAATAAGTTATTTATTAAGATTTCATTTTGTTAACCAATGAAACCTTAATTACACATTAAATGACAAAATAAATATTACCCTTATTTATCGCTACAGTGCAGACCTTGCGTCATATCAAAAAAACAGTATATTTCCGGCAAATGTCGATTATTAAACCATTTATGTATTGATGATAAAAACCATTATCATTATCATCATTCATAGTAAATATATCTTCTTCTCCGTTGACTATGCTCCCCGGTGCTGCGCGATGACCGCACACGGTAAACTCTCGTTCAGTTAGCGATTACAGGTAGGCCCTATGCAATTCACTCCTGATAGTGCGTGGAAAATCACGGGTTTCTCTCGCGATATTAGTCCGGCTTATCGTCAGAAACTGTTGTCCCTTGGAATGCTGCCAGGATCCTCTTTTAATGTGGTCCGCGTCGCGCCGCTCGGCGATCCCGTGCATATCGAAACCCGGCGTGTAAGCCTGGTATTACGCAAAAAAGATCTCGATTTAATAGAACTGGAAGCGGTTGCACAATAACACCTGACCCGGTACGCAGAGTCTGAAATATGAAAAAGTTAACTCTTGGTTTAATTGGTAATCCGAACTCCGGCAAGACAACATTATTTAATCAGCTTACCGGCGCCCGTCAGCGCGTCGGCAACTGGGCCGGGGTCACCGTCGAGCGCAAAGAAGGAGCCTTTACCACCACTGACCACCAGGTCACGCTGGTGGACCTGCCCGGCACCTATTCGCTGACGACGATCTCTTCACAGACCTCTTTAGATGAGCAGATCGCCTGTCACTATATCCTCAGCGGCGATGCCGACATGCTGATTAACGTGGTTGACGCCTCAAATCTGGAACGCAACCTCTATCTGACGCTGCAGCTACTGGAGCTGGGCATCCCCTGTATCGTTGCGTTGAATATGCTGGATATTGCCGAGAAGCAAAAAATCCGCATCGACGTTGACGCGCTGGCCGCCCGCCTGGGTTGCCCGGTGATTCCGCTGGTCTCGACGCGCGGGCGCGGTATCGAAGCCTTAAAAATGGCCGTCGACCGCCACCAGCAAAATACGTCGCTTGAACTGGTGCACTACCCGCAGCCGCTGCTGCGTGAAGCCGAAAAGCTGGCTCAGGAGATGGCGCGGGAGATCCCGCAGCGTCAGCGTTGCTGGCTGGGTCTGCAGATGCTGGAGGGCGATATTTACAGCCGCGAGTACGCCGGAAACGCTGCGCATAAGCTCGACGATGCCCTGACAAATCTGAGCGCGGAAATTGACGATCCGGCGCTGCATATCGCGGATGCCCGCTATCAGAGCATTGCCGCCATCTGCGATGCCGTCAGCAACACGCTCACCGCTGAGCCAAGCCGTTTCACCACCGCGATGGACAAAATCATCCTCAGCCGCGTGCTGGGGCTGCCCATCTTCTTATTTGTCATGTACCTGATGTTCCTGCTGGCGATCAACATCGGCGGCGCATTACAACCCATCTTTGACGCCGGGTCCGTGGCTATCTTTATTCACGGTATTCAGTGGCTGGGCTATACCCTGCATTTACCGGACTGGCTAACCGTTTTCCTTGCCCAGGGGCTGGGTGGCGGTATCAACACCGTGCTGCCGCTGGTCCCGCAAATCGGCATGATGTATCTGTTCCTCTCCTTCCTTGAAGATTCCGGCTATATGGCGCGAGCGGCATTCGTCATGGACCGCTTGATGCAGGCGCTGGGGCTACCGGGGAAATCCTTCGTTCCGCTGATTGTCGGCTTCGGCTGCAACGTGCCGTCGGTCATGGGCGCGCGCACGCTGGATGCGCCTCGCGAACGCCTGATGACCATCATGATGGCGCCGTTTATGTCCTGCGGCGCGCGCCTGGCGATCTTCGCCGTGTTCGCCGCCGCATTCTTTGGTCAGAATGGCGCGCTGGCGGTCTTTTCGCTGTATCTGCTCGGCATCGTGATGGCTATCCTGACCGGTCTGATGCTCAAACACACCATTATGCGCGGCGAAGCATCGCCGTTTGTGATGGAGCTGCCGGTCTACCACGTCCCGCATGTCAAAAGCCTGGTCATCCAGACCTGGCAGCGGCTGAAAGGCTTTGTGCTGCGCGCGGGTAAAGTTATCGTCATCGTCAGTATCTTCCTTAGCGCCCTGAACAGCTTCTCGCTCAACGGTAAGCTGGTGGATAACATTAACGATTCGGCGCTGGCCTCCGTCAGTCGTATTATCACGCCGATTTTTAAACCGATCGGCGTGCATGAAGACAACTGGCAGGCCACCGTCGGGCTGTTTACCGGCGCAATGGCGAAAGAAGTGGTCGTCGGCACGCTGAACACGCTCTACACCGCCGAAGACATTCAGAACGAAGCGTTTAATCCTCAGGAATTCCACCTCGGCGACGAACTGCTGGCCGCGCTGGACGAAACCTGGCAGAGCCTGAAAGATACCTTCAGCCTGAGCGTCCTGGCTAACCCTATCGAAGCCAGCAAAGGCGATGGTGAAATGGAAACCGGCGCCATGGGCGTCATGGGCAGCAAATTCGGCAGCGCGGCCGCCGCCTACAGCTACCTGATTTTCGTTCTGCTCTATATTCCGTGCATCTCGGTGATGGGGGCTATCGCTCGCGAATCCAGCCGTGGCTGGATGTCATTCTCCATCCTGTGGGGACTGAACATCGCCTACTCGCTCTCGACGCTGTACTACCAGACCGTGAGTTTCAGCCAGCATCCGCGCTACAGCCTGGTGTGTATCCTGGCGGTGGTGCTGTTTAACATCCTGGTCTTTGCTCTGTTACGCCGGGCACGCAGCCGGGTTGATATCTCTCTGCTGGCCACGCGTAAAACGCCGTCATCCTGCTGTCAGAGTCCGGCAGGCGATTGTCACTAAGGAGTCATCATGGCGTCGTTGATTGAAGTACGCGATATGCTGGCCCTGCAGGGGCGTATGCAGGCGACACAACTCAGCGCTCACCTGCATGCTCCGCAGCCGCTGGTCGAGGCCATGCTGAGTCGTCTGGAAGCCATGGGGAAAGCCGTGCGCATAACGGAAGACGCGGACGGCTGTTTGTCCGGCAGCTGCAAAAGTTGCCCTGAGGGAAAAGCCTGCTTGCAAGAGTGGTGGGCGCTACGCTGATCGTTGAGCAATAAGCCTCTGAGCAATAAAACCAAAGCGGGTCCTGAGACCCGCTTTTGCTTATTTGTAGACGTCGGCGTTAGCGTGAACGGTTTTCTCGTTTTTCGAACCGGCAATCACCACAAAGTACTTGCCGCCCAGCTCATCCGCCTTCTTCGACAGATCGCGCTTTGCATCCATCGGTGACGTTGTTTTTGAGGTCGTAATGCTGCCGATTTTCGTCAGCTTCATTGACGCCACTTCATCTTTTTGAATCTCTTTCGCTGCAAACGCGCCAAAAGACAGGGACCCAATCACCAGAGATGCGACAATACCCGTAATAAGTTTCATAGCCTGAACTCTCCATAAGGTTGTTTTTATAGGCCACGGCGGCGACAGAAACGCATGCTCCCCGTGACAACCTAAGTATTGCTATGGTCGGGATTTTTGCCACAGCCGGCTAAAAATAATTGCGCAGGCGATTTTTCAACGCCACCAGCGGCTCACAGAACGCCTGCGGGTGCGAGATGAACGGCGCATGGGCCGCTTTTTCAAAGACCATAGATTCACTCTGCGGCCATAATGCATCCAGAACCGGCACAATTTTGCGCGGTACCAGGCCATCCAGTCGGCCATACAGCCGCAGGAATGGCAGGGTGATTGCGGCCAGCGGCTGGCGTAAATCGGCCGTTTTAAGGATCTCCAGTCCGCCGTTCAACACTTCTGCGGACGGCATCGGCAACGACAGCACGGTACTTTTCAACGCCCGGGCATCCTGGCGAGCGCTTTCCGTCCCCAGCGTTTGCAGCGCCAGAAACCGCTCCACGGTACGCTGGAAATCTTCGCTCAACTGCTGCTGAAAGCCACTTAGCACCTCCGCTTTGATCCCGGGCCAGTCGCCATCGGCGCCAAAACAGGGTGAGGACGCCACGGTGACCAGCGCCTGTACGCGTCCAGGGTGTTGCAAGGCAATCTGACTGGCCACCAACCCGCCGAGGCTCCAGCCCAGCCAGATAGCCTGCTCCGGGGCCTGGCTCAGTACCTGCTGTGCCATCTCTTCCAGCGACAGAGCGCCAAAGCCGCTGCTACGACCATATCCCGGCAGGTCAACCAGATGCAGCGTAAAGTGCGAGGCCAGTTCCGGCGTCACGCAATCCCATACCCTGGCATTCAGCCCCCATCCGTGCAGGAGCACAAGATGACAATTTCCTTCCCCCACGGTTTGCCACCAGATGTCGTTCATCAGTTACTGTTCTCTTTCCACCATTACGAGGTGAAATATGCTAACAGCACACAGCTTATGCTGGCTATGCCAAATGCCGGTGGCGATCGCCAGCTGGGGAATCTGCTCCTGCTGCGCGACCTCGCTGGCGCTTACCCATTCGCTTTGCCCACGGTGCGGTCTGCCTGCAGCGGTCAGCAGAGCCCCCTGCGGCCGCTGCCTGCGGAATCCGCCGCCGTGGCAACGGCTGGTGACGGTCAATGATTACCGGCCACCGCTGAGCGGTTTGATCCATCAGCTTAAGTTTTCCCGTCGCCCGGAACTGGCGTCAGCGCTGGCACGACTGCTGCTATTACGCGTTCGCCAGAGGGAAGGATTCCCTCGACCAGACCGGCTCGTCAGCGTCCCGCTGTGGCAGCGACGTCAATGGCGACGAGGCTTCAATCAAAGCGACCTGCTATGCCGACCGTTGGCTTACTGGCTGCAGTGCGCCTGGCACCATGACGCTGTACGTCGCCAGCGACGCACTGCGACCCAGCACCACCTCTCTGCACGCTTGCGTAAACAGAACCTGAAAAATGCCTTTCAGCTTGAAATATCGGTGCGCGGCCTCCATATCGCCATTGTGGATGATGTCGTCACAACCGGAAGCACCGTCGCTGAAATATCCCGCCTGCTTTTGCGAAACGGCGCCGCGACGGTTCAGGTATGGTGTATATGCCGTACCTTGTAGACCCCTGCTGATGGGCGTATTATAACCAAGTAAAATAGTCAACTATTAGGCCAACGCTATGATCCGTATTTCCGATGCTGCACAAGCGCACTTTGCCAAATTGCTGGTAAATCAGGAAGAAGGGACACAAATTCGCGTATTTGTGATTAATCCCGGCACCCCAAACGCTGAGTGCGGCGTATCCTATTGCCCACCGGATGCGGTGGAAGACACCGACACGGCGCTGAAGTTTGAGCAACTGACTGCGTATGTCGACGAACTCAGCGCGCCGTATCTGGAAGACGCTGAAATTGACTTCGTTACCGATCAGCTTGGCTCTCAGCTGACGCTGAAAGCACCGAACGCCAAGATGCGCAAAGTTTCCGACGATGCTCCGCTGATGGAACGCGTTGAATACCTGCTGCAATCACAGATTAACCCGCAGCTGGCCGGCCACGGCGGACGCGTTACGCTGATGGAAATCACCGAAGACGGTCTGGCCATCCTGCAGTTCGGCGGCGGTTGTAACGGCTGTTCAATGGTCGATGTGACCCTGAAAGAAGGGATCGAGAAACAGCTGCTCAACGAATTCCCTGAGCTGAAAGGCGTGCGCGATCTGACCGAACACCAGCGCGGCGAGCACTCTTACTACTAAGTCCCCCCCCTCTTCCCGATGTTAAGCCCGGCGGCATTTGCCCAGCCGGGCCGCCCCTGCCGATGTTACCGCACAACATTTCCCCCTGAACCACCCGGCAAAAACCCGGGAAAGAGTATGACTTAAGTCTCATATTTAAAATTTTACCCCGACGGGTGATTCTCAACCTGCATATGTTACCCGTATCATCTCTTTCAGGCACCGCTGCTATAAAAATAGCCAGCTATCCTTTCCTACAGGAGTGATAGTCGATTTTATGGCGCCACACCGTTTGCCGGCTCAGGCAGAGCAAACGAAAAAGATTGAAATTTGACGTTACCCATAACAAATGTAAGGCCAGGTAAATTATGCCATTAGTCATCGTTGCTATCGGGGTTGCCCTGCTGTTGCTGCTGATGATCCGTTTCAAGATGAACGGCTTCATCGCTCTGGTTCTGGTGGCACTCGCCGTCGGACTTATGCAAGGTATGCCTCTGGATAAAGTCATCGTATCCATTAAAAACGGCGTTGGGGGAACCCTCGGCAGTCTCGCGCTGATCATGGGCTTTGGCGCTATGCTCGGTAAGCTGCTGGCGGATTGCGGCGGCGCTCAGCGAATTGCCACAACCTTAATCGCTAAGTTCGGGAAAAAGCACATCCAGTGGGCAGTCGTGCTGACCGGTTTTACCGTCGGCTTCGCGCTGTTCTACGAAGTGGGCTTTGTGCTGATGCTGCCGCTGGTGTTCACCATTGCCGCGTCTGCCCGCATTCCGCTACTGTACGTCGGCGTTCCAATGGCGGCCGCGCTCTCCGTGACTCACGGTTTCCTGCCTCCGCACCCGGGCCCAACGGCGATTGCCACTATCTTCCACGCTGATATGGGTAAGACCCTGCTGTACGGTACGATTCTGGCTATCCCGACGGTTATCCTTGCCGGTCCGGTTTTCGCTCGCTTCCTGAAAGGCATTGATAAGCCGATTCCGGAAGGGCTGCACAACCCGAAAACCTTCAGCGAAGAAGAGATGCCGGGCTTTGGCGTCAGCGTCTGGACTTCACTGGTACCGGTGATCCTGATGGCGATGCGTGCCGTTGCCGAGATGATCCTGCCGAAAGGCCACGCCTTCCTGCCGGTTGCCGAGTTCTTCGGCGACCCGGTAATGGCGACCCTGATTGCGGTTCTCATCGCCCTGTTCACCTTCGGCCTGAACCGTGGGCGTTCCATGGAGCAGATCAACGACACGCTGACCTCTTCGATCAAAATTATCGCCATGATGCTGTTGATCATCGGCGGCGGCGGCGCCTTCAAACAGGTGCTGGTGGATAGCGGCATGGATAAATACATCGCCTCTATCATGCATGAATCCAACATGTCCCCGCTGTTTATGGCCTGGTCTATCGCGGCGGTACTGCGTATTGCGCTCGGTTCTGCGACCGTTGCCGCCATCACCGCCGGCGGGATTGCCGCACCGCTGATTGCCACCACCGGCGTCAGCCCGGAACTGATGGTTATTGCGGTTGGTTCCGGCAGCGTTATCTTCTCTCACGTGAACGATCCGGGCTTCTGGCTGTTTAAGGAATACTTCAACCTGACCATCGGCGAAACCATCCGGTCGTGGTCGGTGCTGGAAACCATTATCTCAGTCTGCGGCCTGGTTGGCTGTCTGCTGCTGGGGATGGTGGTGTAAGCCAGACGTCAGCATAAAAAAGGCCGGGTCCGCATACGCGACCCGGCCTTTTTGTTGGCCCTTTCTCACACCATTTCCCCGGTATCACCGGAGAAACGGCGGCACTATTTCTTCTTAGCGACCGCTTTGCGCCGCTTATCCAGATCCTTAATCAGCTTATTCACCCGCTCATCGGCAAACATCTGCTCAAGGGTCGTGGAGAGCTTACGCCGCCAGTTCGGATATTCGCTGCTGGTTCCCGGGATATTGACCGGGGTGGCCATTTCCAGCCAGTCTTCCGGCTGTAGCCCCAACAATGCGCTGTTGCTGTCCGCAATGTAACGCTGCATACCGCGATTGAGGGTCGAGGTCATCGCCATCAGCGAGGCATTATGCCCGGCGCGTTTAGGCAGGCAGCCATATTGATGCAGCGCATCCAGCAGCCCCTGCTTCGCCAGTTCACGATCCTGATACAGGCCACGCAGAACCCCTTCATCCGGATACAGACCTAACGATTTACCCAGCGTCAGGTCTCCGCTTTCCCAGTAACCGCGCAGCGTTGGCAGGTCATGCGTTGTCGCCACCGCCATTGATTGCTCCGGATACGTCTGCGGCGCGCGGAACGTCTTCTCATGGTCATTTTCGAAATAGAGCACTTTGTAGGAATAGACGCCGCTCTTACGCAGCTTGCCGACAATCTCCACCGGTACGGTACCCAGATCTTCGCCAATCACCATACAGCGATGACGCTGACTTTCCAGCGCCATAATCGACAACAGATCATCGACCGGATACTGCACATAGGCACCGTGGTCAGCGGTTTCACCATACGGAATCCACCACAGACGCAGAACCGACATCACGTGGTCGATGCGCAAGGCACCGCAGTTTTGCATGTTGGCGCGCAGCAGCTCAATAAACGGCTCATAGGCACGGGCGACGATGATATGCGGATCCATCGGCGGCAGACCCCAGTTTTGTCCCAGCGGGCCAAGAATGTCCGGCGGCGCCCCGACGGAGGCTTTCAGACAATACAGTTCGCGGTCGCACCAGGTTTCCGAACCGCCTTCCGCCACGCCCACCGCCAGATCGCGGTACAGGCCAATCGGCATCGCGTCGTGCTGGCTGGTGTGCCAGCATTCGGCGAACTGGCAATACGCCAGCCACTGCAGCCAGAGGTAGAAACTCACCTCGTCGGCCTGCTCGGTGCAGAACGCTTTCACTTCCGGGCTGTTGATATCCTGATACGCTTTTGGCCAGGCAGGCCAGCCCCAGCGCAGCGGATCTTGCTGTACCTGCCAGGCGTGCAGGGCGTCATACGCCGCCTGCCAGTACAGGCTTTCGCCTTCACGAAGCACGAACTGGCGGAACTCCGTCATCGCCTCATCGTGACGGGCGGAAAATCGCTTCCAGGCCATGCGCAGCGCGGTCATTTTCAACGCGGTCACGGCGGTATAATCCACATCATCGGTTTGACGCGCGGCCTGTAATGCCCGCTGCGTCTCCGGCGATTGCCACCAGGCCTGCGCCTCTTTGCTCAGGCGAAAATCATCGACCGCGTTAACGTCAATATAGATAACGTTCAGCCAGCGGCGTGAGGATGGGCTGTAGGGACTGGCGCTCTCCGGGTTGGCCGGGTAGAGCGCATGAATCGGGTTAAGGCCGATAAACGCGCCGCCGCGCCGGGAAATCTCCGGCAGCATCGTGCGTAAATCGCCAAAATCGCCGATTCCCCAGTTTTTCTCCGAGCGCAGCGTATAAAGCTGTACGCAGGCGCCCCACAGTTTTTGCCCCTCTTTCAGGGCCTGTGGCTCATAGCAACGCACCGGCGTCACAATCGCCCGACAATGCCAGCGTTCGCCATCCTGAGTCAGGGTCAGCGAATGATAGCCTTCCGGCAGTTTGCCCGGCAGCGGGAGGGTCTCCCCTCCACGCACTTTGCCTTGATACTGTTTCCCCTCTTCGGTGGTGAGGATCCACTGGAATTCCCCACGACCGGCGACCGGCAGCGACATTTTCTTGCCGTGTGTGAAAACCTGCACCGGCGGCAGCGGGTCAACCGCCACTTTCGTGGCGGTTGTTGTACGATGCATCGCATCCAGCAGACGTTGTTTAGTCGCCGCAGCAATTGACTGCGGCTTACCGTGCGCATTGATGTAGTCAGGACTTATTCCCGCCGCCAGCGCGGCGTTATCAAGGCGTTTAGTCTCCATAGGCCTGTCCTTAGCGTTTTGCCTGCCAGATACGTTGTTGATAGTCGCGAATTGAGCGGTCGGAGCTGAACATGCCGCAGCGCGCGGTATTCAGAATCGTCGCGCGAGTCCAGGCTTCCTGGTCACGGTATAACTCATCCACCTGTTTCTGCGCGGCAACATACGCTTCGAAGTCCGCCAGCACCAGGTACGGGTCGCCGCCTTTCAGCAGGCTGTGCAGCATCTGGTCGAAAGCATGCTTGTCGCCATCGCTATACTTGCCGCTTTCCAGCTCTTTCAGGACCGCATCCAGCAGCTTGTCCTTTTTACGCCATTTCAGCGGGTCATAACCTTTCGCTTTCAGCGCCTTAACTTCTTCAACGGTGTTACCAAAGATAAAGATATTCTCTTCGCCGACCTGTTCGGCGATTTCAACGTTCGCACCATCAAGAGTCCCGACGGTCAGCGCGCCGTTCAGCGCCAGCTTCATGTTGCCGGTACCGGAGGCTTCTTTCCCCGCCGTGGAGATCTGTTCTGAGACATCCGCCGCTGGAATCAGCATTTCCGCCGCAGAGACGCAGTAATCCGGCAGGAAGACCACTTTCAGCTTGTCGCCCACCAGCGGATCGTTATTCACCGCCTGCGCCACCTTGTTGATAGCAAAAATAATATTTTTCGCCAGGTAGTAGCCCGGTGCGGCTTTCGCCCCGAACAGGAACACGCGTGGCACGCGGTCCGCCTGCGGGTTTTCACGAATCTCTTTGTACTGCGCCAGAATGTTCAGCAGATTGAGATGCTGACGCTTGTACTCGTGCAGACGCTTAATCTGGATATCGAAAATCGCCTGCGGGTTGATCTCGATGCCGGTACGCGTCTTAACAAACTCAGCCAGGCGAACTTTGTTAGCCAGCTTAATCTCACGGTAGGTCTGGCGGAACGCAGCATCGTCAGCATATTTCTCCAGATGGATCAGCTGATCGAGGTCGTTAGCCCACTCTTTCTTCAGCGTCTTATCCAGCAGCGCGGCCAGTTCCGGGTTGCACTGTTTAATCCAGCGGCGCGGCGTAATGCCGTTGGTCACGTTGTGGAACTTATTCGGCCACAGCTGGTGATATTCCGGGAACAGATCTTTCACCACCAGGTCGGAGTGCAGCGCGGCAACGCCGTTGACCGCAAATCCGCTGACCACGCACATGTTCGCCATGCGAACCTGCTTGTCATGCACCACCGCCAGTTTCGCCCACACCTGCTTATCGCCAGGCCAGGTTTTCTCGACCAGCTTCTTAAATCTGTCATTAATCTCTTTAATGATCTGCATATGACGCGGCAGCAGGGCTTTTACCAGCTTCTCGTCCCAGCACTCCAGCGCTTCAGGCATCAGCGTGTGGTTGGTATAGGCGAAAGTTTTGCTGGTGATGGCCCAGGCGTCATCCCAGCTCAGCTGGTGCTCATCGATCAGCACGCGCAGCAGTTCAGGAATGGCGATGGTCGGGTGGGTATCGTTGAGCTGGATTACTTCGTAATCCGCCAGCTCTGCCAGCTTACGACCCGCAAGATGGTGGCGACGCAAAATATCGGCAACCGAACAGGCGCACTGGAAGTATTGCTGCATTAAGCGCAGCTTTTTCCCTGCCTGATGGTTATCATTCGGGTAAAGCACTTTAGTCAGTTTTTCCGCGTCGATACCCTGCTGCTCTGCGCGCAGGAAATCGCCATCGTTAAATTTGGTCAGGTTAAATGGATGCGCATGGGTCGCCTGCCACAGACGCAGCGGCTGCGCCACGTTATTGCGGTACCCCAGCACCGGCAGATCCCAGGCCTGGCCGGTAATCACGAACGCCGGTTCCCAGGCGCCGCTTTTGCTGACCTTACCGCCGATCCCAACCTGCACATCCAGCTGTTCGTTATGACGGAACCACGGGTAGCGGCTACGCCCCCAGTCATCCGGCGCTTCAACCTGCTGGCCATCTTCGAAAGACTGGCGGAACAGACCATACTGATAATTCAGGCCATAGCCGGTTGCCGACTGGCCAACGGTCGCCATGGAGTCGAGGAAACATGCTGCCAGACGGCCCAGACCACCGTTGCCGAGGCCCGGATCGATCTCTTCTTCCAGCAGATCGGTCAGGTGAATGTCATGAGCCTTCAGCTCATCGCTCACCCCTTGATACCAACCCAGGTTCAACAGGTTGTTGCCGGTCAGGCGACCGATCAAAAACTCCATAGAGATGTAGTTGACGTGACGCTGCCCTTTGGCCGGTTTCGCCACCGGTTGAGCGGCCAACAGCTCGGCAAGCGCGCCGCTTACGGCGTGCCACCACTGACGCTGAGTCATCTCAGAAGCGGACTGTAAGCCAAAATGCTGCCACTGACGGGTCAGTGCAGCCTGAAACTGATCTTTATTAAAAGAAGTCTGTGACATAAGAAATCCGGGTCCTTTACTAAAACGTTGGCGTTAGTGTGCCGACCTCCTGAAGCAACGTCCTCATCCCGATGGGGATTAGGCAGGGAGGAGCAGCAGGGATGAGCGAAAAGTGTGATCGTGGCCACTATAACGGTAGCTCTCCGTCAGAAACATGCTGAAAAATTCACCACACAGAAACACTATGTTGCTCTTCACCATCAGAAGAATATTTGTTACAGGCCGAGACAAAGCGTTGGATAAAACACCATTCCGCAATTATCACGAAATAAAAATAAGCATTGTGTAAAAATAATCCTGCCTGATGACACAAATACGCCAAAACGATTATTTATAAGATTTCCCTTAAATTAACTTAATAAAAACATACAACTACGAAAAAATGGAGTGAATGCCATTTTACTTGTGCCGGGTGCGGGGAAAACCCAGTAACCACGCACGCTGGTACCGGTTTTACAACGAAAGGACTTTAATTGGGAATTTGTGACCTGGTGCAAATTCAAGAGCATAAAATTCGGACATAACTTGCAATAATTTTCATTATCGCCGACCTTAATAGTCATTAATTACGAAGCGCAAAAAAAATCGCAAATCCTCTCTTGCACAGCGAAATGATTAACTATGTTGATTCCGTCTAAATTAAGTCGCCCAGTCCGCCTTGAACACACCGTGGTTCGCGAGCGATTGCTGGCTAAACTTTCCGGCGCGAACAATTACCGTCTCGTGTTGGTCACCAGCCCCGCTGGGTACGGCAAGACAACGCTCATCTCTCAGTGGGCGGCGGGGAAAAATGAACTTGGCTGGTTTTCGCTGGATGAAGGCGATAACCAACAGGAGCGTTTTGCCAGTTATCTGATCGCCTCTGTTCAACAGGCTACCGGCGGCCACTGCGTGGCCAGCGAAACCATGGTGCAGAAACGCCAGTATGCCAGCCTGCCCTCGCTTTTCGCGCAGCTGTTTATTGAGCTTGCCGACTGGCAGCGCCCGCTGTATCTGGTGATTGATGATTATCATCTGATCAACAATCCGGTGATTCACGATGCGATGCGCTTCTTCCTCCGTCATCAACCGGAGAATATGACCCTGGTGGTGCTCTCGCGTAACCTGCCGCAGCTCGGCATTGCCAACCTGCGCGTGCGCGATCAGCTGCTGGAAATCGGCAGCCAACAGCTGGCATTTACCCATCAGGAAGCAAAACTCTTTTTCGACTGTCGTCTGGCTTCGCCGATTGAAGCTGAAGACAGCAGCAGGCTGTGCGACGACGTCGCCGGCTGGGCCACGGCGCTTCAGCTTATTGCTCTGTCCGCCCGCCAGAATAACTCCTCCGCCCACCACTCAGCCCGTCGTCTTGCCGGTATTAATGCCAGCCATCTCTCCGATTATCTGGTGGATGAGGTCCTGGATAATGTCGACGCGCGGACGCGTAACGTTTTGCTGAAAAGCTCGCTGCTGCGTTCAATGAACGATGCGCTCATCGTTCGCGTGACCGGGGAAGAAAACGGGCAAATGCAGCTGGAAGAGATTGAACGTCAGGGCCTGTTCATGCAGCGGATGGACGATTCCGGCGAATGGTTCCGCTATCACCCCCTGTTTGGCAATTTCCTGCGCCAGCGCTGCCAGTGGGAGCTGGCAACCGAATTACCTGAAATTCACCGCTCTGCCGCCGAAGGCTGGATGGCTCTGGGCTTCCCGAGTGAAGCCATTCATCATGCGCTGGCGGCCGGCGATGCGAAAATGCTGCGCGATATTTTACTGAATCATGCCTGGGGCATGTTTAACCACAGCGAACTGGGACTGCTCGAACAATCGCTGGCGGCGCTGCCGTGGTCAAACCTGCTGGAAAATCCGCGTCTGCTCCTGCTGCAGGCCTGGCTGATGCAAAGCCAGCACCGTTACAGCGAAGTCAACACCCTGCTGGCGCGCGCCGAGCAGGAGATGGACATGAAAATGGATACCGCGATGCATGGCGATTTCAACGCCCTGCGTGCACAGGTGGCCATTAATGCGGGCGATCAGGAAGAGGCCGAGCGTCTGGCCATGGTCGCGTTAGAAGAGCTGCCGTTGGCCAGCTACTATAGCCGAATTGTTGCGACATCGGTCCACGGTGAAGTGCTGCATTGTAAAGGCCAGTTAAGTAAATCTCTGGCGGTCATGCAACAGACGGAACAGATGGCCCGCCGCCACGATATCTGGCACTACGCGCTGTGGAGCATGATCCAGCAAAGCGAGATTCTCTTTGCCCAGGGCTTCCTGCAGGCCGCCTGGGAAGTGCAGGAGAAAGCTTTCCAGCTTATCCGCGAACAGCATCTCGAGCAGCTGCCGATGCATGAATTCCTGCTACGTATTCGCTCACAGCTGCTGTGGGCCTGGGCGCGGCTGGATGAAGCGGAAGCGTCCGCACGTAATGGCATGGATGTCCTGTCAAGCTATCAGCCGCAGCAGCAGCTGCAGTGTCTGGCCCTGATGGTGCAGTGCTCGCTGGCCCGCGGCGATCTGGATAACGCCCGCAGCCACCTCAACCGCCTGGAGAACCTGCTCGGTAATGGTCACTATCATAGCGACTGGGTATCAAACGCCGATAAAGTCCGGGTGATCTACTGGCAGATGGTCGGTGATAAAGCCGCGGCCGCCAACTGGCTGCGCCAGACGCCGAAACCGGAATTCGCCAATAACCACTTCCTGCAAAGTCAGTGGCGCAACATTGCCCGGGCGCAAATTCTGCTGGGTGATTTTGACTCGGCGGAAATGGTGCTGGAAGAGTTGAACGACAATGCCCGCTCTTTGCGTTTGATGAGCGATATTAACCGCAACCTGCTGCTGCTCAACCAGCTTTACTGGCAGGCGGGACGGAAAAGCGAAGCGCAAAAAGTCCTGCTGGAGGCGCTCGCACTCGCCAACCGCACCGGGTTTATCAACCACTTTGTGATTGAAGGCGAAGCCATGGCGCAGCAGCTGCGCCAGCTGATTCAGCTTAATACGCTGCCGGAGCTGGAACAGCATCGCGCCCAGCGCATCCTGCGCGATATCAACCAGCATCATCGCCACAAGTTTGCCCACTTTGATGAGGGCTTTGTCGAACGGCTACTGAGTCATCCGGAAGTCCCGGAACTGATTCGCACCAGCCCGCTGACCCAGCGTGAATGGCAGGTACTGGGGCTGATCTATTCCGGCTACAGCAACGAACAGATTGCCGGTGAGCTGGACGTGGCGGCCACGACCATTAAAACCCACATTCGTAATCTGTATCAGAAGCTGGGAGTCGCCCACCGCCAGGATGCGGTACAGCACGCCCAGCGGCTGCTTAAAATGATGGGATACGGCGTTTAACGCCGTTTAGCACAGTTCCAGCTGAAGGTTGTTGTCCGTAATCACCTTCAGTACGCCTGCCGGCGGCATCACATCGGTGTAGACCGCATCGACCATGCTGATGCTGCCCATATTCACCATCGCATTGCGGCCAAATTTCGAGTGATCCACTACCAGCATCACGTGGCGCGAGTTTTCAATAATCGCGCGTTTGGTGCGAACTTCGTGGTAATCAAACTCCAGCAGCGAACCGTCGCTGTCTACGCCGCTGATACCGAGAATGCCGAAATCAAGGCGAAACTGGGAGATAAAGTCCAGCGTCGCCTCGCCGATAATGCCGCCATCCCGACTGCGCAGCTCGCCGCCCGCCAGAATAATGCGGAAATCCTCTTTCACCATCAGCGTGGTGGCCACGTTCAGGTTGTTGGTGACGATACGCAGATCGTTATGCTCCAGCAGCGCATGTGCAACCGCTTCCGGCGTGGTGCCGATATCGATAAACAGCGTCGCGCCATCGGGGATTTGGCTGGCCACCTTGCGGGCAATACGCTCTTTTTCCTGCGTCTGGGTGGCCTTCCTGTCGTGCCAGGAGGTATTTACCGAACTGGAAGGCAGCGCGGCTCCGCCGTGGTGGCGCAGGATCATCTTCTGTTCGGCGAGGTCGTTCAGGTCACGACGAATGGTCTGTGGGCTGACGGCAAACTGCTCAACCAGCTCTTCCGTACTGACATATCCCTGTTTTTTTACCAGCTCGATAATGGCGTCATGACGTTGTGTTTGTTTCATGAAATATCCCTGGGATTATAAGACTCGCATAAAGGCGCTGTCGTTGCAGAGAGCCGGGTAAGACGGCCCTATGTTCGCTTTCGCACATGTTGCGTATCGACAAACGCCATCGCCAGCCCGGTCAGGAGACCCGCCACATGCGCACCGTTCGCAATCGACATGCCAAAAACATCAAACCATCCAGCAATTAACCACACTAAAGAGAAGAGTATCAAGCCACGCTGCAAATAGATGCCGCTTTGCGGATCCCGTTCTCCACGCAGCCAGACATAGCCCATCAGCGCATACACGACGCCGGATAACCCACCAAACCAGGGGCCGCTAAACTGGTGCTGAATAAACCCGCTTAACAAGGCGCTAATGACGGTAATGACCACCAGCTTGCCGCTGCCGATGCGTTTCTCCACCGCCCCGCCAAGGTACCACCACCATAGCAGGTTAAACAGGATATGCATCAGCGAGAAGTGCATGAAAGCATGGCTAAAGTAGCGCCAGACTTCAAATTTCAGCGACGGGTCATACGGCCAGGCCAGCAGCAACATTACCGGCTGGTCGCCGAGGATATTTTGCAGCGCAAAGACCGCAATGCAGACGAGCAGAATCGCCCATGTAAACGGCCCGGCGTTGTGGCGCAGGGTGGCAAAAAAGGGAAAGCGCTGGTAGCGCAGCCCGCTATTGGTGTGCCCGGATTGCCAGCTGGCCGCCAGATAACGCGGATCGGCAGGGTTTTCCAGGAAGCGAGCCAGTTCAGCCTGCACCCGCCCGGCCTGACTCTCATCGGCCAGCCAGACATCGCTCTGATCATGCTGCTGAATGGTCAGGATAACGCCCTGTGTCGCCATGTAGTCGACAAACGCCTGGGCCACACGCGGGTTAGCAAAAGAGGTAATCATTAACATACAGCGGATCGCTTATTCCACACAAAGGGGGCTAGTATATACGAGTTTGCAGGAGTGGCGCGCCCGGGACGTCCTTGAACAACACATCCGCAGCCATGCCATCTGAAACAAGACGGGAATAACGGTATGACGTGCTAACGCTTAAAGCGCGCCATGTTCCACTTCCGCCGGGAAATGACGATGCCACGCATCGAACCCGCCATCCACGCTGTAAACCTTGTCATAGCCCTGCTGTAGCAGATACTGCGCGGCGCCTTTACTGCTATTGCCGTGGTAACACATCACCATCACCGCGGTGTCAACGTCGTTATCGCGCATGAACGCGCCCAGCGTATCGTTGGTCAGATGAAACGCACCCGGCGTATGTCCCATCGCAAAACTCTGCGGATCGCGGATATCCACCAGCACCGCCATTGCCTGATGCAGTTTCTGGTGCGCTTCTTCAACATTGATACATTCAAAGTGGTCCATGTGCTCTTTCTCTATATAGCGGAATGATATTGCTGACCCGTTACCGGCCATGATTCTACTGCCTAGTTTACCGTCAGACGGGAAATAAACGCCAATATGTTACACGCATCACTCTGAAATGTTTTTTTGATGTTACCAATGGCGCGTTTGTTTGCTATATTGAGCGATAACGAACATTTATGAGCTTAAACGAAAGTGCCAGAGGTAGCGAACGTGGAAACCAAAGATCTGATTGTGATAGGGGGAGGCATCAACGGTGCCGGTATCGCGGCAGACGCCGCCGGGCGTGGTTTATCCGTACTGATGCTGGAAGCACGCGATCTCGCCTGCGCCACTTCCAGCGCCAGTTCGAAGCTGATTCACGGCGGGCTGCGCTACCTCGAACACTACGAATTCCGCCTCGTCAGCGAAGCGCTGGCCGAACGTGAAGTGCTGTTAAAAATGGCGCCGCATCTCGCCTTTCCGATGCGCTTTCGTCTGCCGCATCGCCCGCACCTGCGTCCGGCATGGATGATCCGTATTGGTCTGTTTATGTACGATCACCTGGGGAAACGTACCAGCTTACCCGGCTCAACCGGCTTGCGATTTGGCGCAGAATCGGTATTAAAACCTGAAATCGTGCGCGGTTTCGAATATTCCGACTGCTGGGTCGACGATGCGCGTCTGGTACTGGCTAACGCGCAGATGGTGGTACGCAAAGGTGGCGAGGTCCGGACCCGTACCCGGGCAATTTCGGCGAAACGTGAAAACGGCCTGTGGATTGTCGAGGCGGAGGATATCGATACCGGCGAGAAATTCACCTGGCAGGCCCGTGGCCTGGTCAATGCGACCGGCCCGTGGGTCAAACACTTCTTTGACGAAGGGATGCACCTGCGCTCACCGTACGGCATTCGCTTGATTAAGGGCAGCCATATTGTGGTGCCGCGCGTGCACACCCAGAAGCAGGCCTACATTCTGCAAAACGAAGACAAACGCATTGTGTTCGTGATCCCATGGATGGATGAGTTCTCGATAATCGGTACCACCGACGTTGAGTACAACGGCGATCCGCAGAAAGTGGCGATCGATGACAACGAGATCAACTATCTGCTGAACGCCTATAACGCACACTTCAAAAAGACGCTGTCCCGTGACGATATCGTCTGGACCTACTCCGGCGTCCGTCCGCTGTGCGACGATGAATCGGATTCGCCGCAGGCGATTACCCGCGATTACACCCTGGATATCCATGACGAACAGGGCCAGGCGCCGCTGCTGTCGGTATTTGGCGGCAAGCTGACGACCTATCGCAAGCTGGCCGAGCACGCGCTGGAAAAACTGACGCCCTACTACAAAGGCATCGGTCCGGCCTGGACCAAAACCGCGGTGCTGCCCGGCGGGGATATCGACGGTGACCGCGACGATTACGCGGCCAAACTGCGCCGCCGGTTCTCATTTATCAGCGAATCGATGGCGCGTCACTATGCCCGCACCTACGGCAGCAACAGCGAGCTGATCCTCGCAGAGGCGGCATCGATAGCGGATTTGGGTGAAGATTTTGGCCATGAGTTCTATGAAGCCGAGCTGAAATACCTGGTGGAGCATGAGTGGGTACGCACTCTTGAGGATGCCATCTGGCGCCGGACGAAACAGGGCATGTGGCTGAATGACCAGCAGCAGGCGCGGATCGGCGAATGGCTGGCGCAGCACGCGGGAAAGTCTGAGCTTTCGCTGGCGTCGTAAGCCACCACAACCTGCGCCTGCGGGGAGTTTACGCATAGAATGCATAAAAAACGGGGCCTGTGGCCCCGTTTTCACTGCGTAACCGGCTACAGCCTTACCGGGTCGATATGCCAGATATGGTCGGCGTATTCCTGAATCGTACGGTCAGAAGAGAAATAGCCCATGTTGGCGATATTATGCATCGCTTTCATCGCCCACTCTTCCGGATGACGATACAGCTCATCCACCTTATCCTGGCAATCCACATAGCTACGGTAATCAGCCAGCACCTGATAATGGTCACCGAAGTTGATCAGCGAATCCAGCAGATCGCGATAGCGACCCGGCTCCGACGGGCTGAACAGTCCGGTACCGATTTGCGTCAGCGCCTGATGCAGTTCCGGATCCTGTTCGTAAAATTCCCGCGGCTTGTAGCCGTTACGACGCAACGCCTCCACCTGTTCCGCGGTATTGCCGAAGATAAAAATATTATCCTCGCCCACGTGCTCCAGCATCTCGACGTTCGCGCCGTCCAGGGTACCGATGGTCAAGGCGCCGTTAAGCGCAAATTTCATATTACTGGTTCCGGAAGCTTCCGTACCTGCCAGCGAGATCTGCTCAGAAAGATCCGCCGCCGGAATAATCAGCTGCGCAAGGCTAACGCTGTAGTTCGGGACAAACACCACTTTTAGCTTATCGCCAATCTGCGGATCGTTGTTCACCACCGCCGCCACATCGTTAATGAGGTGAATAATGTGCTTGGCCATGTAATAAGCGGAGGCGGCTTTACCCGCAAAGATATTCACGCGCGGCACCCATTCGGCGTCAGGATCGGCCTTAATACGGTTGTAGCGGGTAATGACGTGCAGGACGTTCATCAGCTGACGTTTGTATTCGTGGATACGTTTGATTTGCACGTCAAACAGCGCTTTCGGGTTCACCACCACATTCAGCTGATGGGCAATCACGTTTGCCAGCCGCTGCTTGTTCTCCAGCTTCGCCTGACGTACGGCCTGATTCACCGTCGGATAGTCAATATGCTGCTCCAGCTCCTTGAGCTGGCTCAGATCGGTACGCCAGGTACGGCCGATGTTCTCGTCCAGCACCTTCGACAACGGCGGATTCGCCAGCGCCAGCCAGCGGCGCGGCGTCACGCCGTTAGTGACGTTAATAAAGCGCATCGGGAAAATCGTCGCGAAGTCGGCAAACAACGACTCCACCATCAGCCGGGAGTGCAGTTCGGAAACGCCGTTCACCTTATGACTAATCACCACCGCCAGCCATGCCATGCGCACGCGACGGCCGTTGGATTCGTCGATAATCGACGTGCGACTCAGCAGCGCGGTATCATTGGGATACTGCTCCTGCAGCGTCTTCAGGAAGTAGTCATTGATCTCGAAAATAATCTGCAAATGGCGCGGCAGAATTTTCCCCAGCATATCGACAGGCCAGGTCTCGAGCGCTTCACTCATCAACGTATGGTTGGTGTAGGAGAAGACCTGGCAGGTGACTTCAAACGCCTCATCCCAGCCGAACTTATGCTCGTCAATCAGCAGGCGCATCAGCTCCGGAATCGACAGCACCGGATGGGTGTCGTTGAGGTGAATCGCAATTTTGTCTGCCAGGTTAGCAAAGGTTTTATGCAGCTGATAATGGCGGTTGAGAATATCCTGCACCGTCGCGGAGACAAGGAAATATTCCTGCCGCAGACGCAGCTCGCGCCCGGAGTAGGTCGAGTCGTCCGGATACAGTACCCGGGAGACGTTTTCGGAATGGTTTTTATCTTCTACCGCCGCGAAGTAATCACCCTGATTAAATTTACCGAGGTTAATCTCGCTGCTGGCCTGGGCGCTCCACAGACGGAGCGTGTTGGTCGCGTCGGTATCAAAGCCCGGGATAATCTGATCGTAGGCTTCCGCCAGGATCTCTTCGGTTTCAACCCAGCGCGCCTGTTTACCTTCCTGCTGAATGCGTCCGCCAAAGCGCACTTTGTAACGCGTATTATGCCGTTCAAATTCCCACGGGTTGCCGTATTCGAGCCAGTAATCCGGGGACTCTTTCTGCCGCCCGTCAACGATGTTTTGCTTAAACATCCCGTAGTCATAGCGGATACCGTAACCACGGCCAGGCAGGCCCAGCGCCGCCAGCGAGTCGAGGAAACAGGCGGCCAGGCGCCCAAGACCACCATTGCCCAGCCCCGGGTCATTCTCTTCGTCAATCAGCTCTTCAAGGTTCAGCCCCATCTCTTCCAGCGCGCTGTTCACATCTTCGTAGATGCCCAACGACAGCAAGGCGTTCGAAAGCGTACGGCCAATCAGAAATTCCATCGACAGGTAATAAACCTGGCGTACTTCTTGAGAAAGCTGAGCGCGATTCGAGCGCAGCCAGCGCTCCACCATACGGTCGCGGACGGCAAACAGCGTGGCGTTGAGCCACTCATGCTTATTGGCGATGGCCGGATCTTTACCAATGATAAACATCAGCTTATAGGCAATAGAGTGCTTTAACGCCTCAACGCTCAGCGTGGGTGATGCATAGCTAAAGGGTACATTCATCGCAATGACTCCTGTGGTTACAGCAAGCGTTGATAAAGTTCGCGATAAGAGTGCGCCGCGACCTGCCAGCTAAAATCCATATTCATCGCCTGACGCTGAACGTAACGCCAGAGCGACGGGCGCGACCACAGCACGAACGCGCGCCGAATTGCCCGCAGCAGCGATAGTGCATTGCTGTCCTCAAAGACAAAACCGCTGGCCACGCCATCGGCCAGATTTTCCAGCGAACTGTCGGTCACGGTATCCGCCAGACCACCGGTACGC
Source organism: Klebsiella sp. CSG-1 (assembly GCF_056521145.1). Classification (NCBI taxonomy): domain Bacteria; kingdom Pseudomonadati; phylum Pseudomonadota; class Gammaproteobacteria; order Enterobacterales; family Enterobacteriaceae; genus Klebsiella; species Klebsiella sp. CSG-1. The sequence continues at coordinate 417,420 of NZ_JBWNLD010000005.1, read as the reverse complement.
CGCACCAGCGGCAGCGTGCCGTACTTCAGGCCATACAGTTGTGTTAAGCCACAGGGCTCAAAACGGCTGGGAACCAGAATCACGTCGGCGCCCCCCATGATGCGGTGTGAGAAGGCCTCGTGATAACCAATCTGCACGCCGACTTTGCCCGGATGCTCGGCGGCCGCAGCGAGGAAACCTTCCTGGAGTACCGGGTCCCCTGCGCCAAGCAGCGCCAGTTGCCCCCCCTGCTCAAGCAGGCCCGGCAGCGCTTCGAGAACTAAATCCAGCCCTTTCTGGCTGGTCAAACGGCTGACCACGGCGAACAGCGGGGCTTTGTCGTCTACTTTCAGCCCCATCGCGATTTGCAGCTGGCGCTTGTTCTCCGCTTTGTCCTCAAGGCGATCGCGGTCATAACGCGACGCCAACAGCAGGTCACTCTCCGGGTTCCAGATGCCCGCATCCACGCCGTTCAGGATCCCCGATAGCCGCCCCTCGTGCTGGCGCTGACGCAGCAGCCCTTCCATGCCGTAGGCAAATTGCGGTTCGGTTATTTCCCGCGCGTAGGTCGGACTGACCGCCGTAATATGATCGGCGTAATAGAGCCCGGACTTGAGGAACGAGATCTGGCCGTTGAACTCCAGGCCATGCATGTTATAGAACGACCACGGCAGTTCGATCTCATTCATGTGCCAGGAGTAGAACATCCCCTGATAGGCCAGATTGTGTACCGTAAAGACCGATTTCGCCGGTCGTCCACGCGCGGCCAGATAGGCTGGAGTCAGGCCCGCATGCCAGTCGTGAGCATGCACGACATCAGGACGCCAGAAAGGGTCCAGCCCGCAGGCCATCTCGCTACCTACCCAACCCAGCAGCGCAAAACGCAGCACGTTGTCGGTGTAAGCATGTTGGTTGGTATCGTGGTAAGGGCTCCCTGGGCGGTCGTAGAGATGCGGGGCATCAATCAAATAGATCCCCACGCCGTTATAGTGACCAAACAGCAGCGTCATGCGTCCGGCAAAAGTATCCCGCCGCGTCACCACCTGCGCATCGGTGACGCCACGGCGAATGTCCGGGAACGCCGGCAGCAGCACGCGCGTATCAATACCTTCAGCGATTTGCGCCGCAGGTAGCGCGCCGATCACATCCGCCAGACCGCCGGTTTTTAACAGCGGGAACATCTCTGAACATACATGTAAGACCTGCATTATCGCTCCTGTTTATGCCCCAACTTCCGCAACATATCACGCGTAACCAGCACGATGCCTTCCTCTGAACGGTAGAACCGACGCGCATCCTCTTCCGCGTGTTCGCCGATCACCATGCCCTCAGGAATCACGCAGGCACGATCGATTACGCAGCGGCGCAGGCGGCATGAGCGCCCCACCCACACTTCTGGCAATAAGACTGCCGAATCAATATTACAGAATGAATTCACGCGCACGCGCGGGAACAGCACCGATTGCACCACCACGGAGCCGGAGATAATACAGCCGCCGGAAACCAGCGAGTTCAACGTCATACCGTGACTCCCCGAGCGGTCCTGAACGAACTTCGCGGGCGGCAGAGACTCCATATGGGTGCGAATCGGCCAGTTCTGATCATACATGTCCAGCTCCGGCGTCACCGAAGCCAGGTCCAGGTTCGCTTTCCAGTAGGCTTCAAGCGTACCCACATCGCGCCAGTACGGTTCCGCATCCGGGTCAGACTGCACGCAGGAGAGCGGGAATGGATGTGCATAAGCCATGCCAGCTTCGGTTATCTTCGGAATAATATCTTTGCCGAAATCGTGGCTGGAGTTTTCGTCGTTATCATCTTCAGTCAGCAGTTCATAAAGATAATCCGCATCAAAGACATAGATCCCCATGCTGGCCAGCGATTTGGTCTCATCGCTCGGCATCGCCGGCGGCGTCGCCGGTTTTTCGACGAATTGGATAATTTTATCGCTTTCATCCACCGCCATAACGCCAAAGGCGGATGCCTCTTCGATGGGCACCGGCATACAGGCCACGGTGCAGCGAGCCCCTTTTTCGACGTGATCGATCAACATGCGCGAGTAGTCTTGCTTGTAAATATGATCGCCGGCGAGGATCACCACATACTCCGCTTTGTAGCGACGAATGATATCGAGGTTCTGCGTCACCGCATCCGCCGTGCCGCGATACCAGTTTTCGCCATGCACCCGCTGTTGCGCTGGCAGTAAATCGACGAACTCGTTCATTTCTTCGCTGAAAAACGACCAGCCGCGTTGGATATGTTGCACCAGAGTGTGCGATTGATACTGGGTGATGACGCCGATGCGGCGAATACCTGAGTTAATGCAGTTAGATAATGCGAAATCAATTATGCGAAACTTACCGCCGAAATGGACAGCCGGTTTTGCACGCTTAATAGTTAAGTCCTTAAGCCGGGTACCGCGTCCACCCGCAAGAATCAACGCAACGGTTTTGATGGGGAGCTGACGCGCCAGCATCAACGGATCGTTCTTTTCTAGCCTAACCATGATTAACTCCTTTTGACATCCCAGCCTTCCTGTCCCTCTCACCGCGCAGCGGCCGCGAGTGCAACCGGAAGCTTCAGGGCTTACGACCTTTGAAATACGCACACTCCGTGCGCGGGCCCATGCCAGACAGCCATGACGACCGGATTATCCTCTCCGGCGAAAGGAGGAACGGCGTGCCACTCCCCCTCAGGTAATTCCATATGTGCCACCTCTGGGGTGGCATTCACCGTCATTAACCAACGGCCAGACAGCAAAATTTGCAGACGCGCGGTGCCGTGCTGCCATTCATCGGCAGTTAACGGTTGCGCATACTGGTTTAGCCAAACAACATTGCCGTCCCCTTCCTGCCACCAGTGGTTACTGGTTAATGCCGGTATGCATCGACGCAGATGAATGAGCGCGGCGGTAAATGCCGTCAGCCCGCTATTTGCCTGGTTCCAGTCAAGCCAGGTCAATGCGTTGTCCTGACAATAGGCGTTATTGTTGCCGTGCTGGCTATGACCATGCTCGTCACCCGCCAGCAGCATCGGCGTGCCCTGCGCCAGCAGCAGCGTCGAGAGCAGGGCATGAACGCTGTCCCGACGCCGCTCAAGCACATCAAGACTCCCCCCTGTTCCCTCTATACCATGATTGCTGCTGTAGTTATTGTTAGTCCCATCGCGATTCTCTTCACCATTCGCCTCATTATGTTTCTGATTGAAACAAACGCAGTCGCGCAGGGTGAAGCCATCGTGGGCGGTGATCAGGTTCACCGCCGCAGCGGGCTGGCGACCGTTACGCGAAAAGAGATCGCTGGACGCAGCAAAACGCCGGGCAAACTCGCCCAATGAGACGCTTTGTTGTAACCAGAAGCGCCTGGCGACATCGCGAAAATGGTCATTCCATTCGGCAAACAGCGGTGGGAAGTTCCCCACCTGATAGCCACCGGCGCCAATATCCCAGGGTTCAGCAATCAGCTTCACGGCCGCCAGCTGCGGATCGTTACGGATCGCTTCAAACAGCGGCGCATCCTGGCGAAATTCCGGCGTGCGTCCCATCACCGAGGCCAAATCAAAGCGAAAACCATCGACGTGGCACTCATCGACCCAAAACCGCAGACACTGGCGGGCATACTCCACCACGTCCGGCTGGCTGAGATTGAGCGTATTTCCACAGCCGGTCCAGTTGTAGTAATCCCCGTCTTCTCTGATCCAATAATAGTTACGGTTATCGATTCCGCGCAAAGAGAAGGTCGGCCCTTCAAGATCAATTTCAGCACTGTGGTTCAGCACTACGTCGAGGATCACTTCAATACCCGCCGCGTGCAGCGCCTTTACCGCATCGCGAAACTCATCCAGCGCACGCGCAGGCTCGCTGGCATAGCGCGGATCGAGCGCGTACATCGCCATTGGGTTATAGCCCCAGTAGTTGCTTAACCCCATTCTCTGCAGGCGCGGTTCGCTGGCAAACTGCGCCACCGGCATCAGCTCCAGCGCCGTAATACCAAGGGTCCTGAAGTAATCGATCATCACCGGGTGACCCAGCGCTTTATAGGTGCCGCGAATCGACTCCGGCAGCCCGGGATGCAGCCAGGTCAGCCCTTTAACATGGGCCTCATAGATAACCGTCTGGCCCCAGGGGGTCCCCGGCGGCGCATCGTTCTGCCAGTTGTAACGCAGATCCACAACCTGCGACTTTGGCGCAATCGCCGCGCTGTCACGATGATCGGGAAAAAGATCGCCTCCGTGGAGACGCTCATCATCGGGCAGTACGCCCTCAACCCGGTGACAGCACGGGTCGAGCAGCAGTTTGGCCGGATTAAAGCGGTGCCCCTGCGCCGGATCCCACGGCCCATGCACACGGTAGCCGTAGAGCAGACCCGGCCCGGCGGCAGGAAGCCAGCCGTGCCAGATATTGCCCGTGCGCGCAGGTAAATCGAACCGCTGCTCATTGCCTTGTGCATCAAACACGCAGAGCTCCACTCGCTCGGCATGGGCGGAAAAGAGCGTGAAATTCACCCCCTTTCCGTCATAGCTTGCCCCCAATGGCGAGGGTTTTCCGGCCGCCAGTGTCGTCATTCTGCCTCCCGTACCAGCCAGACGGTCGCCAGCGGCGGTAGCGTAATCGAGAGAGAATGCTCACGCCCGTGACTGGCGATGTCCTCACTTTCCACGATGCCGCCGTTACCGGTGTTGCTACCGTGGTAATGCATCGAGTCGGTGTTCAGCTCTTCACGCCAGCGCCCTGGCTGGTTAATCCCGAACCGATAGCCGTGACGCGGCACCGGCGTGAAGTTGCTGGCAACGATAATCTCATTGCCGGCCTTATCGCGACGGACGAAGACAAATACCGAGCGCTCATGATCGTCCACCACCAGCCATTCAAAGCCATAGGGGTCAAAATCCAGCTCGTGCAGCGCTTTATGGTGACGATAGGTATGGTTCAGATCGCGTACCAGGCGCTGGACGCCGTGATGCCAGTTATCGCCGCCTTCCAGCAGATGCCAGTCCAGGCTACCGTCGTGGTTCCATTCCCGCCCCTGGGCAAATTCATTGCCCATAAACAGCAGTTTTTTCCCCGGGAAAGCAAACATCCAGCCGTAGTAGGCGCGCAGGTTGGCAAACTTCTGCCAGGCATCGCCGGGCATCCGGTCAAGAATCGATTTTTTGCCGTGAACCACTTCATCGTGTGACAGCGGCAGGACGAAGTTTTCGGTGTAGTTGTAGAGCATCCCGAAGGTCATCTTGTCGTGATGATGACGACGATAGATGGGATCGAGCTTCATGTAGTCGAGGGTGTCATGCATCCAGCCGAGGTTCCATTTGAACCAGAAGCCAAGACCGCCCGTTGAAGACGGTCGTGAAACCCCGGCGAAGTCGGTGGACTCCTCCGCCATCGTGACCGCTCCCGGCGTCTGCTCGCCGAGCACGCGGTTGGTATTGCGCAGGAACTCGATCGCTTCGAGGTTTTCCCGGCCACCGTACTCATTGGGCACCCACTCACCCTCTTTGCGGCTGTAGTCGCGGTAGATCATTGACGCTACCGCATCCACGCGCAGGGCGTCGATCCCGAAGCGTTCAATCCAGTACAGCGCGTTACCGACCAGGAAGTTGCTGACTTCCCGGCGACCGTAGTTGTAGATCAGCGTATTCCAGTCCTGGTGATAACCTTCACGCGGGTCGCTGTGTTCATACAGCGCGGTACCGTCGAACGATGCCAGCGCAAAGTCATCCGACGGGAAGTGGCCCGGCACCCAGTCGAGAATGACGTTCAGACCCGCGGCATGGGCGGCATTCAGGAAGTAGCGGAAGTCTTCACGGGTGCCAAAGCGGCGGGTCGGCGCGTACAGCCCGGTCGGCTGATAGCCCCAGCTGCCGTCGAACGGATGTTCGTTTACCGGCAGCAGCTCCAGATGGGTGAAGCCCATCCACTTCGCGTAGGGCACCAGTTGATCGGCCAGTTCGCGGTAGCTCAGCCAGAAGTTGTTATCGGTATGGCGACGCCAGGATCCCAGATGGACTTCATAAATCGAAATCGGTGCATCAAACTGATTGGCCTGTTTACGGGACTGCGGCTGTTCGATCTTTTCCGGCAGACTGCAGATAAGCGAGGCGCTTTCCGGACGCATCTGCGCTTCAAAAGCATAAGGGTCAGACTTCACGCGCAGATGGCCGTGGGCGTCAATCAGTTCAAATTTATACAGCTGGCCATTATGCGCCCCAGGCACAAACAGCTCCCAGATGCCGGACTCTTTGCGCAGGCGCATCGGATGGCGGCGGCCATCCCAGTAGTTGAACTGCCCGACAACGGAAACCCGACGGGCGTTCGGCGCCCAGACGGAAAAGCGCGTGCCGGTGACGCCGTCCATCGTGTCGGCGTGCGCCCCCAGCGTTTCATAAGGCCGCAAATGGGTCCCTTCTGACAGCAGCCAGACATCAAGATCCTGCAGCAGCGGACCAAAGCGATAAGGGTCGTCAATCAGATTTTGCTGGCCATGCCAGGTGACCGCCAGCTGGTAACGAAAAGGATTTTTTCGCCGCGGCAGAACGCCGCTAAAGAATCCGCGTGAGTCGAGGCATTCGAGCTTGCCGACTTTGCGCCCGGTTTTCGGTTCAATAACCCATACATCGGTGGCATCGGGTAATAATGCGCGTACTTCCAGCCCGGCATCGGTTTGATGCATGCCAAGTACGGAAAAGGGATCCGCAAAATGGCCGGAAATAAGCGCATTAATCACGTCTCTATCGATACGATTAGACATGGTTTCATCCTGTTGTAAGTGTCGCCCTTTCCTGTATCTGGCGACTTTTTTTGACCTGAACGGTGCAGCACACTGTGCATCCTCCTGCTCCGTCCCACCTTCAGGTAAGGCAACGTTGTCGTTCCTTACTTAAAGCATAGCCAAGGCTGTCTTACCTCCGTTGGAAAAATCTGACATCCGCGTGTACTCCTTGTATTACGCAAAAAAAAGGAGGTGTAAAACACCCCCTTTTTTGTTCATCCAGTTATCAAGCCAGCTGGCGCAACATGCGTCGCAGTGGCTCGGCGGCGCCCCACAAGAGCTGGTCACCGACGGTGAAAGCCGACAGGTATTCCGGCCCCATATTCAGCTTACGCAGACGACCCACTGGCGTGGTCAGGGTGCCGGTGACGGCGGCCGGGGTCAGCTCACGCATCGTAATATCACGATCGTTCGGTACGACTTTGGCCCACGGGTTGTGTGCGGCCAGCAGTTCTTCCACGGTCGGGATAGAGACATCTTTTTTCAGTTTGATAGTAAACGCCTGGCTGTGGCAGCGCAGCGCGCCAACGCGTACACACAGGCCATCGACCGGAATGACTGACGAGGTGGCGAGAATTTTGTTTGTCTCAGCCTGACCTTTCCACTCTTCGCGGCTCTGGCCGTTATCCAGCTGCTTGTCGATCCATGGGATCAGACTGCCTGCCAGCGGCACGCCAAAGTTATCCACCGCCAGGTCGCCGCTGCGGGTCAGCGCCGTCACTTTGCGTTCGATATCCAGAATGGCGGACGCCGGGTTCGCCAGCTCTGTCGCCACGTGGCTATGCAGCTGGCCCATCTGGGTCAGCAGCTCACGCATGTGGCGCGCCCCGCCGCCGGATGCCGCCTGGTAAGTGGCCACGCTCACCCACTCCACGAGATCCTGGGCAAACAGGCCGCCGAGGGACATCAGCATCAGGCTGACGGTACAGTTGCCGCCAACAAACGTTTTCACGCCATTATTCAGACCGGCGGTAATCACATCCTGGTTTACCGGATCAAGAATAATGATGGCGTCGTCTTTCATGCGCAGCGAAGAGGCGGCGTCAATCCAGTAACCCTGCCAGCCGCTTTCACGCAGCTTCGGATACACGTCGTTGGTATAATCCCCGCCCTGGCAGGTCACAATAATGTCCAGTGCCTTCAGCGCGTCCAGATCAAACGCGTCCTGCAGCGTACCGCCGGTGCTGCCACCAAAAGAGGGAGCCGGCTGCCCCAGCTGAGAGGTGGAGAAAAAAACAGGGCGAATGGCGTCGAAGTCGCGCTCTTCAACCATGCGTTGCATGAGTACAGAGCCGACCATTCCGCGCCAGCCGATAAAACCAACATTTTTCATAACGTATTTCCTGGGAGATGTGTGCTGTTTGTGCCTAGCCAGTTTCCTGCTGGATCATCCCTCACATTACAAAATGCTGCTAAAGTCGCAAGTGAAATTAATCAATGATTGCGCGGCAATCAGAAAAGCAACTTATTGAACGCAGTTTCTGCCGACATCGGTACCCAGAAAAACCGCAAAGATTATCGGGGAAATGGTCGTGGGAAGGGAATATTTTCCGCCGCTTTTTTATTGATCTGGATTATGGATCTGCGCAGAAATTTAGCGATATCGCGCCGGTTGAGAAAGCGGAGAAAACCAGGCCTGATACGGCCTTATGAGGATTAATCCTTTCGTCTCATCGCTCAGCAGAGACGTTTTTTTTGCGCTATTGGAGGGGCGATTTGCCCGGCCTCGCGTCGCTCGGCCGGACAATCTCAGCGGCGTTTAGCTTAACAACGTAAACGCGATCATACCGACGATGGCACCGGTGGTGCCGAGGATAGTTTCCATCATCGTCCAGGTTTTCAGCGTCTGCGCTTCGGTGGCGCCGGTAAATTTCCCGAACAGCCAGAAACCGGCGTCGTTCACGTGGCTCACTACGATGGAACCGCCCGCGATACAGATGGAGAGCGCCGCCATCTGCGCACCGCTGTAGTTCAGCTGCTCGATGACCGGCATGACCAGCCCCACGGCCGTTAAGCAGGCAACGGTCGCAGAACCCTGGATAATACGCACCGCCGCCGCCAGCACGAAGCAGGTAATGGCGATAGGTAATCCCATGCCCGTCAGCGCTTCACCGAGCGCCGGCCCTACGCCGGAGTCAACCAGCACCTGTTTGAAGACGCCGCCGGCGCCGATAACCAGCAGGATAATCCCCGCAGGCTGCAGCGCATGACCGCAGATCTCCATCACCCGATCTTTCGCCATCCCCTGACGTATCGCCAGACCATAGATAGCCACCAGACATGCGACCAGAATCGCGGTGAACGGATGGCCGATAAACTCAAACCATTCGTAAGCGCTGGAGCCAACCGGCACAAAACGCGCGGCGATGGTTTTCAGCCCCACCAGCACCAGCGGCAGGAGAATCAGCGACAGGCTAAAGGCAAAAGACGGCATCTTGCCTTCACCCAGGCTTGGTTCGCTAATATCGTCAGGAATATGCAGCTCAACGTAGCGGCTGATGAAGTTGCCCCACAGCGGCCCGGCGATAATCATTCCCGGAATCGCCGCACACAGACCAATCAGGATCATCCAGCCAAAGTCAGCATGCATTTGCGATGCCAGCAGCATCGGCGCCGGCCCGGGCAGCAGGAACGCCGCCGCGGCCGCCACGCCTGCAAACAGCGGGATAACCAGTTTCACCAGGTTGGTACCGGTATGGCGCGCCATGGAGAAGGCCACGCTGATCAGCAGCACGATCGCCACTTCAAAAAACAGCGGCAGCGCGCAGATAAGACCGGCGAGGCCAATCGCGTAATGAGCACGGCTGTGGCCGAAAGATTTCAACATCTTGACGGCAATCTGATCGACAGCGCCGGTTTCATGAAGAATCTTGCCAAACATCGCCCCGAGTGCCACGACGATCGCCAGGAAGCCCAGCGTCCCGCCCATCCCTTTTTCCATCGTCGCCGCAATTTTATCCAGCGGCATTCCGGAAAAGAGACCGGCACCAATAGAAACCACCATCAAAGCCACGAAAGCATGCATACGCGCCTTCATGACTAAAAACAGCAGCAGCAAAACGGAGCCCACTGCTGTTAAAACAAGCGTTAATGTACTCACTAGTTACTGCCTTTGTTGATCACCTCAATGGTGCTCGCGACCACGCCTTCCAGCGATTGATCAATATCGACGATTAAAACATCGCCTTCGTCTGCGCCTGGTTCCTGCAGCGTTTCAAACTGGGTCACCAGCATCTGGGTTTTAAAGAAATGGCCTTTACGCGCTTTCAGACGGCTTTCAATCAGGTCGAAATCGCCTTTCAGGTAGACGAAAGAGAGATTCGGATTGCCCTTACGAAGAATATCGCGATAGCTCTTTTTCAGAGCGGAACAGACGATCAGCGAGACTTTATTTGTACGCTGCATGGCAAAAGCGGCGTCGTTCAGCGCCTGCAGCCACGGTGTACGATCATCGTCGTTTAACGGTTCGCCGGAGGCCATCTTGTTGATGTTGCTACGCGGGTGCAGAAAGTCACCATCGAGAAACGCGGCATGCAGCTGATGCGCCACTTCGCTGGCAACAGCGGATTTACCACTGCCGGAAACGCCCATCAGGACATAGACGTGGTGATCATGGTTAGTCGTGCTCAAAGCTTCCTCCCACTGGACACATATACCAAGCCGTACTGGCTGCAAGAATACAGCGTGAAAGACTCGTATACAGATTGATTGTTACGGGTAACTGTTATCGGTAACATTGTCATGCCGGACTCAGGGATAAGCAATCACCATTCGTGCCAGAAATGAATATGTGTGATCTACTTCAAACTTGTCAGTCTAAATTGATCCGCCCGGTGACAATGTGAAACCTAAATCTAACATCTTCGGCGTCACGACTTCACCCCGAATGCGGGCCAGCAGCCGTTCGGCTCCAATGCGTCCCATTCGCTCGCGCGGGGTCAGCACGCTGGCCAGCCGCGGTTCCATCACCTGCCCAATATCATGGCCGTGGAAACCGGCGATCGCCATATCGTCCGGAATTTTCAATCCCAGGCGCTGACACTCAAAAGCGGCACCGACCGCAAGGTCATCGTTGGTACAGAAGATCCCATCGAGCTGCGGATATTCGCGACGCGCCTGGCGCATCAGCTCGATCCCTGACGAATAGGACGAAGATTGTTCAACCATCACGCTATACGGCGTCATGCCGGCATCGCGCATCGCCTGTTCGTATCCCTTTTGCTTGATGATAGTACGTTCATCAAGACGCGCCCCCAGATACGCCACGTGGCGATGGCCGCGGGCAATAATCGCTGCGGTCATCTGGCGTGCGGCATCAAAGTTATCAAAACCGACGGCGATATCGAGGCACGGCGACTGGCTGTCCATCAGTTCAACCACCGGGATACCGGCAACTTCGATCATTTTCAGCGTGCGAGGGGTATGGGTACGTTCGGTGAGAATCAGGCCATCAATGTTCCATGAGAGCATGGATTCGAGACGCTTTTCTTCCATTTCCGGCTTATAGCCGTAGTGCGCGAGCATCGTCTGGTAGCCGAAGGCATCGGTGACGCTTTCAATCCCACGCAGCACTTCCGAGAAGACCTGGTTGGTCAACGAGGGCAGCAGCACACCAATGGCGCGACTGGTGGCATTAGAGAGGATATCAGGCGCACGATTGGGAATGTAACCCAGTTCATCGAGTGCAGCGGCAATCTTGCCACGCAGGGCCTCGGAAACCTGTTCCGGGTTACGTAAAAAGCGACTGACCGTCATTTTGGTCACGCCGACAAGATCGGCTACATCCTGCAGTACGGGTCTTTTCTTTTTCATCGTCCTGACTGTGATAACGGGGGAGACATTTTCCCAGTTTATCACGGACAAAGCGCAACCTTCCCAAACATCCGGGAAGGCTGCGCAATTTATTTACCCATCTGCACAACGGAATCAGACCGGCGGCAGATCGAACAGCAGGATCTCGCTATCGCTGTCGGCGTGTACGGAAATCGCCTGCTCGTCCCAAATCGCCAGGCCATCGCTGGTGGTCGCTTTGGTACCGTTAATCGTCACTTCGCCTTTCACCACCTGGATCCACACGCGGCGTTCCGCGGCAATCTGATGTACCGACTGTTCATCTTTCAGCAGCGCCCAGCGGTACAGTTCCATATCCTGGTGCACTTTCAGTGAACCGTCACGAGCATCCGGCGACAGAACCAGCTGTTTGCCCTGCAGAGCATCAAAGCGACGCTGTTCGTAGCGCGGAGTGATGCCGTTTTCTTCTGGCATAATCCAGATCTGGTACAGATGCAGTTTTTCTGTCTCGCTTGGGTTGTACTCGGAGTGACGGATCCCGGTACCTGCGCTCATGATCTGGAACTCGCCCGCCGGAACCTGCTCTTTGTTACCCATGCTGTCCTGATGCTCAACCGCCCCTTCCAGCACGTAGGTCAGGATTTCCATATCTTTGTGCGGATGGGTACCGAAGCCCTGGCCGGCATCAATCACGTCATCATTGATAACCCGCAGTGCCGAGAAGCCCATGAAATTCGGGTCATAATAGTTAGCGAAAGAGAAAGTATGCCAGGAATCCAGCCAGCCGTGGTTAGCGTGACCGCGTTCGTTAGCTTTGCGTAAGTAGATCATGTTGCACCCCCGTATGTTTTCGATGGAGTCAGTGTGGACTCAATCTGCTCACGATCATAGAGGGTGAAAATTGACTCCTCTGTTCAAAAAATATGAATAATTACAGAGGAGCCAGGAAGGCTTATTTATCTAAGGTTATCGTGGCCGGAGAGGGCTGTTCAAACCCGCGTCCGAGGATCTCCATATTCGTGAGAACGTCAGATTCCTTGACGTAATTTGGCTGACCGTTAACGAGGGTTTCATACAGCGCATCATAGACCCGCCCATAGTCGCCGGTTTCAATCGGGATCTCTTCCCGCACGGTTTCACCCGCCTCATTGACGTACTCCAGCAGGCCAAACGTATCGTCCGCGCCGAATCCTGGCTCACCCGGCATAATATTGGCTTTCAGGCTGGTTTCCTGCCGATCGATACCATATTTGATAAACGAACCTTGATGGCCGTGAACGATAAACCTCGGGTACGCCAGCTTCACCAGGTGGCTGGTTTTAACAATGGCCTTCAGGTCGCCGTAGAACAGCTGGGCTTCAAACGTGTCATCCGGGTTGGCTTTGTTGCGCAGGCTGCGGATGTCATAAGCCACGTGGTCCGGGCGGCCAAACAGCGAGATGAGCTGATCCAGCGTATGCACGCCAAGACCGTAAAATGTGCCATCCTGCGGGACTCCGGGCTGGGTTTCTGCGACCGGGCGATAGAGGTCAAAATGGCTCTCAACTTCCACGATCTCACCCAGTTTGCCGCTCTCAATCACCTTTTTCATCGTCAGGAAACAGGAATCAAAGCGGCGGTTCTGGTATGGCGTCACCGTCAGTCCCCGACTCTTCGCCAGTGCAAAGAGCGCCTTTGCCTCTGCTAGCGTGGAGGTAAACGGTTTTTCTACCAGCACATTTTTACCTGCTTCCAGCGCCCGCTTTGCATATTCGAAATGGCTGTCCGCATGGGTACAGACGATCACCAGTTTTACCTGCGGGTCGTTGAGCACTTCGTCGAGGTCGCTGGTGAAATGAATATGAGAATACTGCGGCGCCTGCTCCTGCGGCTTCGCGCTGCGGCGATAGATATGCGCGACGCGCCAGCGGTCTTTGCGGTGCAGAACATAAGGAAGATGGTAGCGGGTCGTGCTTTTGCCAAACCCAATAAATGCGCAGTGCAGAGTCATACAGCCGTCCTTTGTTGAGGTTTCTGCTGCTCACCATAGCGCACCCCGGCGACGAACTTAACTCTTAACCCATTCAAGATGGTGGAAATGACCGGCAAAAAAGCCAAAAAAAAAGCCAGCACCTGGCTGGCTAAAGTAATACTGGAAGCAATGTGAGCAATGTCGTGCTTTCAGGCTTTCCGCAAGGGTCTCCCTGAATGCAGGACAATAATAATCATTCTCATTCGCACTTGTCTACCTCTTTTTGCAAAAATTAGGCGTTGACGCATTTTTTAAACTCAGGGATGTTTAAAAGGCCAATAAAGTGGATGAAGACCGCGATGCCGCGGCACAGGAGAAGAGGAATGAGTGACATAGTGATACGCCACGCCGAACCGCGCGATGCAGAACCTTTACGCCAGCTGACGGCCCACCCGGAGGTCTATCACGACACACTACAGCTTCCTCACCCCTCGATGGAAATGTGGCAAGAACGTCTACAGCCCAGGCCTCACAGCCACCATCTGGTCGCCACTCTTGACCATAGCGTCGTCGGTCACCTGATGCTCAGCGTCGAGCCGCGGCCTCGCCGGAGCCACGTTGCCACCTTCGGAATGAGCGTTGACGCAGCGTTCCACGGACGTGGAGTGGGCAGCGCGCTGATGCGCGAGATGATCAACCTGTGTGATAACTGGCTGCGCATCGAACGTATCGAGCTAACGGTATTTGCCGATAATTCATCCGCGCTGGCGCTATACCGGAAGTTCGGTTTTGAAATTGAAGGAACCGGCAGGAAATTTGCCCTGCGTAACGGCAAGTATGTGGATGCGCATTTCATGGCGCGCCTCAAGTAACCACTCAGCATTGCCCGGCGGCGCTATGCCTACCGGGCCCGTGATTGTGCATCATTCTGTAGGCCGGGTAAGGCGTCAGCCGCCACCCGGCGTGTTATCCGCGGTTCCCCAAAATCTCCACGCTACCGGCCAGGCGATGAACCAGGGAGACGGTAAATCCCCCCATTATGGACAATCGGGGATTTGCCCGGCGGCGCAAGGCTTACCGGGCCCGTGGCTTGCCCCTGGCAAATCAATCAGTAGCCCGCCGTCAAATCACCGGGCGAGCGCGGATCGGACGCGCCATACAGCGTCCCGTCCGGGCCCACCATAATGCTCTGGGTACTGCCCATCGCCTCTTTCAACGCCACTTTCTGCCCTTTCTGCTCCAGCAGCTTCAGCGTATCCGGGCTAAACCCCTTCTCCACCCGCAGCTCATCCGGCAGCCACTGATGATGGAAGCGCGGCGCATTGGTGGCTTCCGCCACGTTCATACCGAAATCAATGGTGTTGACCACCATCTGCAGTACGGTGGTAATAATGCGACTGCCGCCCGGACTGCCGGTCACCAGCCAGGTTTTCCCCTCTTTCACCACGATAGTCGGCGACATCGACGACAGCGGACGTTTTTTCGGCCCGACGGCGTTGGCATCGCCGCCCACCAGCCCGTAGACATTCGGCACGCCAGGTTTCGCCGAGAAGTCATCCATCTGGTTGTTCATCAGTATCCCGGAGCTACCCGCCACAATACCGGTCCCGAAGGTGGTATTGAGCGTATAGGTGACCGCCACCGCGTTACCCTCTTTATCCACCACCGAGAAATGGGTGGTCTGGTTACTTTCATACGGCGCCAGTTTGCCCGGACGAATCTGGCTCGAAGGTTTGGCTTTGTTGATATCAATCTGTTCAGCAATCGATTTGGCGTAGGCTTTGTTGGTGAGCGCTTGCCACGGTACTTTGACAAAGTCCGGATCGCCGAGATACTCCGAGCGGTCGGCATAGGCATGCTTTTCAGCTTCCGCCATGACCTGCATGGCGTCTGCACTGCCGAAGCCATATTTATGCATGTCGAAGTTTTCGAGGATATTGAGGATCTGTACGATGTGGATCCCCCCGGATGAAGGCGGTGGCATCGAAAACACCTGATAACCGCGATACTCGCCGCTTATCGGCGTACGCTCGACCGCCTTGTAGCCGGCAAGGTCGGCTTTGGTGATCAGGCCGCCGTTTTTGTGCATTTCGTCGGCAATCTGATCGGCAATCGTCCCTTTATAAAAGGCATCCGGGCCATGCTCCGCGATCAGCTCAAGGCTTTTGCCCAGCTGTTTTTGCACCAGTTTGTCGCCTTTCTTCAGCGGCTCGCCGTTTTTCCAGAAGATGGCTTTACTGTTCGGGTGACTGGGGATGACTTCACTCCCGTAGGTCTTCAGATCGTCGGCCAACGCATCGTTCACCGTGAAGCCCTCTTCCGCCAGCTTAATCGCCGGGCGGATCACCTTGTTCAACGGCATGGTGCCGTATTTTTCCAACGCTAATGAGAATCCCGCCACGGTGCCCGGCGTACCGGAAGCCAGATGCGAAGTGAGCGATTTTTTGCTATCCGGGTTGCCCTGATCGTCAAGGAACATATCCCGGGTGGCCTGCTCAGGCGCCATTTCGCGAAAATCAATCGCCGTCGTTTTACCGTCTTTGGTCCGCAGCATCATAAATCCACCGCCGCCAATATTACCGGCCTGTGGATGCGTGACCGCCAGCGCATAGCCCACCGCCACCGCGGCATCGACGGCGTTACCGCCCTGACGCAGAATATCCACCCCGACGCGGGTTGCCATCGCATCCACCGAGGCAACCATCCCCTCCCGGGCACGAACCGGGTGAAAGACATCTTCTTCTACACCATAAGAAACGGGCGGCGGGGTGGGATTTGCGGCGACGGTAAAACTTCCGCCGGCCAGCAAAGCAGCGATGACCACCTGACGCCAGGAACGCGTGTTTATCATTGTCTTACTCCTGAAGTGTTTTTTTCCCCGCTTAAGCCTGGTTGATAAGTCCTAAAAAATCATTGTTATGCCGAAAAGGAGGTACACTTAAGTGATCCCACGCACGGGAGGAGAGAACCATGAAAGCACTATTATTTCTGGCGGCGCTGCTGCCGCTAAGCGTCCTGGCACAGCCACTCAACACCACCAATAATCCCAACCAGCCGGGGTACGTCATCCCCAGCCAGCAGCGGATGCAAAATCAGATGCAGGTGCAACAGCAGCAGCACCAAAGCATGCTGAAGCAGGATATGCAGAGCCAGACACGCGCCCAGCAACAGCATCTCCAGACGCAGATCAACAACAACCAGCAGCGGGTCATTCAGAGCGGTAATTTGAATTCGTCGCAGCAGATGTTGCCGAATAACAACGGAGGGATGTTGCAACGGCAGACGACGCCATAACGGCCGTCTGCCGATGGATCAGGCCTGGAAGTCAGGACCGATGACATCAATGGCATCGGTACAAATGCAGTCCACGCCCCAGCGCAACAGCTCAGCCGCCCGCTGGGGTTTGTTGACGGTATAGACGAGGATGTGCAGACCCGCGGCCTTCAGGCTTGCCACTCGCGACTCATCCAGCAGTTTATGGTTAAGGTGGATCGAAACGCACTCCAGGCGCGTGGTCAGCTCGCGCCAGTCCTCGCGCCACTCATCCAGCAGCAGCCCGCGCGGCAGCTCAGGCACCGCCTGCTGCGCCGCCTCCAGCGCGTCAATTTCAAACGATGAGAGCAGCGGCGGCGTCATCCCCTGCCACAGCTCACGGGCCGCCAGCGCCACCGCTTTCCCGGTGAGCGGCCCGGTGCCGGTCGTTGGTTTAATCTCGATATTCGCCATCATGCCGTGCTGACGGCAGCGCTCGGCAACCTCGGCCAGCAGCGGCAGCGGCTCGCCTTTGAATTCATGGCTATACCAGCTTCCGGCATCGGCTTTCAGCAGTTCGCTCCAGGCCAGCTCGCCGGCGACGCCCCAGCCGTTGCTGGTGCGCTCGAGATGGTCATCGTGCAGCAAAAAAATCTGTCCGTCTTTCGATAGCTTGGCGTCAAACTCGATCATCGTATGCCCGAAACGGGCGCCGACGTCGATGGCCGCCAGGGTGTTTTCCGGCGCCAGTTTCCCGCCGCCACGATGGGCGACGATGTGAGGATAAGGCCAGTGACTCATGCGCGTTGTCCTGTTTCACCATCAAAGAGGTGCAGATGATCCTCGGGCAGATGCAGCCACAGCGTGCTGCCTGCTGACGGACGCTGCTGATGCGGCAGCCTGACCACCAGTTTCTGCTCGCCCCAGCGACCGTGGGCAAGGTTATCGGCACCTAAAATTTCCAGCGTATCCATCACTAGCGGTACGCCACCTTCCGCCTGGGAGCTTAATGCAAAATGCTCCGGGCGGATACCTAACGTCATCTTACGCCCGGCATGGCGGCGATGCTCGCCATTCATCGGTAAACGCAGGCCGCCTTCCAGTTCAAAACGACGACCATCTTCGCTGATGCGCCCGTCCAGCAGGTTCATCGCCGGACTGCCAATAAAGCTCGCCACAAAGCGGCTGGCCGGTTTCTCGTACACCTCGACGGGGGTGCCAATTTGTTCGGCAATACCTTTATTCATGACCATCACCCGCTGGGCAAGCGTCATCGCTTCCACCTGGTCATGCGTGACGTACAACGAGGTGGTTTTCAGACGACGATGCAGCTGCTGAAGTTCAAGACGCATCTGGACGCGCAGCTTGGCATCGAGGTTCGATAGCGGTTCATCAAACAGAAATACCGCCGGGTCGCGCACGATGGCGCGGCCCATCGCCACACGCTGGCGCTGACCGCCGGAGAGCTCGCGCGGGCGGCGCTTGAGTAGCCCGTCCAGCTCCAGAATGCGCGCCGCTTCCTGCACCCGTTCGGCGATCAGGCCTTTGCCCATACCGCGTATTTTTAGCCCCCAGGCCATGTTCTCTTCCACGCTCATGTGCGGATAAAGCGCGTAGTTCTGAAACACCATCGCGATCCCGCGATCCTTCGGTTCCATCTCGGTCACACGCTGGCGGTTAATCCAGATATCGCCGCTGGTCACGCGTTCGAGCCCGGCGACCATGCGCAGCAGCGTTGATTTCCCGCAGCCGGACGGTCCGACCATGACGATAAACTCCCCGTCCGCGACGTCCAGCGTCAGCGGTTGAATCACCTGGGTTTTGCCATCCCAGCTTTTGGTTACAGCCTGTAGTTTTAAACCTGCCATTTTATTTCTCACTGTCCACTAAACCACGCACAAACGCCCGCTGCATGGCTAAAACGATAACGACCGGGGGAATCAGCGTCAGCAGCATCGCGGCCATCACCTGATTCCACTGCGTGGTGCCTTCTCCGGTGGCGATCATGCCTTTGATACCCGCCACTGCGGTGCCAAGATTGACGTCCTGAATAATCAACAGCGGCCACAGATATTGGTTCCAGCCGTAGATAAAGGTGATAACAAACAGGGCCGCGAGATTGGTTTTCGACAGCGGCAGCACGATGTCGCGGAAAAAGCGCATCGGTGAGGCGCCATCGATACGCGCCGCTTCAATCAGCTCGTCCGGCAGGGTCATAAAGAACTGGCGGAACAGGAAGGTGGCGGTCGCCGAGGCCATCAGCGGTAGCGTCAATCCGGCATAGCTGTCGAGCATCTTCAAATTGGCGATCACTTCCACGGTGGGAAAGATACGTACCTCAACCGGTAGCATCAGGGTAATAAAAATCATCCAGAAGAAGAGGTTACGCAGCGGAAAGCGGAACCAGACGATGGCGAATGCGGAGAGCATCGACACCACGATTTTGCCCACCGTGATGCTGAAGGCCATGATGAAGCTGTTGAGCATCATCAGCCAGAATGGCGCGCTGTTCACGCCAACGCCCTGAGTCCAGATGGTCGCCATATTTTCCAGCAGATGTCCGCCGGGAATCAGCGTCATCGGCGTCTCAAAAACGGCTTTGTTATCCAGCGTCGCGGCAACAAACGCGACATACAGCGGGAACAGGATCACGGCGATCCCCGCAATCAGCATGGTGTGGCTGAAAATCGTCAGCCCGCGACGGTTCTCAATCATTGGTAGCGCACCTTACTTTCAACGTAGCGGAACTGAACGACCGTCAGCACAATCACCAGCAACATCAGAACCACCGACTGGGCGGCGGACGCCGACAGGTCGAGCCCGGCGAAACCTTCGCGATAGATCTTATAAATCAACGTAGTGGTTGCCTGTACCGGGCCGCCGGCGGTGGCGGCATCGATCACCGGGAAGGTATCGAAGAAGGCGTAGACCAGGTTGACCACCAGCAGGAAAAAGCTGACCGGCGCAATCAACGGC
This sequence comes from Klebsiella sp. CSG-1, assembly GCF_056521145.1. NCBI lineage: Bacteria > Pseudomonadati > Pseudomonadota > Gammaproteobacteria > Enterobacterales > Enterobacteriaceae > Klebsiella > Klebsiella sp. CSG-1. The sequence continues at coordinate 397,707 of NZ_JBWNLD010000005.1, read as the reverse complement.
AGCGCCAGTTTAAAGAAGCGGCGAATCGGCCCGGCGCCGTCAATGGCGGCAGCCTCAACCAGCGAGCGCGGGATCGACTGCAATGCAGCGAAGAAAAACAAAAAGTTATAGCTGATCTGCTTCCACACCGAGGCAAAGACCACCAGAAACATCGCCTGGCCGCTGTTCTGCGCATGGTTCCAGTCGTAGCCCATCTCGCCGAGGAAATGGGTTATCAGCCCACGACCGGGGTTAAAGAGGAAAATCCACAGTACCGCCGCCACCGCTGGTGCTACGGCATAGGGCAGCAGCATCAGGGTTTGATAAAAGCGGCTGCCGCGCACGACATAATCCACCAGCGCAGCAAAGAACAGAGAAATCATCAGCCCGCTGAAAGTCACCAGGCTACTGAACTTGATGGTGGTCCAGAACGAGTCCAGATAGTACGGGTCGTGGAACAGGGTCACGAAGTTGTCCAGGCCAACGAACTGGCTGGAAAGACCAAACGGATCGACGCTCTGTAGTGAGTACCACAGCGCTTCGCCCGCGGGCCAGATAAAGAAAATAATGGTGATAATCAGCTGCGGCGCGACCAGCACATAAGGCAGCCAGCGCGAGCGGAATACCGGACGGGATGATGACATAGATGGACTCTTTTCCAGAAATCGCCGGGTGGCAGCTTCGCCTTACCCGGCCTACACATGGCACGTCGTCGGCCCGGTGAACATAGCGCCACCGGGCATTTCAACTATTACGATTTAGTTGATTGCTCGAAGCGGCGCAGCAGTTGGTTACCACGTTCAACCGCTGAATCCAGCGCCTGTTGTGGCGTCTTCTTCCCGGTCCACACGCTTTCCAGCTCCTCATCCACAATGGTGCGGATCTGCGGCATGTTGCCCAGACGCAGCCCTTTGGTGAACGGCAACGGCGGCTTGTTCAACATCTGACGAGTGGCAATATCCGCGCCGGGATTCTTATCGTAGAAGCCCTGCTGGCGGGTCAGGTCATAAGCGGCGGTGGTAATCGGCAGGTAGCCGGTTTTCTGATGCCATTCTGCGGCGATTTCCGGTTTAGCGAGGAATTCCAGGAATTTCGCCACCCCGGTGTAAGTCTCTTTATCTTTACCCTGCATCACCCACAGGCTGGCCCCGCCGATAATGGCGTTCTGCGGCGCCCCCTTCACGTCGGCGTCGTACGGCATCATCCCCACGCCGTAGTTGAACTTCGCGTACTGGCGGATATCGGCCAGCGAACCGGAAGAGGCGGTGGTTATCGCGCAGTCCCCGTTATAGAACTTCTCGGTAGACTCATCTTTACGCCCGAAGTAGCTGAAATCGCCCTTCTTGTTCATCGCTTCCAGCATGGCGATATGCTTGACCTGCTCCGGCTTGTTGAACTCCAGAACCGCATCAGTCCCGTCGAAGCCGTTGTTTTTGGTCGCCACCGGCAGGCCATGCCAGGCGCTGAAGTTTTCAATCTGAATCCAGCCCTGCCAGCCGCTGGCGTAACCGCACTTCATCCCGGCGGCTTTCAGCTTATCGGTATAGGCCGCCAGCTCTTGCCAGGTTTTCGGCGGCTGCTCCGGGTCTAAACCGGCTTTTTTGAAGGCGTCTTTGTTGTAGTACAGCACCGGCGTGGAGCTGTTAAACGGCTGGGAGAGCAGATGGCCACTTTTGGAATCGGTGTAGTAACCGGAAACGGTCGGGACGAACTGCGATTCATCAAATTTGATACCCGCATCGCTGAACACCTGATACACCGGCTTAATGGCTTTCGAAGCCATCATTGTCGCGGTACCCACTTCATAAACCTGAAGGATCGCCGGCGCATTGCCGGTACGGAATGCCGCAATGCCGGCACTCAGGCTCTGTTCATAGTTACCTTTGTACACCGGCGTAATTTTATAATCCGGATTGGCCGCGTTGAAACGTTGCGCCAGAGAATCAACTTCTTTACCCAACTCCCCTTCCATGGAATGCCAGAACGGAATATTGGTCACTGCCAACGCCTGACCGGCACATGCCAGGCTGAGCGCCAGTCCTAAAGCTGTATGTCGTAACGATATCATCGGTTATCTCTCTTGTTGTTCCAGATGCGCGATTTCACGCGTTTTATGTTCGCGGGGGTAACATGACATGCTCGAATTACAGAAAAATAACTTTTTTATTACAAAAAAAAGATAGTAACGCGTCAGAGAGATGGCAAGACGATGAAGGATTGGAGACAGGAAAGTGGGAGCTGAGGCACGTACAGGGGGCGGAACGGTTCCCGGGGTCGGCGCAGGCGCCTCGCCCGGGTGATGAGTGCAGTTTGTCGCCCGGCCAGACCAGGCGCCGCCGGGGAAAATAACGAATTAGCCGCCCAGATAGGCGCTACGCACCGCCTCGTTAGCCAGAAGCCGCTCGCCGGTGTCTTCCAGCACGACGTGACCGTTTTCCAGCACATAGCCGCGGTCAGCCAGCTTCAGCGCCTGGTTGGCGTTCTGCTCGACAAGGAAGATAGTCATCCCCTGTTCGCGCAGCTGTTCGATGGTGTTGAAAATCTGCTGGATGATGATCGGCGCCAGTCCCAGCGAGGGTTCGTCAAGCAGCAGCAGGCGCGGCTGGCTCATCAGCGCCCGACCAATCGCCAGCATCTGCTGCTCGCCGCCGGACATGGTGCCCGCACGTTGAATACGGCGTTCAAGCAGACGCGGGAACAGTTCGTAAACCCACTTAATACGGCTCTGGAACTGGTCTCGATCGGCAAAAAAACCGCCCATCGCCAGGTTTTCTTCAACGGTCATACGCGAAAAGACGCGCCGCCCTTCCGGGACAATCGCCACCGCTTCACGCATGATTTTTGCGGTCTGCCAGTCGGTAATATCTTTCCCATCGAAGACCACTTTTCCGCTGGAAGCCCGCGGATCGCCGCACAGGGTACCCAGCAGCGTGGTTTTCCCCGCGCCGTTGGCACCGATCAGGGTCACGATTTCCCCCTGATTAATATGCAGACTGACGTTATGTAGCGCCTGAATCTTGCCGTAGTGGGCGCTTACGTTGTCAAAAGATAACATCACTTTTTCCATACTTATGCCTCACCAAGGTATGCGCGGATCACGTCCGGGTTATTGCGGATCTCTTCCGGCGTACCGTTAGCCAGCGGCGTGCCCTGATTGACCACATAAATACGATCGGAAATGCCCATCACCAGCTTCATATCGTGCTCAATCAGCAGGATGGTGGTGTTGTGATGACTGCGCAGCTCGGCGATCAGCTCGTCCAGCTCTTTGGTCTCTTTCGGGTTCAGACCCGCAGCGGGTTCATCCAGCATCAGGATTTCCGGCTGGGTCACCATACAGCGGGCAATCTCCAGACGCCGCTGGTCGCCATAGGCCAGGTTACTGGCCTGGCGGTTAGCATGCTCCAGCAGGCCAATACGCTCCAGCCAGGTCGCGGCGCGATCCAGCGCTTCGCTCTGTGCGCGGCGGAAGGACGGGGTTTTCAGCAAGCCGGAGAAGACCCCGGTTTTCAGCTGCTGATGTTGCGCCACCAGCAGGTTTTCAATCACCGTCATTTCGCGGAACAGACGCACGTGCTGGAAGGTACGGACCACGCCCATCCGGGCGATCTGCTGTCCCGGCAGCCCTTCCAGGTGCTGATCGCGCAGCATGATGGTCCCGCCGGTCGGCTTATAAAAACCGGTCAGGCAGTTGAAGACCGTGGTTTTCCCGGCGCCGTTAGGGCCAATCAGCGACACGATCTCCTGCGGGCGCAGCTCCAGCGACACGTTGTTGACCGCCAGCAGGCCGCCAAAGCGCATCATCAGGCCGCTGACGGATAATAATGGCTGACTCATGCCTGCTCTCCTTTCGCCTGACCTTTTTTCAGCTTCAGCTGCGGACGCGTCATCGGCAGCAGACCCTGCGGACGCCAGATCATCATCAGCACCATCAAACCACCCAGCATCAGCATGCTGTATTCGTTGAAATCACGCATCAGCTCGCGCGATACCACCAGCAGCACCGCGGCGAGAATGACCGCAAACTGCGAGCCCATCCCACCCAGAACCACAATCGCCAGCACGAAAGCCGACTCGGCAAAGGTGAAGGATTCCGGGCTGACAAAGCCCTGGCGCGCGGCGAACAGCGTACCGGCAAAACCGGCAAACGCGGCGCTGATGGTAAAGGCGGTCAGCTTGATGCGCGTCGGGCTAAGGCCCAACGAGCGGCAGGCAATTTCGTCTTCACGCAGCGCTTCCCACGCGCGGCCCAGCGGCATACGCAGCAGGCGGTTAATCACAAACAGCGACAGCACCACCAGCAGCAGCGCCACCAGATAAAGGAAAATCACCCGATCGCCCGGGTCGTACTTCAGGCCGAAGAAGTTACTGAAAGTATCCCAGCCGCCTTCACGGGCGCTGCGGCTAAACTCAAGGCCAAACAGCGTCGGTTTTGGAATCTGGCTGATGCCGTTGGGACCACCGGTGATTTCGGTGTTATTAAGCAGCAAAATACGCACGATTTCGCCGAAGCCAAGCGTGACGATCGCCAGATAGTCGCCGCGCAGACGCAGCACCGGGAACCCCAGCAGGAAGCCCGCGGCGGCGGACACCAGCCCTGCCAACGGCAGACAGGTCCAGAAGCCAAGACCGTAATAGTGGTTCAGCAGCGCAAAGGTGTAAGCGCCGATGGCGTAGAAGCCGCCATAGCCCAGCACCAGCAGACCGGACAGCCCCACCACCACGTTCAGCCCAAGACCGAGAATGATATAGATCATGGTCAGGGTGGCGATGTCCACCGTCCCGCGCGACACCATAAACGGCCACGCCACGGCGATAACCAGCAGCGCTATCAGGAACAGCTTCTGCTTGACCGTCGAACCGTCGATAGCCGGCATAACAAACTTCGGCCCGGAGACGTTTTTCAGGGTTTTCTGGAACAGCGGACGCATCAACTGGAAGAAGAAGACCACCGCGGTGCCGATGAAGATCCACTGCCAGCGGATATCGGCGGCGGTATCCACAACCAGTTTGGTGCCATCCAGCTCCAGCTGTACGCCCATAAACACGCCAGCCAGGACAAAGAACATCGCCGCAGACAGCAGCGACATAGCAATATGCATCGGTTTCATACTTTCTCGACCTCCGGGCGACCCAGAATGCCGGTAGGCATCACCAACAGCACCAGAATCAACAGGGCAAAGGAGACGACGTCTTTATATTCCGTGCTGAGATAGGCAGACGAAAGCGCTTCGGCAATACCGAGGATCAGACCGCCGATCATCGCCCCCGGGATACTGCCGATCCCACCCAGTACCGCAGCGGTAAAGGCTTTCATCCCGGCCATAAAGCCGATATACGGGTTAATAACGCCGTAGAACTGGCCCAGCAGTACACCTGCTACCGCCGCCATTGCCGCGCCGATAACAAACGTCAGGGCAATCACCCGGTCGGTATTGATACCGAGCAGGCTCGCCATTTTGAGGTCTTCTGCGCAGGCGCGGCAGGCGCGGCCCATGCGTGAATAGCGGATAAACAGCGTCAGTGCCAGCATCGCCACAAAAGTCACGACCCAAATCACCAGCTGCATCGTGGTGACGGTCGCGGCGAAGTTTTCGCTGCTGCCGATAATCCACTGGCCGTTAAACAGACTCGGCAGCGCGATATCGCGCGAACCTTCCGTCAGGCTGACGTAGTTTTGCAGGAAAATGGACATCCCGATGGCGGAAATCAGCGCAATCAGACGCTTGGAGCTGCGCACCGGCCGGTAGGCCACGCGTTCAATGCTCCAGCCGTAGGCGCTGGCGATAATAATCGCCCCGATAAACCCGGCGGCCACCAGAAGCCAGCTGGTATCAATCCCCATCATCATGAGGGCGGCGATGATCATGAAGGAGACGTAGCTGCCAATCATGTATACCTCGCCATGGGCGAAGTTAATCATGCCGATAATGCCGTACACCATCGTATAGCCGATGGCGATCAGCGCATAGGTACTGCCCAGCGTGACGCCGTTAAACATCTGCTGCAGAAAGTAGAGAAACTGCTCGGACATAAGGTAACCTTTTTCATGCCGCCCGCTTCACGCGGGCGGTGGGATAACGCATCTTATTTTGCGACAGAGGATGATCCATCCGCATGCCACTGGAAGACACCAAACTCAAATCCCTTCAAATCGCCTTTTTCGTCCCAATTCAGCGGCCCAATCACGGTTTTCGCTCCGTGAGCTTTCAGATCTTTGATTAAGTCCAGCGGCTCCTGGCTGCTGCTTCTGTCCATCGTCTGCGCCAATGACTGCACGGCGGCGTAGGTGATCCAGACATACGGACCGCTCGGATCTTTCTTCTCTGTTTTCAGCGCCTCAACGATAGCGCTGTTCGCCGGATCCTGGTCATAGCGTTTCGGCATTGTTACCAGCATGCCTTCCGCTGCTGCGCCGGCAATATTTGACAGCGACGCGTTGCCAACACCCTCAGGTCCCATAAAGACAGTTTTCAGCCCCACGGAGCGAGCCTGACGCAGCATCTGCCCCATTTCAGGGTAGTAGCCGCCATAATAAACGAAGTCGATATTTTCTTTTTTCAGGCGTGCCAGCAGCGCGGAGAAATCTTTCTCCCCCGCGGTGATGCCATCAAAGAAGACGATATTGGCGTTGCCTTTCTTCAGGCTCTCCTGGACGGATCTCGCCAGACCTTCGCCGTACTGCTGTTTGTCATGGATGATGGCGATACGCTGCGGTTTCACTTTTTCCAGGATGTATTTGGCGGCGGTCGGCCCCTGTGCGGAGTCCAGGCCAGCCGTACGCATGATGTACTGATAGCCGCGCTGGGTCAGTTCCGGGTTCGTCGCGCCCGGAGAGATCATCAGAATGCCTTCATCTTCATAGATATCGGAGGCAGGCTGGGTAGAAGAGGAGCACAGATGGCCGATGACGTACTTGATGCCTTCATTAACAATTTTGTTCGCTACCGCAACGGCCTGTTTCGGGTCGCAGGCATCGTCGAACTCAACGCCAACCAGCTTATCGCCTTTAATTCCGCCCTGCGCGTTAATGTCTTTAATGGCCTGCCGCGCGCCGTTGAACTCCATGTCGCCCCACTGAGCTACCGGACCGGACATCGCGCCGACGACGGCGACTTTAATATCCTTAGCCATGACCGCGTGAGACATCGTCAGTGCAACGAATCCCGCAATAATGGTTTTTGCGTTCCTTTTCATGCTTCAGAACCCCGTTCGTGATGTGGTGTAAATATTTTGTATTTTTATGGTTAAAAAGCATTCTGTGCTTTTATTAAACAACGCTACTTTTACCATTATCTTTAATGGTTTAGCGATGTTTTTTGCCTGAATTGAGATTAAAATCTCTATTTTTCAGGCGATTAAGCAAAGATAATATTCTGTATTAAAGCGAAGATAAACAAAAAAAAGTCCTCTTCACAGCATAAAATAACGATACATAAGGCGGAATAAAACGCTGCACATTAGGTTAAAATTCTGCTTATTTTTCGATCCATGACGGATTGCTCTACTCTGCGCTCATCAAAAGAACGAATCCCCTAATGAATGGATAAAAAACAGCGCCCCTTCCGACAGCAAATTTGGGTACACTGCCCCATCCGTTTTGACTGGACTTGTCGCGCATGAAACTGACCATTATTCGATTACCGCTTTTCAGCGATCAGGATCGCATCGACTTAGGGAAAATCTGGCCGTCGCAGGATCCCGACGATATCCCTCTGGACGATCGTCACCGAATTTACGCCGCCCGCTTTAACGAACGTCTGCTGGGCGCCGTGCGCGTCACGCTACGCGGCAATGAAGGCGAGCTCAGCGCGCTGTGCGTACGCGAAGTCACCCGTCGGCGCGGCGTCGGGCAATATTTAGTCGAAGAGGTGCTGCAGGACAATCCGCAGATCGAGCGCTGGCGGGTCAGTAATGCGGGGGTGGAAGATAACGCGGTGATGTCCGCCTTTATGCAGGCGCTGGGTTTTAGTGCGCAGCAGAGTGGTTGGGAAAGAGCGCTCCGGTAAACGCCGCATCGCCAGAGGAAAATCCCGGATTACGGCGTAAACGCCTTATCCGGGCTACCTCTAACCGTTTCCCCGGTAAGCGGTGCGCCACCGGGGAAATTCCGGGTTGCGGCGTAAACGCCTCCCCCGGCGACCTCTAACCGTAGCCCAGGTAAGCGGAGCGCCACCGGGGAAATCCCCGGGTTACGACATCAACGCCTCCCCCGGCGACCTCTAACCGTAGCCCCGGTAAGCGGAGCGCCACCGGGGAAATTCCGGGTTACGGCGTAAACGCCTTCCCCGGCGACCTCTAACCGTAGCCCCGGTAAGCGGAGCGCCACCGGGGAAATCCCCGGGAGCTGACATCAGTAACTGACCGGGGTTGAAGAACGCCGCCAGCGAACCTGCGGCGCGAGAGGCGAAGGTTAAATTATTTGGCGTCGGTTGCCGTACCATCAGCATGCCAGGTAAACACGCCGAACTCGAAGCCTTTCAGGTCGCCTTTCTGATCCCAGGAGAGCGGCCCCATAACGGTATCTACAGAGTTGGCCTTCAGGTATTTCGCGATCGCCGCCGGGTCTTCGGACTGACTCAGGCCAGCCTGCAGCGACTGAATTGCCGCGTAGGTTGTCCAGACGAAGGCGCCGCTCGGATCCTGTTTCTTCGCCTTAATCGCGTCCACAATCGGTTTGTTCGCCGGGACCTGGTCGTAGTTCTTCGGTTTCGTGACCAGCATGCCTTCCGCAGACTGACCGGCAATGTTAGACAGGGAGACGTTGGCGACGCCCTCCGGTCCCATAAACTGCGTTTTCAGACCTGCCGCGCGGGACTGACGCAGAATCTGCCCCATTTCCGGGTGGTAGCCGCCGTAATAGACGAAGTCGATATTTTCTTTCTTCAGGCGCGCAACCAGGGTAGAGAAATCTTTCTCCCCGGCGGTGATGCCGTCAAAGAACACCACGTTAGCGCCGCCCTTCTTCAGACCATCCTGCACCGCACGCGCCAGACCTTCACCATATTGCTGTTTGTCGTGAACGATAGCGATGCGCTGAGGTTTGACCTTCTCGATAATGTATTTCGCCGCCGTCGGCCCCTGGTCAGAATCGAGACCGGTGGTACGCAGAATCATTTTATAGCCGCGTGCGGTCAGCTCCGGCGCTGTCGCGGCCGGGGTAATCATCAGAACGCCTTCGTCTTCATAGATATCGGACGCCGGCTGGGTAGAGGACGAGCACAAATGGCCGATAACGTACTTAATGCCATCGTTAATCACTTTGTTGGCGACGGCCACCGCCTGTTTCGGGTCGCAGGCATCATCATATTTAACGATCTGCAGCTTGTTACCTTTGATCCCACCCTTCGCGTTAATATCGGCAACCGCCTGCTCAGCACCGGTAAACTCCTGGTCACCGTACTGGGCCACCGGGCCAGACATCGCGCCAACCACGGCAATTTTGATATCTTCCGCAAACGCGGCATTGCTCATAATCAAGGCGATACATCCTGCCAGCAGCGCTTTACCCTTCATGTTCATCCTGAGGCTCCCCATTATTATGGTTTTTTGCATTTGTTGTGATGTTGTTTGTTAGCGCATTATTCTAATTAAAGTCATAAAAAAAGCATATGACGTCTACTTTGAGGTCTGCCGCCTGCGCTTTTGCAGCACACTATGCTAAACATACCGCCATTCAGGAGAATTTGAAATGACAAAATTGCGGGTTATGTAACAGATAAGTGACAAATAAAAAACCGCGTCAGGATGAACCGGACGCGGTGGAGTCAGGCGCCAGATTACCAACCGGCGGGCAGGTAGCCCAATGCGGAAGCTATCGCGTAAACGGCGCTACAAAGGTAAAGCAACACAATGAAGGTCTGGATCAGCGGATGGGTTATCAGCGCCGGACAGGTCCAGCCTGGCGTGATATCACCGCGCTGCCGGGCACCTTTGAGCATCAGAATCGGCATGATGGATAAAATCACGCCGCTGAAGACGCCGGCAAAATAGAGTGCATTCACAAACGACACCATGCCGCTGTACGCCAGAATAAATGGCGGGATAGCCACGACAGTCAGCACGATCAGGCGCTTGAGCGGTTGTTCATCGTTGCCCAGGCGGAACTGATCGAAAATATTCGTCAGGAAGCTTCCCCCCAGACCCCAGTAAGAGGTCAGCATCGCGCACAGGGCAAACAGGTTAGCCGAGAAAAAGGCCCACTCACCGAGCGCTCTGCCCCAGGAAATCGTCGCCACGTCGGAAATATTATCCAGACCGCTCAGGGCGATTACCGACAGCGGGACCAGCGCCAGCAGGCAGAAAGTCAGCCCCATTCCCACCATAATCGCTTTCGGCAATTTCTCCGGCTTATCCGCAAACCCGCGGGCCATTTCCGGAACGATATACTGCGCCGAGAAGCAGAATGCGACCACGTTGAACACCGGCACCATATACAGCCAGTTGCCGTCGAGCAGATAGCGAACCTGGGTCGTCTCTTTGAGCAGCGTCGCCGCCACCAGCACGGCGATCATGACCACCATGCCGATACTGATGAATTTTTCACCCCGCCCGATGGCCTTCAGCCCGAGATAAAGCACGCCTGCCGCCGGGATAAAAAAGAGCGCACTCCCCAGCGCCGGAGAGATACCGAACAGCGAATGCAGCAGCTTACCGCTTCCGGTCATATAGGCCGTCAACGCGCCGATGCTGTTCACGCAAACGGACAGGAACATCATCAGCGCCCCGAAGCGCCCGACATAGCGATGCGACAGCCCACTCAGCTGTAAATGTTTACGGGTACGCAGCGTCGATTCCGCGACATACAGCATGGTGACCGTCGTCAGGCTGCCGACCACCACCAGCCAGAACAACAGCGGTAAAAAGCCGGCCTTGCTGGACGCATAGGCGATAGACAGAACCCCGGCACCGATATTGGTGCCGACGATCATAGAGACCCCTTCGACGAAACTAAGGGATTTTGCAGGTACAGCGGTACGCTCCCGGCTCGTCAGAACCGAGGAAAAGGTGGAATGTTCAGACATAATATTTTCCGTTTTATTCCGGCGACATGCGCCGCCGGAAAAAAGGTGATATCAGGGTGATAAACCACTCACGCTGAGTATGAAAACTCATGTGCGGCATCCTGTTTTATCTGGCTTCCCTGCCGCCGCACAGGAGTCGGGCACATCATCCTTTCAGGACGCGCGCCAGAATATCCAGCGCTTTTGTAAACTGCGCATCGGGGATAGTTAACGGATACAGGAAACGGATAACGTTGCCATAGACGCCGCAGCTCAGCAGCAGCAGACCATTTTCCTGCGCCTTTTGCTGGATGTGGCGGGTGAACTCCGGTGACGGCGCGCCGGTCTGCGGATCGTTAAACTCCACGGCAACCATTGAGCCCTGCCCGCGAATATCAACGATCGCCGGGCAATACTCGCGCGCCTGATTCAGCACCTCTTTCAGGTGGCTGCCAAGCTGTTCCGCACGCTGACACAGCTGCTCTTCTTCGATGACGTCAAGGACCGCATGAGCCGCAGCGACCGCCAGCGGGTTACCGGCATAGGTGCCGCCCAGTCCGCCCGGCGCCGGCGCATCCATCACCTCGGCGCGCCCCACTACGCCAGACAGCGGGAAACCGCCGGCAAGGCTTTTCGCCATCGTCATCAGGTCCGGCTTCACATCGTAATGCTGCATGGCAAACAGCTTGCCGGTACGGGCAAAACCGGTCTGTACTTCATCGGCAATCAGCAGGATGCCGTGGGTATCGCACAGCGTACGCAGCGCCTGCATAAACTCCGCTGGCGCGACGTTAAAACCGCCTTCGCCCTGAATCGGTTCGAGGATAATTGCCGCCACCTGGTCCGGAGCGATATCGGCTTTAAAGATACGCTCAAGGCTTTTCATCGCCTCATCGGTGGTAATGCCGTGGGCAGCATTCGGGTATACCCCGTGATAGACCGAACCAGGGAACGGTCCAAAACCGATTTTGTAAGGTGCGACCTTACCGGTCAGCGCCATGGTCATAAAGGTACGGCCATGAAAACCGCCGCCAAAAGTAATCAGCCCCGGACGACCGGTATAAGCGCGGGCAATCTTCACCGCGTTTTCCACGGCTTCCGCACCGGTGGTGAAGAAAGCGGTTTTGGCCGGGCCATCAACCGGCGCCAGCGCGTTAATGCGCTCCGCCAGCGAGACATAGCTTTCGTAAGGGACAATCTGGTACGCCGTATGGGTAAAGGCCTCCAGCTGCTGCGCGACGGCGGCAACAATTTTCGGGTGGCGATGGCCGGTATTGAGCACGGCAATTCCCGCAGCAAAATCAATCACCTCATTGCCTTCCACATCCCACAGCGTGGCATTCTCCGCCTTCTCAACAAAGTAATTGCACATTACGCCTACGCCGCGCGGCGTCGCCTGCTGGCGACGTTGATTCAGTTCTGAACTTTTCACCCTCGAATCTCCTGTCATGTGTGTCACGTTATCGCAACAATCTCGAAACTATGTCGTTTATTTACACAGGAGTTGGCCCTATAATCGAGTACCAATTTAGATTATCTGAGGGATCCAATTGCGTTCACTCGTCGGTGACCTTGTGCTGGTCAGATTGCAGGAGGAGACAGACCCGCTGCTGCATAAACGCTTATATAACGCGGTTCGTCGCTCAATTCTGGACGGTTCTTTAGCGCCCCATAGCCGCCTGCCCCCCTCGCGAGATCTGGCCGGGGAGCTCGGCGTATCAAGAAACACCATATTAACAACTTATGAACAATTGCAGGCGGAAGGATATGTGGTTTCCCGCCGCGGGAGCGGCACATTCGTCGCGAAAACCGGGCCGGATATTTCTCTTTCTACTGGCAACATCGCCGTAAACAGCAGCGACTTGACGGCAACCCCCTTTTTGTCCCGTCGCGGGCAACAGTTGCTCAGCCACGTCAGCGCCAGTCCGCGCCAGTGGGGAGCTTTTATCCCCGGCGTACCGGACGTCAATGCCTTTCCCCACCCGCTATTTAGCAAGATTCAGGCCCGTATCAGCCGCCGCCCGAAACCCGAGCGACTGAGCTACAGCTGTAACGGCGGTACGCCTGAACTGCAGCAGGCGTTAGTGGACTACCTTCGCGTGTCCCGGGGCGTCCACTGTCAGGCAGATCAAATTCTTATTACGGAAGGGATCCATCAGGCAATCGATCTGGTGACGCGTATGCTCTGCGATAGTGGCGATCTGGCGTGGGTCGAGGAGCCCTCCTACTGGGGGATCCGCCACGTACTGGCGATGAATGATGTGCGGGTCAATCCGATTACCGTCGATGCCAACGGCCTGTGCCCGCCGGAGACCGTTGAGGAGGCGCCGCATCTGATTTTTGTCACCCCATCGCATCAGTACCCGCTGGGGGCGGTGATGAGTCTGGAACGCCGTCAGCGTCTGTTGGCCCTGGCGCGCCAGCACGGCAGCTGGATCGTCGAGGATGATTACGATAGCGAATTTCGCTTTTCCGGCCAGCCGATTCCGGCGCTGCAGGGACTGATTGCCGACGCGCCGGTGGTCTATATCGGAACGTTCAGTAAGACCCTCTATCCGGGGCTGCGGCTGGGGTATGTCGTGTTGCCGCGCCCGCTGATTGCCGATCTGAAAAGCGCCCATGCCGAGCTCTATCGCGGCGGCCACTCGCTGATTCAGATGGCGCTGGCGGAATTCATTAACGCAGGCCATTACTCCGCTCATATCCGACGAATGCGCCTGCTGTACAGTCGCCGTCGCGCCTGCCTGACCGAGCTGATTCAGCGCTATTGCAGCCCGCAGGCGCTGTCAGATTTCAGCGATAACGCCGGTCTGCATCTGATCCTCAACCTGCCAGATGACGCTGACGATGTTACGATCGCCAGACAAGCCAACGCCCGCAATATTCTGGTGCGTCCGCTGTCACGCTACTATCTGACGGAAGAACGTAAGAAGGGGCTATTGATGGGCTTTGCCAGCCTGGCGGAGGCGCAAATGGAGCCAGCCTTCCAGATCCTGCTTGAGTGCCTGCAGACCTTGTGCCCGCAGGCGCTGGCCGTCGGGGAAGAGGCAGAAAAACAAAACGCCCCAACATAATGTGGGGCGTTATCGGGTGCCTGCGCAGAGGCGAGTATGTACGCTGCCGCGTTATGCTTCGATGGCAGTACGCAGTTTCTTCATCGCGTTCTTTTCCAGCTGGCGCACGCGCTCAGCCGACACGCCATAACGATCCGCCAGTTCCTGCAGCGTCGACTTATTGTCTTCGTCCAGCCAGCGGGCGCGGATGATATCCTGGCTACGCTCGTCCAGGCCCTGCATCGCGTCGGTCAGCTTGTTGGCCGCCTGCTCTTCCCAGTTATCATCTTCAATGCCATCGGCAAAGTTAGACGTTTTATCCTGCAGGTAGAGCACCGGCGCCATCGGCTGGCTATCGGACTCGTCGTCCGACGACATGTCGAAGGTCATGTCCTGCGCCGCCATACGGGATTCCATCTCACGTACGTCTTTGCTCGACACGCCCAGCTCGCGGGCCACCATCTCGACTTCATCCTGGTTAAACCAGCCCAGACGCTGCTTAGTTTTACGCAGGTTAAAGAACAGCTTACGCTGTGCTTTGGTGGTAGCGACTTTCACAATACGCCAGTTACGCAGAACGTATTCGTGAATTTCAGCCTTAATCCAGTGTACGGCGAAGGAAACCAGACGCACGCCCACTTCCGGGTTAAAACGACGCACGGCTTTCATCAGGCCAATGTTGCCTTCCTGAATCAGATCCGCCTGCGGCAGGCCATAGCCCGAGTAATTACGAGCAATATGAACAACAAAGCGCAGGTGAGACAGGATCAGCCTTTTCGCTGCTTCCAGATCGCCCTGGTAATGCAGCTTTTCAGCAAGCTCCCGCTCTTCATCAGCCGATAACATCGGCCAGCTGTTCGCAGCCCGGATATACGATTCCAGGTTACCAACGGGGGCTAAAGCTAAAGTTTGCATATCTTTGGTCATTCAAATCCTCTCAATCGATATCGTCTGACGTGATGGTTCCCATGAGATGAGCAACAAACATGCCAGCGTTTATGAGCAACGAGAATATCACCCACATTAGTATCAGACAGTGATTTTATCCACAAGTTCCATGCAACGATGTGAATAGATTACGCACAAAATGTGACATGGAAATGAAACGTAGGGAAGAGACAACAGGGACTCTTTCCCTGCAGAGAGACATTCATCAGTGCAGGGAAAGATTATATCAGACTTTTTTTAATCGGGGGTAAAGTGACGTAAATGTTGCACGGTAGCCAGCCAGGCCGCAACCCAGCCGATCATCGAGCAGACAATCAGCATCAGCAGACACTCGTCGAAGCCTAACCCGCTGAGTTCAAACCTGGTGCCAAACACCTGCGCGACTTCCGTCACCGCGGACGACAGTCGCATCACCATAATTTCCGACAAAATCAGCGACAAAAAGGCACCGCAGAAGCCCAGCAGTGCACCGCCATACAGGAACGGGCGCAGGATGAAGCCGTCGGTCGCGCCAATCAGTTTTTGCACGTTAATGGTATCGCGACGAGCAAAAATGCTCAGGCGTACGCTGTTGCCGATAACGAGGAACACGGCCGCCACCATCAGCACGCCAATCAGCGCCGACACACGGCCCACCAGCCCGGTCAACGAGGAGAGGCGGGCAAACCAGCTGTCATCCATACGCACTTCGTCCACGCCCTGAATGTGCGTCACGCGATCGCGCAGCGTATTCAGGGCATTGGTGCTCTGGAAATCCAGCTTCGGCACCACAATCGCGACGGCCGGAAGGGGGTTCTCTTCCAGCATATCCAGCGCGCCACCAAAGCCAGACCAGTTGCGGAACTCGCCAAGCGCTTCATCCCGCGACAGATAGTTCACTTTCTCTACGCCTTGTTCCGCCTGGAGCTGGCCAACCACCCGCGCCGCCGCGTCATCATCCAGCGTTTTCTCAAGATAAACGGTGATCTGCGGTGACGGATAGTACTGCGCCGCCGCGCTGTTGACGTTCTTGTACACCATGTAGCACACGCTTGGCAGCGTCAGCGAAATGGCGATAACCATAATGGTCAGGAAGGTAGCCAGCGGCGTACTTTTTAAATCCTGGACCGCGCCATGCCAGGCATAGCGAACCTGTTCGTTAAAGACGTTGCTCTTACGAGAAGCCGGGCCCGGCGCCGCTTTTGGCCGCTTCGGCGCATTACGCCCGCCACCGCCGCCCGCGCCTGCGCCATTGCGGAGGCGATCGAGCCGGCTACCGAACTGGCGAATCTGGTTTATTGCGTCGCGCTTATTCACCCCAATGGCCTCCATGCATATGACCGTCGCTCAGGGTCAGCATGCGATACGAGCGGCTGGAAATCAGCCCCAGGTCGTGCGTCGCCATCAGAACCGTTACCCCTACGCGGTTAAACTCCTCAAACAGGCGTAAAATCCCTTCCGAGAGCGCCTCATCGAGGTTACCGGTGGGTTCATCCGCCAACAACACCGCGGGCTTATTGACCACCGCGCGGGCAATCCCCACGCGCTGCTGTTCACCGCCGGAGAGTTGAATAGGGAGGTTTTTCGCTTTGTCCAGCAGCCCGACCTTGTCCAGCGCCGCCGACACGCGGCGACGAATATCATCGCCGCTGGCGCCGGCAATAATCAGCGGAATAGCGACATTATCAAACACCGTACGGTCCATCAGCAGGTGGTGGTCCTGGAAAATCATGCCGATCTGACGGCGCAAAAACGGCACCTCACGGCTTTTCAGGCGGCTAATGTCGTGGCCGCCGAATAAGATTTTCCCGGCGCTCGGCCGTTCAATACCGCAGATAAGCTTAAGCAGGGTACTTTTCCCTGCGCCGGAGTGGCCGGTCAGAAATGCCATCTCGCCCGACTGCAGGTGGAAATTCACCCCCTGCAGCGCTTGTCTCCCACCGAGATAGGCTTTGCTGACTTGTTCAAAGCGAATCATGATTAATCCTCTCGGGCAAAAAGTGCCTCAATAAAGTCGCCCGCATTAAACGGACGCAGATCCTCAATACGTTCACCGACGCCAATGTAGCGAATCGGAATACCGAACTGGTCGGCGACCGAGAAGATAACCCCACCTTTCGCGGTACCGTCCAGCTTAGTCAACGTGATGCCGGTCAAGCCAACGGCTTCATGGAACAGTTTGGCCTGGCTAATCGCGTTTTGCCCGGTGCTGGCATCGATGGTCAGCATGACCTCATGCGGCGCATCTTCGTCCAGTTTTTTCATCACCCGGACAATTTTCTTCAGCTCTTCCATCAGGTGCGATTTATTCTGCAGACGACCCGCCGTATCGGCGATCAGCACGTCAACGTTTCGCGCCTTCGCGGCCTGAATAGCATCGAAGATCACCGATGCCGAGTCCGCGCCGGTATGCTGAGCAATCACCGGAATGTTGTTGCGCTGACCCCAGACCTGCAGCTGTTCTACCGCCGCGGCGCGGAAGGTGTCCCCGGCCGCCAGCATCACCGATTTGCCCTGCTGTTCGAACTGACGGGCCAGCTTACCGATAGTGGTGGTTTTACCTACGCCGTTCACGCCCACCATCAGAATAACAAATGGCGTTTTCCCTTCAACATTCAGCGGCTCATCCACTTTCGCAAGGATATCGCCCATCTCTTCTTTCAGCAGGCCATACAGCGCTTCCGCATCACGTAGCTGCTTACGGCTGGCGCCTTCGGTAAGATTGGTAATGATCTTCCGGGTCGTTTCCACGCCGACGTCGGCAATCAGCAGCTGCTCTTCCAGCTCTTCAAACAGATCATCGTCGATTTTTTTGCCGCGGAACAGACTGATAAATCCGGAACCGAGATTCTGTTTGGTTTTAATCAGGCTGCGTTTCAGACGGGCGAAAAAGCCCTCTTTCGTCGGTTTTTCCTGCTCCTGTTGGGCGGAATCATCCGGCTGGCTCTGTTCTTCCGCTTCAACAATCTCTTGCTCATCAAGCGGTTGTGAAGCCAGCGCCAGAGCTTCAAGCTCTTCATCAGACAGTGCAGATTCAGGCTGTTCCTCAGCGCGCGTCTCATCACTCACCGCATCGTCCACGGCAGCGACTTGTGGCTCATCCGTCACCGCTTCCGGCGTCTGCCCGGCTACCGCTTCCGCGACAACCGGTTGAGCGATCACTTCTTCGACCAGCGGCTCCGGGGCAGCGAGGTCTTCTGTCGGCAGCTGTTCAGCGACAGCCTCTTCCGCCACGGTCTCCGCCACAACCTGTTCAACGGCGGCCTCTTCGACCCACGTACTGGCGGCTGGCGCCTCGTCAATCGCAGCGTGCGGCTGAGGGATCTCTTCGGCTTCAGCCGGGGCTTCGACCACAGGCGTCACCGGCGCTGAGTGCGGTAATTCGCTCTCAACAACCTGTTCCGTCACCTCAACGACCTCGGCCGCAAAAGCTTCCGCGTCCTCTTTCTCCACCGCAGAAGCGCTTACCGTCTCCGCTTCTGGTGCCGCCACCGTCTCAGCAGGCAACGCTGTAGCCGAATGCTGTTCGGCAACGTCGGTTTGCCCTTCTTCTTTCTGTTCGGTCTCGGTTTCCTGCGCCTGTTCTTTTTGTCCAAAGCCCAGCCAGGAAAAGAAGCCACGTTTTTTCTCTTTTGCCATTTGCGACGACACTCCCGCTGTTTATTCATGGCACAGCTTCGGCATAACAATAGCGGAAGCTGAAAAATGATGAAATTAGTCGGATAGTCTATCACTTAACTTAACTCGCATCACCGCCCCCGGATTAAGGTTTCGTCATCCGCGTTCGATCGCTAGAATAGCGGACTGAAAGTGGAGACCTGAGCAACGAGATGAAGAAACCAAACCACACGGGCAGCGGCCAGATCCGTATTATTGGTGGGCAATGGCGGGGACGGAAATTACCGGTGCCCGAGAGCCCGGGCCTGCGCCCGACGACCGACCGGGTCCGTGAAACCCTTTTTAACTGGCTGGCGCCTGTCATGGTCGATGCGCAGTGCCTGGATTGCTTTGCCGGCAGCGGAGCCCTCGGGCTGGAAGCGCTGTCGCGCTATGCGGGCAGCACCACGCTGCTGGAAATGGAGCGCGGCGTCGCTCAACAGTTGCAAAAAAACCTGGCGACCCTGAAAGCCAGCCATGGCAAGGTGGTCAATACCAATACGCTCAGCTACCTTAATCAGCCCGGCACGCCGCACCATATCGTGTTTGTCGATCCACCTTTCCGCAAAGGTCTGCTGGAAGAGACGCTGCGTCTGCTGGAAAATAACGGCTGGCTCGCCGATGAAGCGCTCATCTACGTTGAGAGCGAAGTCGAAAATGGTTTACCGCCGGTGCCGGCATGCTGGCATCTGTATCGTGAGAAAGTGGCCGGACAGGTCGCCTACCGTCTCTATCAACGTGAGGCAAAAGGAGAAAATCATGCTGATTAATTTTGGCCGCGTGTTGATGCTGTGCGTCTGGGCATTTTTATTATTAAACCTGTTTCAGCCTTTCCCGAAGCCACTGAACATCTTCGTTAACGTTGCCTTGATCTTTATGATCCTGATGCACGGTCTGCAGCTGACGCTGCTGAAGGCCACTCAGCCGAAAGATGCCCCGCCGCTGGGCCGCTTTGAACAGGTCCGTATTTTTATCTTCGGCGTGTTCGAACTGGTGGCCTGGCAGAAAAAGCTCAAGGCCACGCTGCGTAAGAAGTAACCCCCTGGGCTCAAGGTTCTGGCGTAAACGCGACAAACCTTGAGCCTTTGTAGCTTAGCGTTCCCCGATCACCGACGCTCAGCGCATGATATTGCGCCGCCTCAAGTCGAAAACTGACTTCCAGGCCACCGCTTTCCGGCCTGAAGCTCACGTCATAGCGCATATCGCTGCCAGCGGGGGCAACGGTTTGCTGGCGCGACCGGCGATCGTTGAGCACCTTCTCCCGCTTGTTACTCACCACCACCCGCTTTTGTAGCAGCGGCGCGGCGTCGTTATCCATATTCTCCCGTCGTTGCTGCACATAGCGTACCGATGCGGCCACCACAATGATGGCGACGACGATCATAAAAAACAGGGGAACCTTGCTCATTCATCTAACCCATAAGAATTCTCAGGAATAAGCATACCGCGCCTTGATTAACGTTGTCATCTGCCCGCCCGAACCACTACACTAAGTTTCAGTACCGCCAATACACCACTCACTTAATAATAACAGATACAAGGACTTACTATGCTTTGGTCGTTTATTGCTGTCTGTTTCTCCGCATGGCTTTTCGTCGATGCGTCCTATCGCGGCCCCACGTGGCAGCGCTGGGTTTTTAAACCCGTCACGCTGATCCTGCTACTGCTGCTGGCCTGGCAGGCGCCAATGTTCAACGCCATCAGCTACCTGGTACTCGCCGGGCTGTGCGCTTCGCTGCTGGGCGATGCATTAACGCTGCTGCCGCGCCAGCGGGTGATGTATGCGGTGGGGGCCTTTTTCCTGTCGCATCTGCTGTACACGATCTGGTTTGCCAGCCAGATGACGATGTCGTTTTTCTGGCCGCTGCCGCTGGTGCTGCTGGTTATCGGCGCGCTGCTGCTTGCGGTCATCTGGAGCCGGCTGGAAGACCTGCGCATGCCGGTCTTCACCTTTATCGGTATGACCCTGGTTATGGTCTGGCTGGCCGGTGAGCTGTGGTTCTTCCGCCCGACGGATACCGCGTTCTCTGGCTTCGCCGGCGCGACATTCCTGCTGTTGAGTAATATTGTCTGGCTGATCAGCCACTATCGTCGTCGCTTCCGCGCCGATAACGCCATCGCTGCCGCCTTCTACTTTGCTGGCCACTTTCTGATCGTCCGCGCGCTGTATCTGTAATTTTGCGCTTGACTCTGGAGTCGACTCCAGAGTGTATCCTTCTGGTAATGAGAAAATTATCATTACCGGGAGGGTCCCATGTCGACTCCAGAAACGCAGGATAAAAAAGTCCCACAGTTCTCGTCATTCAAATTAAAGCCGGTTGTCGCCCAGGCTGACAGCTGCTGCACGGAATCTGGCTGTGCCGCCAATAACGCCGCCGACAGCGAGGCGTTAAACGAGGCGCGCTATAGCTGGCTGGTTGAAGGCATGGACTGCGCCGCCTGCGCCCGTAAAGTCGAAACTGCGGTGCGCCAGGTACCAGGCGTCAACCAGGTACAGGTTCTGTTTGCCACCGAAAAACTGCTGGTCAACGCCGATGCCGATATCCGCGCTGCCGTCGAAAGTGCGGTACGTGCCGCGGGCTATACGCTGCGCGATGAAAGCGCCCCGCCGCCGGAAACCTCGCCTCTGCGCGAGAACCTGCCGCTGATAACGCTGGTACTACTGATGGCGCTGAGCTGGGGTCTGGAGCAGTTCAACCACCCCTTCGGCGAGCTGGCATTCATTGCCACCACGCTTGTGGGCCTGTGGCCCGTCGCTCGTCAGGCTCTGCGCCTGATCCGCAGCGGTAGCTGGTTTGCCATTGAAACACTGATGAGCGTCGCCGCCATCGGGGCGCTGTTTATCGGCGCAACGGCCGAAGCCGCGATGGTGCTACTGCTGTTTATGGTTGGCGAGCGTCTTGAAGGCTGGGCGGCCAGCCGTGCCCGCCAGGGGGTAAGCGCGCTGATGGCGTTAAAACCCGATACCGCCACTCGTCTGCGTGACGGCGTGCGGGAAACCGTCGCCCAGCGCGATCTCCGCCCTGGAGACATCATTGAAGTCGCAGCAGGTGGTCGCTTGCCTGCTGATGGCCAGCTGCGCACGCCGTTCGCCAGCTTCGATGAAAGTGCCTTAACCGGTGAGTCGGTGCCGGTCGAGCGCCGGTCCGGCGAACGCGTGGCGGCAGGCGCCACCAGCGTCGACCGTCTGGTTCAACTGACGGTGATTTCCGAGCCGGGCGACAGCGCCATTGACCGTATTCTGAAGCTGATTGAAGAGGCAGAGGAACGTCGGGCACCCATTGAACGCTTTATCGATCGCTTCAGCCGGATTTACACGCCGGCCATTATGGTCGTCGCCCTGCTGGTCGCCATCGTACCGCCGCTGTTCTTTGCCGCCGCCTGGCTGCCGTGGATCTACAAAGGTCTGACGCTGCTGCTGATCGGCTGTCCTTGTGCGCTGGTTATTTCCACTCCGGCGGCCATTACTTCCGGGCTGGCGGTGGCGTCGCGTCACGGTGCCCTGATTAAAGGCGGCGCAGCGCTTGAGCAACTGGGTCGCATACGTCAGGTGGCTTTTGATAAGACCGGGACGCTAACCGTCGGCCAACCGCGCGTCACCGCTGCAATCGCCCTGAATGACGTGGATGAAGATGGCCTGCTGGCACTGGCGGCGGCAGTAGAACAAGGCTCCAGCCACCCGCTGGCGCAGGCCATCGTGCGCGAAGCCCAGCAGCGCCAGCTGACGATTCCGTCTGCCCGCGGTCAGCGCGCGCTGGCGGGTTCGGGTATTGAAGCCGAGGTTGACGGTCGTCAGATACTGATTTGCGCGGCAGGCAATGACGCCGCCGCAGAGCATGAGGCGCAGATTCAGCAGCTGGAGAGCGCGGGTCAGACGGTTGTGCTGGTACTGCGCGAACAGTCTCTGCTCGGCATTCTGGCGCTGCAGGATACGCTGCGCGATGACGCCCGTCAGGCGGTCGACGATCTGCATCGTCTGGGGGTGCAGGGCGTCATTCTGACCGGCGATAACCCGCGTGCGGCTGCCGCCATTGCCGGGGAGCTGGGGCTGGAATTCCGTGCCGGACTGCTGCCGGCCGATAAAGTCGAGGCGGTCACGGCGCTCAATGCCGCTGCGCCGCTGGCCATGGTCGGTGACGGAATTAATGACGCGCCGGCAATGAAGGCCGCCACCATTGGTATCGCCATGGGCAGCGGAACCGACGTGGCGCTGGAAACCGCCGATGCCGCCCTGACGCATAACCGCTTAACCGGTCTGGCGCAGATGATTGACCTGGCCCGCGCCACCCACGCCAATATTCGGCAGAACATTGCGATTGCGCTTGGCTTAAAGGGGATTTTCCTTATCACCACGCTGCTCGGATTGACCGGGCTGTGGCTGGCGGTGCTGGCCGATACGGGGGCAACGGTGCTGGTGACCGCTAACGCCCTGCGACTGTTACGTAAGAAATAAGCGGAAAGACCCCGGTGGCGCGCTGCTTACCGGGGCTACGGGAGCGTGCGGTCTTTGGATTTTGTAGCCCGGACAGGGGCGCAGCCCCGCCTCCGGGAAAGGCCGTGCGGCACGTAAACCCGTGCTTAATGGCTTTTACGAATCAGATAGCGGTAGGGCAGCGCCGCGGTTTCTTGCGCCAGCAGCTCATGCTCCATAAAGCGGCAAAAACCCGGAATATCGCGGGTTGTCGCCGGATCGTCGGCGATAATCAGCAGCGTTTCGCCCACCGGCATGGTACGTACGGTCTTACGCACCATCATTACCGGCTCCGGGCAACGCAGGCCCTGAGCGTCCAGAGTGTGGTCAGGGCTGGAGAAAAGTTCGGTCATTTTTATCTCACATCAACAAAACGGCCCTAGTTTACCCCCACTTTTCCGCTACGCAAGTCAGGTTAACGTTTGCGCGAAAAACAACCATTGCAATACCCGCTCAACGCAGTATCATTCTGCCGCTTCAAACTGGTACTCGCGCGTTGGCAAGCCACGGCACGAGTATTGATTTATTGGGTTCCCTCACCCCAACTCTCTGGTCCTGAATCATTCGAGTTGCAGAAAGGCGATACCGCAGTGAATTCCCGAGGGCTTACCCAGGTAAGCGACTGGAATACACGAGGAGAGTCAACGAATCTGCAGTCTGAAGGATAACGGGCATAAAAAGGTCACAATATGAATCCGTTTACAACGTCACAGCGTCAAAAAGCGCTGGTCTGGCTTTCTCTTTTTCATTTGCTGGTTATCACCTCCAGCAACTATCTGGTGCAGCTCCCGATCACCATTTTTGGTTTTCATACCACCTGGGGCGCATTCAGCTTTCCGTTTATCTTCCTCGCCACCGATCTGACGGTGCGGATTTTCGGCGCGCCGCTGGCACGACGCATTATCCTGGCGGTGATGGTCCCGGCGCTGCTGATCTCCTATGGCATCTCGTCCCTGTTTTATATGGGCGAGTGGCAAGGCTTTGCCGCGCTGACCCACTTTAACCTGTTCGTCGCCCGTATCGCCGCCGCCAGTTTCATGGCCTACGCGCTGGGCCAGATCCTCGATGTCCACGTCTTTAACCGCCTGCGGCAAAACCGCCGCTGGTGGCTGGCGCCGACTGCCTCGACCCTGTTCGGCAACGTCAGCGATACCCTGGCCTTTTTCTTCATCGCTTTCTGGCGCAGTCCGGACCCGTTTATGGCAGCGAACTGGGGAGAAATCGCGATTGTCGACTACAGCTTCAAGGTACTGATTAGCATTGTTTTCTTCCTGCCGATGTATGGCATGTTGTTGAATATGCTGCTGAAAAAACTGGCAGATAAATCTGATTTATCCGCATTGCAGCCAGGTTAAGAGTACTCGCAGGTTGATGTGATAAGATAAGCGAATGAGCCGTTAATGGCCGTTTATCGAAAGGAAGATGTCAATGCGCAATTTGGTTAAATATGTCGGTATTGGCCTGCTGGTTATGGGGCTCGCGGCCTGTGATAACAGCGACACAAAAACGCCGACTGCCGGGGCAGCTGCGGAAAGCAACGCCAGCGGACAAACTATCAGCCTGCTGGACGGTAAGCTGAGTTTTTCCCTGCCAGCAGGAATGACCGATCAGAGCGGCAAGCTGGGTACCCAGGCCAACAACATGCACGTCTATTCTGACGTCACCGGACAGAAAGCGGTGATCGTGATTGTTGGCGACAGCACCAATGAAGAATTGAGCGTGCTGGCTCAGCGCCTGGAAGATCAGCAGCGCAGCCGCGATCCGCAACTGCAGGTTGTCACCAATAAATCGATTGATATCAAAGGCCACACGCTGCAGCAGCTGGACAGCATCATCTCCGCCAAAGGCCAGACCGCCTGGTCTTCCGTGATTCTCGGCAAGGTTGACGATAAGCTGCTGACCCTGCAGATCACGCTGCCGGCAGACAACCAGCAGCAGGCGCAAAGCGCGGCTGAAAACATCATCAACACCCTCGTCATCCAGTAACTACTGGCCTGACGTAGCGGCCTCCGGCGCCACCGCCGGGGGCCGTTTTTTTAACCGCCAACTCAACAACAGCGCCACCGCCACCAGCCCCGCCGCCGCCAGATAAATGGTGGAAATCCCGCCCCATGCCATCAGCAGCCCGGCCAGCGGCCCGGTGATGCCTAAAGACAGATCCATAAATACCGTATAGGTCGCCAGCGCCGAGCCCTGATTTTGCTGCGGCACCGCCTTCACCGCCACCACCCCCAGCGCAGGGAAGACCAGTGAAAAACCGGCGCCAGCGAAGAAGGTCCCGACTTTGGCGATCGGCGAAGTTTCAGCCAACCCCACCAGCAGAAGTCCGACAATCTCAACGCTAAAGCACAGCATCGCGACGTTCAGTCCCCCCAGACGATTAATGCCATTAGGGAACAGCAGACGCGTACCAACAAACGCACAGCTAAATAACGTCAGCGCAAACGCCGCGCCGTCCCAGCCTTTGGCGTCGTAGAACAGGGTAATAAACGTCGCGATCGTGCCAAACCCGGCGGAAGCCAATGCCAGCGCCATCCCATACGGCCAGACCCGGCCCAGCACGGCGCGAAACGTCATCGCTTTACCCTTCGTTGCTCTGACCGCCGCCCTCGGCAGCGCACACAGAATAGCGACCAGCGCCACGGCCATAATCGCCCACGCCAGCCCCGGCAGTCCGACAAGGGAATAACAGAGCACGCCGAGCGGCGCCCCCATCGCCATCGCCCCGTAAGTCACGATACCGTTCCACGAAATAACCCGCCCGATATGCAGCGAGCCCACCACGCCCACCCCCCATAGCGTTGAACCGGTGCCGGCAAAGCTTTGCCCGATGCCGAGAATCACGCGACCGAGGCACAGCAGCGCCAGGCTAAAGATCGGCCAGCCGCTGCCGACGGCCGCCAGCAGATAGCTCAAACCGCTGAGAAAACAGCCGCACAGCCCGAAGATCACGATCTTTTTCGGTCCAAGAAGATCGGCGTAGCGTCCGGCATGAGGGCGGCTGAGGAGAGTGGCAAAATACTGCAGGCTAATGACCAGGCCGGCCCAGAACGCGCTAAATCCCATCACATCATGGACATAGCCCGGCAGAACGGCCAACGGCAGGCCAATTGTCAGGTAGCTGGCAAAATTAAACATCACAACGGAGACAATCCGCAGATTAAGGCGCACGCCATTCAGCGCCGGTTCGTCAACGGGTTCGGGCATGGGGGTCCACCAGACTTTTACAACAGTGTTTCACTATTACCACGTCGTCTGCTCAAAAGCAGCCCGCGGCGCAGAAATTCGCGCGCGACGGGCCGCACGATCAACCTCAGCATCGGGTACAGCTTCTGCCAGCAAGGACTGCTACAGGGCAACTGGCGTTCATTTTCGCTTCGCCACGGGGGAATGTTTGTGTCGCTAGCCGGAACCGGCCGGCAAGAGAGCCGCATTGGTCAGGAACGAATGTAAATAGCCGAAGGCGGCATCGGTGAGGAGCCAGGATCGCCCGGGAACACAGATAACCCGATAGCCGGAGTGAATGGGCCTGGTCAACACATGCGCAACCGGATGTCTAAGGCATATTTATTTAAATACCGTCAGCGATATACCTGAATATCCCCCGCGAATTAACTGTCTGGCGAATAATAATGTCGTTGGTATAAGCTTCGGAAATTCCCGCTATGCCGTTAAAATTCAACCTCATAAAACCATTCATTATCACTCATTACTGCTGGTGGCCTCGTTCGCTATCCTTTATGATGAAAACCGTCGCATCATTAAGACAACACGAAAATCCATACCGGATATTTATCCGGAACTTTCTGGTGGCCGACATTCATTTTTAACGTCAGCCATTTCATTGTATTACCGGTAATTTGACAGGGAGTGTTCATGAAAAAGTATGTGCAGTGGTTCGCCGCTATTGCGGTTGCAGGCGCGTTGGCCGGCTGTGCGCGCACCGCGCCGGTTGAGCAAATCCGGACCACCGTGGGTGCCGGTCATACTGAGGCTCAGGTGAAACAGGCCATTCTGCGGGCCGGCGTGCAGCGCCAGTGGATCATGTCGCAAACCGCGCCTGGCGCGATCGCCGCGCGTCAGCAGGCTCGCGACCATGTCGTTGAGGTCCGTATTAATTACTCCGCCAGCGGTTATTCTATTCACTACGTCAGCAGCAGCAATATGCTGGCCTCCGGTGGGAAAATCCATAAAAACTATAACCGCTGGGTCCACAATCTGGATAAAGATATTCAGGTAAATTTAGCCGCTGATTCAAGCCTGTGATTGTCCTCGTCATCCCATCATTGATTCAGGAGTCAGCGCGCAAATGCTGACTTCTGAAGAGGCACAGGATCAGAGACTATTCTGATGCTCGACAGGATTCGGCATTATCCTATGTATTCGTTTGCCACCCGGTAGAATATGTGGCGGAAATGTCAGAGTCAGGTCACTGACCTGTTGATGGAATAACAGAATATCTCTCTCAGGCGCGAATAGTTGCCATAATAAATTGCGCTGGCATAGGAAAATATCGAAAATACGCCCTGACTTCGCCGCATAAATTGCCATGCGGTGAATATGCTTGCCGATATGCCCTCAGACTCACCCTGAGGCCGGATATCCGGTCGGCAAAAAGCGGAACGGTAAACAATCCAGGCCGGTAATGCGCCGTTGGTCAAGGCGTTAGCCATACTGTATACGCGTGCCACAACAAAAATAAAAAGTGCCGTTAAAAAATGGCGCTAAGATCACCGATTTATCGCGGATACGCGTTGATGAAATTTGCACTAAACATAGTTGACTGGCAGGGCAGAGCCCCGGGAATGAGCGAAGCGACACAGTGGCAGCAATGGTCACGGCATCCGCACGCCTTCGATCCCTCAGCCCCACAGGCAAAATTAACCGAATTACCGATGATGACCGCCAGACGCCTTAGCTCCGGCAGTAAACTCGCCGTTGAGTGCGGGCTGGCAATGCTGCGCCGTCATCAAATCGACGCCATACTGTACACCAGCCGCCACGGCGAACTTGAACGCAATTATCGTATTCTCCATGCCCTGGCGACGCAGCAGGCCATCTCCCCGACCGACTTTGCCCTGTCCGTCCATAACTCGGCGGTGGGGAATCTGACCATTGCCGCACAGCGGCCGATCGTTTCCTCCTCTCTGTCGGCCGGGCGGGATACCTTCCAGCAAGGGCTATGCGAAGTCATGTGCCTGCTGCAGGCGGGCTATCAACGGGTATTAATGGTGGATTTCGACGGCTACCTGCCCGAGTTCTACCATCCGCAGCTATCGCCAGAAATGCCAACCTGGCCCTATGCGCTGGCGCTGGTGATTGAAGCCGGGGCGGCATTGCGCTGCGTCACCCGTCGCAGCGCACCGTCCGCAGAGACCGCGCTGCCGCAAAGCCTGTTATTTTTACAACACTATTTGCAGGACAGCCCGGCCTTTACCCTGCCCGGCGAGCGCGTGCAGTGGCAATGGAGTCGCACATGAGCCCTCTGCTGGCACGTATGAACCGGGTCTGGCGGGGAGCCATGACCGGCGTCTGTTTCGCCTTGTTCGGTCTTGGTGGACTGCTGCTGTCTCTCATCTGGTTCAACCTGCTGCTGATAGTTATCAGGAACAAACCCCGTCGCCGCCGTCTGGCGCGGCGCAGCATTGCCGCCAGCTTCCGCCTCTTTTTGGCGGTGGTCAGAGCCGTCGGCGTGCTGGATTACCGCATTGAAGGCGGTGACATTCTACGCCAGGAGCGCGGATGTCTGGTGGTGGCCAACCATCCCAGCCTGATCGACTACGTGATGCTGGCGTCGATCATGCCGGAGACCGACTGCATGGTAAAAAGCAGCTTGCTGAAGAACCCGTTCGTCAGCGGCGTGATTCGCGCGGCGGATTATCTGCTTAATGACCAGGCGGATTCGCTGCTGCCCGCCAGCCTGAACCGCCTTCAGCAGGGTGATACCATTTTGATTTTCCCCGAAGGCACGCGGACGCGCCCCGGTGAGCAGATGACGTTGCAGCGCGGTGCGGCCAATATTGCCGTGCGCTGCGCCAGCGATTTACGGGTCGTGACAATCCGCTGCAGCGAACACATGCTTGGCAAGCAGTGCAAATGGTACGATGCGCCGCCCAGCAAACCTCTGTTTACGATTGAGGTGCGGGATCGGATACGTATCAACCAGTTTTTCGATGCCAGCTCACAGACGCCATCGCTGGCGGCACGGCAGCTAAACCGGCATCTTTTGCTTCAATTACAATCAGGTACTACGCCTACTTCAGGAATTAATGATGCAAGCGCTCTATCTTGAAATTAAAAATCTCATAATTACTACGTTGAATCTGGAAGAACTGTCGGCTGACGACATTGACACCGATGCGGCACTCTTTGGCGATGGCCTGGGTCTGGACTCCATCGACGCCCTGGAGCTAGGGCTGGCGGTAAAAAACCGCTATGGCGTGGTGCTCTCCGCCGAAAGCGACGAGATGCGCCAGCATTTCTTCTCCGTTGCCACCCTGGCCGCGTTTATCGACGCTCAACGTACCTGAGGCTCGCCCCATGACTGAATCACATGATATTTATGCCGACGTCTCGGCACTGCTGGTTAAGCTGTTTGAAATCGATCCTGAGGATATCAAACCGGAAGCGCGGCTGTACGAAGACCTGGAGCTGGATAGTATCGACGCGGTCGATATGATCGTCCACCTGCAGAAGAAAACCAGCAAGAAAATCAAAGCAGAAGAATTTAAAGCCGTGCGCACCGTGCAGGATGTGGTTGATGCCCTCGAACGCCTGTCCCGGGAAGCCTGATCCGCATGTCGGGGGCACTTTCACGCAAGGGTATTCTGCTGCTGACAAGCCTGCTCCTGCTGGCCTGGCCTTGTGTTATCTGGCTGGGCCTCGCGCATAACAGCCTGCGCTGGCTGCTTCCTTTAATGGCGCTGCTGCTGTATTTACGCCTGCGCCAGACCCGGCGTCAGGCGGGTCCGCTGCGTATCGTCACCCAGGTGGTCGCGCTGGCGGGGATCGTCCTGTGCGTGGCCAGCACGCTGTTGAAAACGCACCAGCTGCTGCTGTTTTACCCGGTGGTGGTCAACGCCGTGATGCTGGCTGCGTTCGGCGGTTCGCTGTGGACAACCATGCCGCTGGTGGAACGCCTGGCCCGCATACAAGAGCCTCACCTCCCCGCCGCCGCCGTGCGCTATACCCGTCGGGTCACGCAGATCTGGTGCCTGTTTTTTATCGTCAATGGCAGTATCGCCCTCTTTACGGCGCTGTACGGTGATATGGCGCTCTGGACCGCATGGAACGGCATGATCGCCTATCTGCTGATTGGCGCGCTGATGGCCGGAGAGTGGCTGGTACGCCGTCGGGTGATTAAGCGAGAATCCTCATGATGCCGCCTCTTTCTGTGGTCCGCTGGCTGAGTACCCCGCGTTCGGCCGACACCCTCGTGGCCTGGCGAGGCGACCAGGTCTGGACCCTGGGCCATCTGCGCGATGACGTTGCGCACTGCGTGGAGCGGCTGCAGCAGCACCAGGGTCAACGCTGGGCGCTCTGTTTTGACGACAGCTATCTGTTTCTGGTCGCGCTGCTGGCCACGCTGCATGCCCATAAAACGCCGGTGATCCCGGGGCATAGCCGCCTCTCTCAACTGGAAGAGCAACGCGCGCTGTTCGATGGCGTGCTCAGTGAAAAGCCTCTTGGCTGGAGCGGCCCGACATGGGTCATCAGCCGTTCCCGACGCCCTCCCGCGCAGACGGTCACCTTCCACCAGTTGGCTGATGACGCCACCATTGAGCTGTTCACTTCCGGTTCGACGGGGCAGCCGAAGCGAGTTATCAAATCGCTGGCCGTTCTCGACCGCGAGGCTGAACTGCTGGCCACGCACTTTGCCGACCGGCTGGCCGGCTGTCGTATTGTCGCTTCGGTGGCGCCCCAGCATCTTTACGGCCTGACCTTTCGCATTTTCCTGCCCATGGCGCTCGGCCTGCCGCTAGATGCGGCCATGCTGAATTATGCCGAACAGCTCAGCGCGCTGGATCCCCGGCATCGCTATGCGTTTATCAGCAGCCCGGCCTTTTTGAAGCGCCTTGACCCCCGGCTGACCCCGCCGCCGGTGGCAATCCTGTTCTCTGCCGGCGGAGTACTGCCCTGGGAACAGGTGACCGGAGCGGCCGACTGGCTTAAATGCTGGCCGGATGAGATTTACGGCAGTACCGAAACCGGCATCCTTGCCTGGCGTTGCCGCGAGCAGGAATATGGCGACTGGCGGCCTTTCCCCGGGGTCAAACTTCTCCCCGAGGGCGAAGCGTTTCGCGTATTTTCGCCGCTGATTGCCGAGCGAGATGGTCTGTTACTCGACGATACCCTGCAACTCACCGCCGACGGACACTTTCGCCTGACCGGGCGCCGTGGACGGGTGGTTAAAATTGAAGAAAAGCGGATTTCGCTCAGCGAAATTGAACAGCGCCTGATGGAACTGGAGGGGATTCGCGACGCGGTGGCTTTACCCGTCAGCCGCGGTGGCCGACAGGCCATCGGTGTCCTGCTGGTGCTCAATGACCATACCCGTCAGCAGTGGCTGTCCGCCAGCAAACCCCTTGAGCAGGCGTGGCGGCGAGCGCTTCGGCCAACGCTTGAGCCGGTCGCCATTCCCCGCTACTGGCGCAGTATCGACGAGATCCCGGTGAACAGCATGAATAAGCGCGTGTATGCGCAATTACAGGAGTTATTTCATGAAACCCCATGAAATTAAAGGGAATCAGGCGCATCAGCAACAGGTTGAGATTGTCTTGTACCTCGATCCTGGCCTTTTCTGGTTTAGCGGCCATTTTGCCATACAGCCGCTGCTGCCCGGCGTTGCCCAGCTGGACTGGGTAATGCATTACGCCACCACGCTGCTGGCGCCAGGCTGGCGGTTCCACAGCATTCAGAACGTCAAATTCCAGGCGCCGCTGCTGCCGGATGCGACCGTCACGCTCACCCTGCACTGGCAGGAAGCGCGCCAGATACTCACTTTCAACTATCAGCGCCACGATGGCGAAGCGCGGCATACCGCCAGCAGCGGGAAAATCCGTCTATGTCAGTAACCTTCGCGCCCTGTGTGGTGATCCCTTGCTACAACCACGGCGCGATGATGCCCCAGGTGCTGGCCCGTTTACGGCCCTGCAATCTGCCGTGCATCGTGGTCGACGATGGCAGCGACGCGCCGACGCGCCGGGTGCTGGAACAACTGGCGGCGCAGGAGCCCGGGTTGACGCTGATTCGCCTGACGGAAAATGCCGGCAAAGGCGCGGCGGTGATCCGCGGCCTACAGGCCGCAGCCGCGGCGGGTTTCAGCCACGCCGTGCAGGTGGATGCCGACGGGCAGCACGCCATTGAGGATATTCCGCAGCTGCTGGCTCTCGCGCAAGCGCACCCGGCCGCGCTGATCTCCGGGCGGCCCGTTTACGACGACACCATTCCCCGATCGCGCCTCTATGGCCGCTGGATTACCCACATCTGGGTGTGGATAGAAACGCTCTCGCTCCAGCTGAAAGACAGCATGTGCGGCTTTCGCGTCTACCCGATTGCGCCGACGCTACAGCTGGCGCAGCGCGTGGCGCTGGGTAAACGAATGGATTTTGATACCGAGGTCATGGTGCGTCTCTACTGGCAGGGCAATGACAGCCATTTTGTGGCGACCCGCGTGACCTACCCCGCGGACGGGCTGTCTCATTTTGATGCGCTAAAGGACAACTGTCGCATCTCCTGGATGCACACTCGCCTGTTCCTCGGCATGCTGCCGCGTATCCCTTCCCTGCTGTTTCGCCGTCGGGCAAGCCACTGGGCGCAGCAGCAGGAGCTCAAAGGGCTGTGGGGAATGCGTCTGATGCTGCTGGTCTGGCGGCTGCTGGGGCGTAGGGCGTTTTCGTGGCTGCTCTACCCGGTGGTGGCCGTCTACTGGCTGACCGCGCACCGCGCCCGTCAGGCCTCGCAAAACTGGCTCTCCCGCGTGCGCGCGCAGCTTAGCGCCCGTCAGCAACCGCTGCCCGCGCACCTCAACAGCTATTGCCATTTTCTGCGCTTTGGCGAGGCGATGCTCAACAAAATCGCCGGCTGGCGCGGCGAATTACGCTTCGGACGCGATGTGGTTTTCGCCCCCGGAGCGGAAGACGCGCTCAGCAACACCACGCCAGGCGGCAAGCTCTTACTGGCCTCCCATCTCGGCGATGTCGAGGCCTGCCGGGCGCTGGCGCAATTGCAGGGCGGTCAGGTCATTAACGCGCTGGTGTTTAGCGATAACGCCCGCCGCTTTAAACAGATCATGGAGGAGATGGCGCCGCAGGCCGGGATCAACCTGATGCCGGTGACCGATATCGGCCCGGAGACCGCGATGCTGCTCAAAGAGAAGCTGGAGCGTAACGAATGGGTGGCTATCGTCGGCGACCGCATCGCCGTGACGCCCCAGCGCGGCGGCGAATGGCGCGTCTGCTGGAGCAAATTCATGGGGCAGCCCGCGCCTTTCCCGCAGGGGCCGTTTATTCTGGCGTCGATCCTGCGCTGTCCGGTGCAGCTGATTTTCGCGCTGCGCCAGCAGGGCAAACTGCATATCCATTGCGAACCCTTCGCCGACCCGCTGACGCTGCCTCGCGCAGAACGCCAGGCGGCGTTACAGCATGCCATTGACCGCTATGCAAAGCGCCTTGAGCACTACGCGCTGCAGTCGCCGCTGGACTGGTTCAATTTTTTCGATTTCTGGCAGCTGCCGGATGCCAAAGAGAAGGAGTAAAGGGTGCTGAACGATCCCCGTTTTACTACCGAGGTAGAGCTGACCGTACCGTTTCACGACGTCGATATGATGGGCGTGGTGTGGCATGGCAACTACTTTCGCTACTTTGAGATTGCCCGCGAGGCGCTGCTTAATCAGTTCAACTATGGCTACCGCCAGATGAAAGAATCCGGCTATCTCTGGCCGGTGGTGGATACCCGGGTGAAATACCGCGACGTGCTGACCTTTGAACAACGTTTTCGCGTACGTGCCCGGATAGAAGAGTACGAAAACCGGCTGCGCATCGGCTATGAGATTTTTGCCGCCGACAGCGGAAAACGCACCACCACCGGCTATACCATCCAGGTCGCCGTGGAGGAGAAGAGCCGTGAGATGAGCTTCGTCAGCCCGGATATCCTGTTTGAGCGCATGGGGGTGAAGCCATGAGATGGTGGCCCCTGCTGGCGCTGCTGATTAGCCCGTTGGTCAGCGCCCTGACGCTTGACGATCTGCAGCAGCGCTTTACCGAACAGCCGGTGATCCGCGCCCACTTCGATCAAACCCGTACCATTAAGGATCTGCCGCAGCCGCTGCGATCCCAGGGCCAGATGCTGATCGCCCGCGACCAGGGGCTGCTGTGGGATCAGACCGCACCGTTCCCGATGCAGCTCCTGCTGGATGATAAACGGATGGTACAGGCGATCGGCGGCCAGCCGCCGCAGACGATCACCGCCGAGAACAACCCGCAGATGTTCCAGTTCAACCATCTGCTGCGCGCGCTGTTTCAGGCCGACCGTCAGGTGCTGGAGCAGAACTTCCGCGTTGAGTTTGCCGATACCGGCGAAGGGCGATGGACCCTGCGCCTGACGCCGAAAACCACACCGCTGGATAAAATCTTCGCCACCATCGACCTGGCTGGCCAGCGCTACCTGGAAAATATTCAACTCAATGATAAACAAGGCGATCGTACCGATATCGTCCTCTCTCAACATCAACTGACGCCCGCGCAACTGACCGATGACGAACGACAACGATTTGCTGCACCGTAACCGCCGGAGCATCGCGCTGCTGTGGGGCTGCGCCTGCCTGCTGATGCTGGGCGTTCTGCTGACGCTGCTGCCGCAATCGCGGGTCAACAGCAGCGTGCTGGCGATGTTGCCGAAGCAGACCCTTGGCGCGATTCCCCCGGCCCTGAACGATGGCTTTATGCTGCGGCTGGACCGGCAGATAGTCTGGCTGGTGAATCCCGGCAAGCAGGTCGGTCCTCAGGCGGCAGGCGAATGGCTCACTCTCCTTCAGCAATCGCACGCTCTCGCAGAGGTGAAAGGCCCTATGGATGCCCCCAGCCAGCAGGCCTGGGGAACATTTTTCTGGCAGCACCGCAACGGGCTTATCGATGATGCTACCCGCGCCCGCCTGCAAAACGGCGGCGCGGCGCAGGCGCAGTGGGTCCTCTCCCAGCTCTACTCCGCCTTCTCCGGCGTCAGCGGCAAAGAGCTGCAAAACGATCCGCTGATGCTGATGCGCGGCGCGCAGCTGGCGATGGCGCAAAACGGCCAGCGTTTGCAGCTCAAAGATGGCTGGCTGGTGACCCAGGATAAGCAGGGAAACGACTGGTATCTGATCCACGGCGAGCTGGCCGGATCCTCATTCGATATGCAGCAGACGCACCGCGTCGTGACGACCCTCGCGGAGCTGGAAGAGCAATTAAAAGCGCGCTACCCGCAGGCACAGGTGCTCGCCCGCGGGACGGTGTTTTACAGCGACTACGCCAGCCAGCAGGCGAAGCAGGATATCTCCACCCTCGGTATCGCCACGCTGCTTGGCGTGATCCTGCTTATCGTTGTGACTTTCCGTTCGCTTCGTCCGCTGCTGCTGTGCGTAATTTCCGTTGGCATTGGCGGGCTGGCGGGCACCGTCGTCACGCTGCTGCTGTTTGGCGAACTGCATCTGATGACGCTGGTGATGAGCATGAGCATTATCGGTATCTCCGCCGACTATACGCTGTACTATCTCACGGAACGAATGGTCCACGGGCATGATGCCACGCCGTGGCAAAGCCTTGCCAAAGTCCGCCGCACGTTGCTGCTGGCGCTGCTGACGGCCGTGGTGGCCTATCTCATCATGATGCTCGCCCCCTTCCCCGGTATTCGTCAGATGTCGGTGTTCGCCGCCGTCGGACTGAGCGCCTCCTGCCTGACGGTGATTTTCTGGCATCCGCTGCTGTCCCGCGGTCTGCCGGTTCGCCCGGTGCCGGCGATGGGGCTTATGCTTCGCTGGCTGGCGGCATGGCGACGCAACAAAAAACTGTATATTGGCCTGCCGCTGACGCTGGCGCTCTTATCGCTGGCCGGTATCGCCACCCTGCGGGTCGATGACGATATTTCACAGCTCCAGGCGCTGCCGCAGCATCTTCTGGCCGAAGAAAAAGCGATCGTCGCCCTGACCGGCCAGAGCGTGGATCAGAAATGGTTCGTGGTCTACGGTGCGACGCCGCAGCAGACGCTGGAGCGGCTGGAGGCCTTTACTCCTGCCCTTGCCCAGGCGCAACGTCAGGGGATGCTCAGCGGTTATCGTACGCTTCCGCTCAATTCGCTGGCCCGTCAACGCCAGGATCTGGCGCTGCTCAACGCGGCAGCCCCGGCGGTCACCGCCGCGCTGCAAAACGCCGGGCTCAAAACGGTCGATGCCGATCTTTCCGCCATGCCGGTCACGGTCGATGACTGGCTTGCCAGCCCGGCCAGCGAAGGCTGGCGCCTGCTGTGGCTGACGCTGCCAGGGGGCGAAAGCGGGGTGCTGGTTCCGGTTGACGGCGTGAAAACAAGTGCGGCGCTACGGGCCCTGAGTGAAAAACAGCCCGGCGTCGCGTGGGTAGACAGAAAAAGTGCCTTTGACGAACTGTTTACTCTCTATCGCCATATTTTGACGGGGCTGCTGGTGGTTGCGCTGGCGGTCATCGCCTGTGGCGCCATATTGCGTCTCGGCTGGCGCAAAGGGTCGATCGGCCTGCTGCCCTCCGTGCTGTCATTAGGCTGCGGGCTGGCGGCCCTCGCCTTCAGCGGCCACCCGGTGAATCTGTTTTCACTGCTGGCGCTGGTGCTGGTGCTGGGGATTGGTATCAACTACACCCTGTTTTTCAGCAACCCGCGCGGAACGCCGCTGACGTCACTGCTGGCGATCATCCTCGCCATGATGACCACCCTGTTGACCCTCGGCATGCTGGTCTTCAGCGCCACCCAGGCCATCAGCAGTTTTGGCATTGTGCTGGTCAGCGGTATTTTCACCGCTTTCCTGCTCTCCCCGCTGGCGATGCCCGGTAAAAAAGAGAAAAAAAGACGATGATTAAACACAGACTCCGGTGCGCCGCGGCGCTGGCCGCCACCTTCATCCTCGCCGGGTGCAGCCTCTCGTCCAGCCCCATGCAAGGGCGACCGCAGGCATGGCTGGAGCCGGGAACTCGCGTGACGTTACCGGCGCCGGGCATCACCCCGCCGCTGAATGCCCAGCAGCTGCTTACCGGGCGTTTTCACGGCCAGACTCAGTCGCTGCTGGTGATGCTCAACGCGGATGAGCAAAAAGTCACGCTCGCCGGTCTCTCATCGATGGGGATCCGCCTGTTTCTTGTGACCTATGATGAAAAGGGGCTGCACACCGAGCAGTCTATCGTGGCCCCGCAGCTGCCGCCGGCAAGTCAGGTGCTGGCCGATGTGATGCTCAGCCACTGGCCTGTCGCCGCCTGGCAACCGCAGCTGCCGGGCGGCTGGACCCTGACCGACACCGGCGACCGCCGCGAGCTACGCAACGCCAGCGGCCAGCTGGTGACGGCGATCGTCTACCTGAACCGGGATGGTAAGCGCGAGCCGATCAGCATTGAGCAGCGGGCCTTTAAATACCACATCACCATTCAATATCTGGGTGACTGAGATGATCTACATTTCTGCTGTCGGCATGATCAATGCGCTGGGCGACAACTGCGATGAAATCGCCGCGAATCTGACGCGCGGTGTTGCCCCCGGCATGCGCCCGCGTGCGGGCTGGCTAGAGGGACAGCCCGCAGCGGTACTCGGCGGCGTGGATGCCGTCCTGCCTGCCATTGCCGATGATTTTGCGGCCCACCGTTCGCGCAATAACCAGCTGCTGCTGGCGGCGCTGACCCAGATTCGTCCCCAGGTCGATGAAGCCATCGCGCGCTTCGGCAGCGACAGAGTCGCGGTGGTGCTTGGCACCAGCACCTCCGGCCTCGACGAAGGTGATATTCACGTGGCGGCCACGCTTAACGGCGGGGCCAGCGCTGGCTGGCAATATCCGCAGCAGGAGCTGGGCGATCCTTCGCGTTTTCTGAGCCACTGGCTGGCGCTGGACGGCCCGGCGTTCACCCTCTCCACCGCCTGCTCCTCCAGCGCCAGGGCCATGATCAGCGGGCGACGGCTGATTGAAGCCGACCTCGCCGACGTCGCGATTGTCGGCGGCGCCGATACGCTGAGCCGGATGCCGGTGAACGGTTTTCATAGCCTGGAGTCCCTCTCGGTGACGCGATGCCAGCCTTTTGCCCGCGACCGCTGCGGGATTACCATCGGTGAAGGGGCGGCGCTGATGCTGTTGACGCGCGAGCCGCAGCCTATCGCACTGCTGGGCGTCGGCGAATCAAGCGATGCGCACCATATTTCGGCCCCGCATCCACAGGGCGAAGGCGCCATCCGCGCCATTACCCAGGCGCTTGACGATGCCGGCATCACCGCCGGGGCGGTGGGCTACATCAACCTGCACGGCACCGCCACGCCGCTTAACGATCGGGTGGAGTCGCAGGTCGTGCAGCAGCTGTTCGGCGACACCGTGCCGTGCAGCTCAACCAAACACCTCACCGGACATACTCTCGGCGCCGCCGGGATCACCGAAGCGGCAATCGGGATGCTGATTTTGCAGCGTCATTTGCCACTGCCGGCCCAGGATTTCAGCCTCTCGCCGCGCGACCCGGCGCTGGCGGAGTGCGGTATTATCGCCACGGCGCAGCCTCTTGAACGCCCGGTGATTTTGTCCAACTCATTTGCCTTTGGCGGCAACAACGCCAGCATTTTGCTCGGGAGAGTTTCATGAGCCATTACCTGGCGCCCGGCGCCTATCTGCCGCACGATGCCCCGATGCTGCTGCTCGAAGAGGTGCTGGAGGTGACCGAGGAAACGGCCGCCTGCCGCGTGACCGTCGCCTCCGGGGGCGTACTGACGCCGTTTCTTGATGCCAACGGCGATCTGCCGGGCTGGTTTGCGCTGGAGCTGATGGCGCAGACCATTGGCGTCTGGTCCGGCTGGCATCGTCAGCAGAAAAACCTGGACAACATCGCCCTCGGTATGGTGCTGGGAGCCAGAGAACTGGTATGCGCCGCCGGGGTTCTGCCTGCCGGGCATACGTTGACCATCGCAGTCAGCTTATTAATGCAGGATGAACGTTTCGGTAGCTTCGAATGCACCATCTGCTGCGGGAATGACACGCTGGCAACGGGCCGCATCAACACCTTCCAGCCCACCCAGGAAGAGTTAACGACGCTTTTTAATCAGGGAGAGAAACCATGAGTCGTTCCGTATTAGTGACCGGTGCCAGCAAGGGTATCGGGCGTGCCATCGCCTGCCAGCTGGCGGCCGATGGCTTTATTGTCGGCGTCCATTACCATCGTGACGCAGAGGGCGCGCAGGAGACGCTGAAGAGCCTCCGCGCCGCCGGGGGAGCAGGCCGGACATTGAGTTTTGATGTCGCCAACCGTGAACAGTGCCGCGAGGTGCTGGAGCAGGAGATCGCGACTCATGGGCCGTGGTACGGCGTGGTGAGCAATGCCGGCATTACCCGGGATGGCGCCTTCCCGGCGCTCAGCGACAACGACTGGGATGCGGTGATCCACACCAATCTCGACAGTTTTTATAACGTCATTCAGCCGTGCATCATGCCGATGATCGGCGCCCGTCAGGGCGGACGGATTATCACGCTCTCTTCGGTGTCAGGAGTCATGGGCAATCGCGGGCAGGTTAACTACAGTGCCGCCAAAGCGGGCATTATCGGCGCGACCAAAGCGCTGGCCATTGAGCTGGCAAAACGCAAGATCACCGTCAACTGCATTGCCCCTGGGCTGATTGATACCGGGATGATCGCCATGGAAGAGACCGCCCTCAAAGAGGCGATGTCGATCGTTCCGATGAAACGCATGGGTCAGGCCGAAGAAGTCGCCGGACTCGCCAGCTATTTGATGTCGGATATTGCGGGCTATGTGACGCGTCAGGTGATTTCCATCAATGGAGGTATGCTATGACTCGTCGCGTCGTCATTACCGGCATGGGCGGCGTCACCGCCTTCGGTGAAAGCTGGCAGGCGGTATCCGCCAGACTACAGGCCTACGAGAACGCCGTGCGCACAATGCCGGAGTGGCAAATCTATGATGGTCTGCATACGCTACTCGGCGCGCCTGTCGACGATTTCACCCTGCCAGAGCACTATACGCGCAAGCGTATTCGCGCCATGGGCCGCGTCTCGCTGATGTCCACCCGCGCCAGCGAACTGGCGCTGGAACAGGCCGGACTGATTGGCGAGGCGGTTCTCACCAATGGCGAAACCGGTATTGCCTACGGTTCCTCTACCGGCAGCACCGGTCCGGTCAGCGAATTCGCCACCATGCTGACGGAAAAGCATACCAATAACATCACCGGCACCACCTACGTCCAGATGATGCCGCACACAACCGCAGTGAACACCGGCCTGTTCTTCGGCCTGCGCGGGCGGGTCATTCCCACCTCCAGCGCCTGCACCTCCGGCAGCCAGGCGATTGGCTATGCCTGGGAGGCGATTCGTCACGGCTATCAGACCATCATGGTGGCCGGCGGCGCTGAAGAGTTGTGTCCGTCGGAAGCCGCTATTTTCGATACGTTGTTCGCGACCAGCCAGCGTAACGATGAGCCGAAAACCACACCGTCGCCGTTCGATGAAGCCCGTGACGGACTGGTGATTGGCGAAGGCGCCGGCACCTTTGTACTGGAAGAGCTGGAGCATGCCAAAGCCCGAGGGGCGACGATTTACGGTGAAATCATCGGCTTCGCCACCAACTGCGACGCGGCGCATATTACCCAGCCGCAGCGGGAAACCATGCAAATCTGCATGGAGCAATCGCTCAGGATGGCCGGTTTAAGCGCCGAGGATATTGGCTATATTTCGGCGCACGGCACGGCGACCGATCGCGGTGATATTGCCGAGAGCCAGGCCAGCGCGGCCGTGTTTGGCGACCGCGTTCCGATCTCTTCGCTAAAAAGCTATTTTGGCCATACCCTGGGCGCCTGCGGGGCGCTGGAAGCCTGGATGAGCCTGCACATGATGCGGGAGGGTTGGTTTGCCCCTACGCTCAACCTGCGCCGTCCGGACCCACAGTGCGGCGAGCTGGATTACATTATGGGCGAGAGCCGGCGGATCGACTGCGAATTTATTCAGAGTAATAACTTCGCCTTCGGTGGGATCAATACGTCAATCATTATTCAGCGCTGGCCCTGATATGTATCGACTTTTTCTGGGAAAAATCTCGACGTTAAGCACCCGGCCTCTGCCGCAGAGCCTCGCGGCTCAGGCGCCGCAGGGCAGTCGGCGCGCAAGCTGGCTGGCGGGTCGGGTCCTGTTGGCGCAGGCGGTGTCGCCGCTGCCTGAGATTATTTACGCTGAACACGGTAAACCGGGGTTCTCCGGCGAGACGGGGCTGTGGTTTAACCTCAGCCACAGCGGCGATGATATCGCCCTGCTGCTCAGCGATGAAGGCGAGGTCGGCTGCGATATCGAAGTGATACGCCCTCGACCGAACTGGCGCAGGCTGGCTAACGCCGTATTCAGTCTCGGGGAGCATGCGGAGGTCGAAGCGGAGCATCCGGAACGGCAGCTCGACGCCTTCTGGCGTATCTGGACGCGCAAAGAAGCGATGGTTAAGCAGCGCGGCGGCAGCGCCTGGCAGATTGCCAGCGTCGACAGCACGCGCGGCGCGACGCTCCCGGTCAGTCAGATTCAGCTTGCCGATCTGAGTCTGGCGGTCTGCACGCCAACGCCGTTTGCGTTGAGGGCCGACAGGATTCGCTGACTCAGGCTTTACGCTTCGCCGGCCAGAAGATTGTCAGCACGCCGGCGATGATAATCAGCACCCCCAGCAGGGAACGCCAGTGGAAAGGCTCATGCCAGCCGGGCAACCAGATGGCGGCGGCCCAGACCAGAATGTAGCTAAGGCTGAGCAGCGCGTAGGCTTTAGCCAGCGGCAGCTGGTGCAGCGCAAAGTACCAGCAGACCATCGACAGCAGGTAGCCGCTCAGCCCCAGACCCAGGCCGATAGTTCCGGCACGCAGGTGTAGAAGATGATTGAGAAACGCGAACAGGTCACTCAGCGGCGGCAGCTCAACCATCGCCCCGCGCAGTAGAAGCTGTGCGGCGCTGACCAGCCCGACGCTGAATAACGCCCAGATTAACCCCATCAGACGCTACTCCCGAGCACCACGATGCCAACCACAATCAGCCCTACGCCGACCCAGTGCCGCCGGGCTACCGGCTCGCGCCAGATCCCCCAGGCCGCTAACGTCACCCAGACAAAATTGAGGCTCAGCATGGGATAGGCCACACTCACCGGAATGGATTGCAGCACGCTCAGCCACAGCAGCATACCGCCGCCGAGCGCCAGGAGCGCAAGGCCCAGCCAGCCGAGAATATGGCGACCGCGCCGCCGTGATTTAGACGGGCGCGTCGCCTGTTTCTGGCACAGCTGCCCGGCGCAGCTTAACAGGCTCGCCAGCGCCAGGCAGATCCAGGTACTCATTGCGGCAGATACTGGAGAAACACAACCCGCTCTAACACATAGCTGCTGTCAGGTTTCGGTAGCGGTAAATCGGCCATGTTTTCTCCTTTATCCATCAACAGCACCAGCGATACCGGTCCTTCCTGGCGATGCGCTGCCAGCCAGCTGGCAAACTCACTCTGGCTCACAAAGCCATTCTTCGCATCCGGCCAGTCTAAACCGTACTTCAGTTCGCCCTGCTTGTCATACATGATGATATCGTTGCGCTTGAGTTCCCACGCCAGACCCGCGGCAATGCCAACGTTGTTGCTCAGCACATAGCGGCTTGGCGCCAGCGATTCACCAATAATATCGACCATGAACTGCGGCTGCTTACTATCAATCACCCGGTCAGGAATAGCAAAGCCAATCAGCAGCGCCAGCCCCAGGGGACAGCAGGCGGCTAATGTCCAGCGACGACCGTTATCTTTCATCGCCAGCCAGCCCATCAGCGCCCAGACGGCAAACGCAATCGCCGCCAGCAGACATTTATACAGCTCGATCTGCGTCCAGACCGGTTTATGCATCACGCCCCACGGCGACACCACCAGCACGGCAATCAGGCCAACCAGACCAAAGACAAGGTTGATGAGGCCGTTAATGCGCAGCGCTTTCGCTCCCGCCTTCGCCGCATCCAGCGCATAGCGTGCCATCAGAATCGATAGCGGCCCGAAGCACGGCAGAATGTAGGTCGGTAGTTTCCCTTTGGCGATGCTGAAAAACAGGAACGGCATCGCCACCCAGCCAAGCAGATACAGCGCGCCGCGCACGTCATCGCGCTCGCTCCAGCCGCGCTTCAGCGCCCCGGGCAGCAGCGCCAGCCACGGCAGGCTTCCGGCGAGCAGGAACGGGATGTAATACCAGAACGGCGCCTTGTGCTGGGCATCTTTTTCGGCAAAGCGTTGAATATGCTCCACCCAGAAGAAATAGCGCCAGAAGTCCGGTTCGCGTTTGGCGATAGCCAGGCCCCAGGGCAGCACCGTCAGGATACAGACGCCCACCGCCAGCCAGCCGTAGGTCAGCACCTCACGCCAGCGTTTCTGGGCAATCACCCACGGCAGGACCCCGACAACCGGCACCGCCAGCGCCAGGAAGCCTTTGGTCATCACCCCCATTCCACAGGCCACCCCCAGCAGCGCGTAGCCGATGAGTTTACCGTTTCGGGTCTGCGCCTGAGCGGCGCCCCAGAAACTGCACATCGCCAGCGCCATCCACAGGGTGATCATCGGGTCCAGCACCGCATAGGTGCCAATAGCGTAGACCAGCAGAGCGGTCAGGAAGATCACGGCGGACAGAATCGCCACCCGTTTGTCCTGCCAGATTCGCCATGCCAGCCACGCAATCAGCAGCGCGGTGACGCTAATGGAGAATACCGAGCCAAAGCGTACGGCAAAGTTATTGTGACCAAACAACCACTGCCCGATGCTGTTAATCCAGTATCCGGCAATCGGTTTTTCAAAATAGCGCAGCCCGAGAAAATGCGGCACCACCCAGTCACCGGACGCCAGCATCTCGCGGCTGATCTCCGCATAGCGCGTTTCATCAGGCTGCCAGAGCAGGCGGAAATTCAACGGAAGTAGATAATACAGCGCAAATAACACCACTAAAGAGACGCTATAACGAATGCTTTTCATACGTCCTGACTCAATAATTGTTCACGCCCAAGCCAGCCTTCCCGGCCAGCCAATTCACCGCGAACCACTTTACCCAGCGGCAGCTCGCTAAAATCTGCGGGCAGCAGTTGGCTCAGCGGGCAAAACTGGATTTCTTCCTGTGCGGCCATCGTCAGCAGTTCATCAAACTGCCGGGCAAAGGCAATTCCTTCCACTTCAGCATGAATGGTGTAGACCGGCGTACCGCTATCCTGATGAATACAATCCAGAAGATAGCGATTGAAGCCCCCGGCATCGACGCTACTGCCGACCACTTCATCCCAGGTAGGCAGCGTAACGGGGATCTGCACCGTACCTGTCACCTTGTCGCCCAGCAACGGCAGGAAGGGACGCGAGCCCCGGCAGTCGCTGTTGTAGAGGAAATTGAAGGACTCTTTGGCTTTAATCACCCGCTGATCCGCGC
Source organism: Klebsiella sp. CSG-1 (assembly GCF_056521145.1). Taxonomy (NCBI): domain Bacteria; kingdom Pseudomonadati; phylum Pseudomonadota; class Gammaproteobacteria; order Enterobacterales; family Enterobacteriaceae; genus Klebsiella; species Klebsiella sp. CSG-1. Next base: position 352,973 of record NZ_JBWNLD010000005.1, on the reverse strand, counting down.
GCCAGCCCGCCACGGCGGAACAGGTGACCGAACGGCCGATGATCCGCTCCAGCTCGAGCAGGCCACGTTCGACCTCCAGCGCCAGCCGCTCCTGTGGCCAGACGCCGCTCCATGCCTGCCAGCTGTAATGATCCCAGGCATGCAGACCCACTTCATGCGTCTGCGCCGTCGCACGGATAACCTCTTCATTACCCGCGCCAATCCGTCGCCCAGGCCAGGCGGTGCCGGCCAGCAAAATATCCCAGCCGTACAGCGAAGCGGCGTTTGAACGCAGCATCTTCCACAGAAACTTCGGTTTTATCAGGCGCCATAAATGACGCCCCATATTGTCCGGCCCAACGCTGAAGAAGAAGCTTGCCTGAACCCCGTGCTGGCCCAGCAGGCTCAACAGGCGCGGTACCCCGTCCCGGGTACCGCGAAAGGTATCGACATCTATGCGTAAGCCGACCTGTTTCATGATGTCTTATCGTCCACCAGCTCAACCGTGCGCAGGAAGAAGTCGAGCGTATGCTCCACGGTTTCTTCCATCGGAACCGTCGGCGTCCAGTTCAGGCAGCGCTTCGCGTTACGAATGCTCGGCTTACGATGCTCCACATCCTGATAGCCCTTACCGTAGTAATCGCTGCTCTCGACGTCGCGGAAACCGGCGAACGGCGGGAAGTTATTGCGCAGCGGATGACGCTCGAAGCACGCCAGCAGCATCTCCGCCAGCTCTTTGATGCTGGCTTCGTTTTCCGGGTTACCGATGTTGATAATCTGCCCGTCGCAGCGGCCGTCTTTGTTCTCAATAATGCGGAACAGCGCTTCGATACCGTCGCTAATATCGGTGAAGCAGCGTTTTTGTTTACCGCCTTCGATCAGCTTGATCGGCGAACCTTCAACCAGGTTCAGGATCAGCTGAGTAATCGCACGAGAGCTGCCGATACGCGCGGCGTTCAGGTTATCCAGACGCGGTCCCATCCAGTTAAACGGGCGGAACAGGGTGAAGCGCAGACCGGACTTGTCGCCATAGGCCCAGATAACGCGGTCGAGCAGTTGCTTCGATACCGAGTAAATCCAGCGCTGTTTGTTGATCGGGCCGACCACCAGGTTTGAGGTGTCTTCATCGAAGTTTTTGTCGGTGCACATGCCGTACACTTCGGAGGTCGACGGGAAGATAATGCGCTTATCGTATTTCACGCAGTCGCGGATAATCTTCAGGTTCTCTTCGAAGTCCAGCTCGAACACGCGCAGCGGGTTGCGGGTATATTCGATTGGCGTCGCGATGGCCACCAGCGGCAGTACCACGTCGCATTTCTTAATGTGGTATTCGATCCACTCGGAGTGAATGCTGATATCGCCTTCAACGAAGTGGAAGCGCGGGTTGCCGAGGAAACGACTGATCGCGTCCGACCCGATATCCAGGCCGTAGATTTCATAGTTGTCATCGGCGAGCAGGCGCTCGGTCAGGTGGTTGCCGATAAAACCGTTCACGCCAAGGATCAGCACGCGGGTACGACGTTTCATCGCCACAACCGGTTTGCTGCTCAGTACCGCACCGGATACCAGCCCCAGCGCCTGCGCCAGCTGCGTACCCTGCATGTAAACGCCGCGCTCGGTTTGACCGGTTACGATCTCCAGCGCGCCATCCTGACAAGCGACCACCAGCGGAGAGGTCGACATCACCGTTCCAGGCTTCGCCGCTGCCAGGTCCTGACGCACGCGGGATTTCCAGACGATAAATTTATTCGCGCCCACATAGCCAAACGCCCCCGGCCACGGATCGGAAACCGCGCGGACCAGGTTATGCAGCGTCAGCGCAGGTTTGTCCCAATCGAGACGGCCATCTTCCGGCGTGCGGCGCCCAACGTAGGTGGCCTGGCTTTCATCCTGGGCACGAGCCTGGATTTTATCTTCACGAATCGCCGGCAGAGCCTGGTTTAGCAGCTCTGACGCCGCGGCGCACAGCTTGCGATGCAGGCTCAGCGCGACATCATCAGAACCGATAGCCACCGTCTGCTGCGCCACGATATCGCCGGCATCCGCACGGCTGACCATGCGATGCAGGGTCACGCCGGTTTCCGTTTCACCATTAACCAGCACCCAGTTCAACGGCGCGCGGCCGCGATATTGCGGCAGCAGAGAACCGTGCAGGTTGAAGCCGCCTTTTGGCGCAAGGCTGAGGATATCGTCGCCCAGCATGTTGCGATAGTAGAAAGAGAACAGTACGTCCGGCTTCATGTCGCGGATGCGTTCAATCCACAGCGGGTGGTTAACATCTTCTGGTGCCCACACCGGGATACCTTGTTCAGCAGCAATACGCGCAACCGAGCCAAAGAAATGGTTTTCGCCAGGGTTATCCGGATGGGTGAAAATAGCGGCGATTTCATACCCGGAATCCAGCAGAGACTGAATGCCAGCACAACCCATATCGTGATAAGCGAAGACTACAGCTTTCATGAACGATCTTCCTCTTGAGACGCCGTTTCCGGCTGACGAACAACACGTTGAATAAAGTAGCGGGGACGGGCGCGGACATCGTTATAGATGCGTCCGATATACTCCCCGAGCAGCCCCATGCCGACAAACTGCGCTCCGATGAACATGAACAGTACGGCAAACAGCATGAACACCCCTTCCGCCGCCCACTGCGGGCCAAATACCAGTCGCAGGAACACCAGCAGGAAGGCGAAAGCGAAGCCCAGCAGGGCAATCACGCTGCCAAAGACGCTAAGCAGACGCAGCGGCGTGGTGGTCAAACAGGTCACCAGGTCGTACATCAGATTAATCAGGCGCATAAAGCTGTATTTGGAATCGCCAAATTCACGTTCCGCGTGCATCACCGGGATTTCGACCGCCCGGCGGGCAAAGGTATTTGCCAGAATCGGGATAAACGTACTGCGCTCATGGCAATTGAGCATCGCGTCAATAATGTGGCGACGATAGGCGCGCAGCATGCAACCGTAGTCCCCCATCGCTTTACCGGTGGTACGTTGAATCAGGCGGTTGATCATCTTCGACGCGCTTTTGCGAAAGAAGGTATCCTGGCGGTTCTGCCGAACGGTACCGACCACGTCGTAACCTTCGTCCGCCTTCGCCACCAGGCGCGGGATCTCTTCCGGCGGGTTTTGCAGGTCGGCATCAAGGGTAATAATCAGATCGCCGGTGACATGGCTGAAGCCCGCCATAATGGCCGAGTGCTGGCCATAGTTGCGGTTAAGCAACACCGCGACCACATGGCTGCCCTCGGCTTCTGCCGCCTCGGTCAACATACGGGCAGACTCATCGCTGCTGCCATCGTCGACCAGCAGAATCTCATACTGGCGATCCAGCGTCGCGCAGGCGGCATCCGTACGGCGAATCAGCTCGGGCAGGCTCTCCTGTTCGTTATAAACCGGAATAACGACCGAGACTTTTTTCACGGGTGGGTAAGTAAACATATCAACATCCTGACAGCTGGTGCAGCGCGGAAATGACCCGAGTGACGTCATCGTCGGTCATATCCGGGAACAAAGGGAGTGAACAGATACGCGCGCTGTTCCATTCCGTATTCGGTAAGGAAAGCGTCGGAAAACGCTCGCGGTAGTATTTTTGCGTGTGGGCCGCGCGGAAGTGCAGGCCGGTGCCGATGCCCATGGCTTTCAGTTTTTCCATCAACGCATCGCGGCTAATCCCGCAGGTGGCTTCATCCACGCGAATAATAAACAGGTGCCAGGCGTGCTGGTGTTCCCATTCCGGTATCGCCAGCGGCTTAAACGGCGTATCCGCCAGCTCGCGCAGATAGCGTTGGGCAATCTCGCTACGCCGCTGGTTGGCATGGGCCAGTTTATCCAGCTGTACCAGCGCCAGCGCGGCGTTGATATCGGCCAGATTGTATTTAAAGCCCGGCGAAATCACCTCCGCCTGCGGCGCCCGGCCATGCGTCTGACGGTCATAGGCATCGACGCCAAGTCCGTGAAATTTCAGGCTACGAATGCGCGATGCCAGCGCATCGTCATCGGTCACGATCAGACCACCTTCGGCGCAGGTCATATTTTTGATGGCGTGGAAAGAGAAGATCGCGCAGCCGCGTCCGCCCACGTGTTTGCCCTTGTAATACGTCCCCGCCGCGTGCGCGGCATCTTCAATCACCGGAATGCCGTGACGTTCTGCCACGGCGCGAATCGCGTCGATATCCGCAGGCGCACCCGCGTAGTGCACGGGAATAATCGCCTTGGTGTTGGGAGTAATCGCCGCTGCCACCGCTTCGGCGGTAATCATCAGATTGTCGCGATCGACATCGATCATCACCGGTGTCGCACCCAGCAGACAAATCATGTTCAGCGTGGAAACCCAGGTCTGGGATGGCGTGATGACTTCATCGCCCGGGCCAATGCCCAACGCCATCAGCGTGACGTGCATGCCGCCAGTCGCCGAACTCACCGCCACGGCGTGACGGTTGCCGGTCAGCGTACAGAATGCCTCTTCCAACGCCTGGTTTTTCGGTCCGGTAGTGATCCAGCCCGATTGCAAAACTTCACGCAGCGCAGCCAGCTCTGCGTCGCCCATCGACGGGCGCGAAAACGGCAAAAATTCGCTCATCATGTTCCTGTTCTGTATATGACCCTTTCAGGGTTACGGGGTCGATAGAAAAAATATCCTGCGCCAGCGGACTTAAACAAAATGAAAATGGAATCTCTTCAGCACCACTTTTCATTCCAGGGTATTTGACGTTATTAAATTTAGACGGGGTTGCTTAGGATAATATTAAGAAATTAATATAATTTGCCGGACAGACAATAATCAATTGTTTTTAAATGGAATTTACAAATGACGAGGCGGGAGAAGAGAGGGAAACCGGCTCCCGTTCATGGGCAAAACAGGAGCACGATGTAGTAAAGTAAACAGACATTAAACGGTTAAACAATAAATAGAATTTTATTCTGCAATCTGAATTTCAAAAACAGATCTTAGCTCACAAAATCATTTCCGGTAGATGACAAATTTGCAGGAAAGTCAGCCGGTAATTGATTAGCCGGGCAATTAATGACGCTGTTATTATCCGCGCCGCAATCACGTATAAAGGTAATGGTGGCGAACTCGTCAATCACTTCCGTCGGGTAAGCCGGTCCGGCTTCACGGTAAGAAACCATCAGCGGGATATGATCGTTCTGGAAGCAGACGGTTTTTTCCGGATTATTCATCACCCAGCGCGGGAAGAAGATGGTGCCGTGAAACAGTTTGTCGCCGAGGTTGACGATCAGGCTCACATCAGTGCCGGTCGGTTCGGTCCAGGAAATTTTGTAGATGCTTTCACCAACGCGAACGATGTAAGCCTGCTGATCTTTCACCCAACGATTCGCGACGATACCGCTGTGAATTCGGTAATCCAGGGTGTTGGCGTTTTTCACGTAAATTTCGTAATTCCAGCCGTTATCGTAGGTATAAACCAGATGTTTGCCGATAAAACCGCTCAGGTCATGTTTGTCGAATGTGCTCATAATCTGTTCTCCTCTATTTGTTGAGAACAAGCATACTGCTTTAAAAAATGGATGAATAACGCTATGTTTTGATGAAACTCATTCACTTTTTCGATAAATAATGCACAAAACGACGCTGGAACAATGGGCCTTGCTGGAAAAAGTCATCGCGCTCGGTAGTTTCGCAAAAGCAGCAGAAGAGACTCACCGCAGCCAGTCTTCGGTGAGCTATAACCTCGCCCTGTTGCAGGAAAGGCTGGGCGTCGCGCTGCTGCACCCCTCAGGCCGCCGCGCGGTCCTCACTCCGGCCGGAGAGCTGCTGCTAAGCCAGGTAAAACCGCTCCTGCAGGCATTTTCATACGTTGAAACCCGCGCGGCGACCCTGCACAACGGCGCACGAACCCGTCTGGACCTGGTTGTGGACAGTATTTTCCCTCGCGAACGGCTGTTTGCCATTCTGCGCCAGTTTCAGCAGCGCCATCCGCAGACTCAGGTGAGGCTGACCGAAGTCCTCGAAAACATGAAAGATGAGCAGGAGGCCCGCAGCGAAGCCGACGTGATGGTACTCACCCGCCGCCAGGATATTACCGGGCGCGGCGAATGGTTGATGAACATTGATTTTGTTGCCGTTGCCCACCGGGACCATCCGCTTGCCAGACTGAGCGGCCCCCTCGACGACAGTGCGCTGGCCTCCTGGCCGCTGGTACGTATCGCCGATCGCAGCGACGACCCGCAGACGGGGCGCGAGGCGTGGACGTTTTCCACCATTGATGCCGCTATCGATGCCGTGCTCTATCAGGTCGGCTTCGGCTGGCTCCCGGAAGAGCGCATCCGCTCCCGGTTGGATCAGGGTCTGTTGAAAATATTGCCGCTCAGCCACGGCGCCCGACGCGCTACCCCGCTGCACCTGATCGTCAAACGCGATCTGGCGCCCATTGATGAGCAGCTCGCCACGCTGCTGGCGCTGTTCAGAGCGCCCTGAATCGCCCGCTTGCGCGGGCCTACGGGCCACTCATCCTTCACGTTGTCTCGACCTGGCTAACCCGCAGACAATCTGAATGATAAAGTGTGTATATGAAATTCTTATACTTTCTGTCCTGACATTGATCCAGGTTAGGCCTGAAGTATGATGAATTATTAAAATCATCATACTTTCCTTCCTGTTGAGATAAAGACCTTGTCTATTTTCCGCACCACGCTGCTGGCGCTCCTCGCCTGCGCACCTCTGCTGACCGCCGCCGCTTCCTACGACATCACCACCGCCTGGCCGGTGAACGTGGGTCCGCTGAATCCGCATCTGTATACCCCCAACCAAATGTTTGCCCAAAGCATGGTGTATGAGCCGCTGGTCAAGTACCAGGCGGATGGTGCGGTAAAGCCGTGGCTGGCCACCCGCTGGAGCCACTCTGCGGACGGGAAAGTGTGGCTCTTTACCCTGCGTAACGACGTGCAGTTTTCTAACGGCGAGCCGTTCAATGCGCAGGCTGCGGTCGCCAACTTCCAGGCGGTGCTGGCTAACCGGCAGCGCCATGCCTGGCTGGAGCTCACCAATCAGATTACCGACGTGCGGGCGCTCGGCGATACGCAGCTGCAGATTACGCTCAAAAGCGCCTACTACCCTTTCTTGCAGGAGCTGGCTCTGCCGCGCCCGTTCCGTTTTATCGCCCCTTCGCAGTTTGTGGAAGGGGGAACGCAACACGGTATCAAAGCGCCCATCGGTACCGGCCCCTGGGTACTGAAAACTTCGAAACTCAACCAGTATGATGTGCTGGTACGTAACGACCGCTACTGGGGTGACAAACCGGCGATCCGCCAGGTGACCGTGAAAGTGATTCCGGATCCGATGACCCGCGCCGTGGCCTTTGAAACCGGCGATATCGATCTGCTTTACGGTAACGAGGGCCTGCTGCCGCTGGATACCTTCGCCCGTTTCAGCCATAACCCGGCCTGGCGTACCCAGCTCTCTCAACCTGTGGAAACGGTGATGCTGGCGCTTAACTCCGCCAGAGCCCCCACCAATGAACTGGCGGTGCGTGAAGCGCTGAATTATGCGGTGAACAAAAAATCGCTGATCGACAATGCGCTGTACGGTACGCAGCAGGTGGCCGACACGCTTTTCGCCCCTTCCGTACCGTACGCCAACATTGGTCTGAAACCGCGCCACTACGACCCGCAGCAGGCCAACGCCCTGCTGGAGAACGCCGGTTGGATCCGGCCCGCGGGCAAAGCGATTCGCGAGAAGAACGGCCAGCCGCTGCACATAGAACTGTCGTTTATCGGTACCGATGCCCTGAGTAAGTCGATGGCGGAGATAATCCAGGCGGATATGCGCCAGGTCGGGGTGGATGTGGCGCTGATCGGTGAAGAGGAGAGCAGCATTTACGCCCGCCAGCGCGACGGCCGCTTTGGCATGATCTTTAACCGTACCTGGGGCGCGCCGTATGACCCGCATGCTTTTATGAGCTCAATGCGCGTCCCCTCGCACGCTGATTACCAGGCGCAGCAAGGGCTAGCGGACAAATCACTGATTGATAAAGAGATTGGGCAGGTTCTGACCACCAGCAACGATGCGCAACGTCAGGCGCTGTATCGCGATATTCTGACTCGTCTGCACAACGACGCGGTCTATCTGCCCGTCAGCTATATCTCAATGATGGTGGTGGCGAAACCCGAGCTGGGAGCGATTCCTTACGCACCGGTTACCGCTGAAATTCCGTTCGAACAGATCCAGCCGGTGAATCCCTGATGCAACGTTATCTGCTGCGCCGCATTCTGCTGCTGATTCCGATGATTTTTGCCGCCTCGGTGATTATCTTCCTGATGCTGCGCCTCGGCACCGGTGACCCGGCGCTCGACTATCTGCGGCTTTCAAACCTGCCGCCCACGCCGGATATGGTGGCCTCTACGCGGGCGATGCTCGGGTTGGATCAACCGCTCGTCGTCCAGTACGGCCGCTGGCTGTGGCGGGCGCTGCATCTCGATTTTGGCGTATCATTTGCCACCCAGCGCCCGGTGCTTGACGATGTGCTGCGCTTCCTGCCCGCCACGCTGCAGCTGGCGGGCGCGGCGCTGGTGCTGATCCTGCTGACCTCGGTACCGCTGGGCATCTGGGCCGCGCGTCACCGCGAGAATTTGCCGGATTTCATCGTGCGGATCATCGCCTTTCTCGGCGTGTCGATGCCAAACTTCTGGCTCGCCTTTTTACTGGTGCTCTTCTTCTCGGTCTATTTACAGTGGCTGCCGGCTCTGGGCTACGGCGGCTGGCAGCATATCATCCTGCCGGCCGTGTCGATTGCGTTTATGTCGCTGGCGATTAACGCCCGCCTCCTGCGCGCCAGCATGCTGGAAGTCGCCGGACAGCGCCATGTCACCTGGGCTCGCCTGCGCGGCCTGAATGCCAGGCAAATCGAACGTCGCCATATTCTGCGCAACGCCTCGCTACCGATGATTACCGCCGTGGGAATGCACATTGGCGAACTGATCGGCGGGACGATGATCATCGAAAATATCTTTGCCTGGCCGGGCATCGGGCGCTATGCCGTTTCGGCCATTTTTAACCGTGATTATCCGGTGATTCAATGCTTTACGCTTATCATGGTGGTGGTATTCGCCCTGTGTAATCTGGCGGTCGATCTGGTAAATGCCGCGCTGGACCCGCGCATTCGTCGTCATGAAGGAGCGCACTCATGAGCTTTTTCTTCTCAGCGCGCGGTTCGGTGCGCGCGGCGCTGGTCATCATCGTCCTGCTGACGCTGGTGGCGCTCACCAGCCAGTGGTGGCTACCGTATGATCCGCAGGCCATTGATTTACCTTCCCGTCTGCTGTCGCCAGACGGCCAGCACTGGCTGGGAACCGACCATCTTGGCCGCGATATTTTCTCCCGTCTGCTGGCGGCGACCCGGGTGTCGCTGGGGGCGGTGATGGCCTGTTTACTGCTGGTTCTGGCACTGGGGCTCCTCGTTGGCGGCTGTGCCGGCCTGATGGGCGGGCGCGTCGATCAGCTCACCATGCGGGTGGCCGATATGTTTATGACCTTTCCTACCTCCATTCTGTCGTTCTTTATGGTCGGCGTGCTGGGGACCGGGTTGAGCAACGTGATTATCGCCATCGCCCTGTCGCACTGGGCGTGGTACGCGCGCATGGTTCGTAGCCTGGTGGTGTCCCTGCGCCAGCGCGAGTTTATTCTCGCCGCGCGGCTGAGCGGCGCAAATCGCTGGCGGCTTTTCCTCGATCACCTGGCCGGTGCGGTGGTGCCGTCGCTGCTGGTCCTCGCTACCCTCGATATCGGTCATATGATGCTGCACGTCGCCGGGATGTCGTTCCTCGGCCTTGGCGTCAGCGCACCCACGGCGGAATGGGGGGTAATGATTAACGATGCGCGGCAGTTTATCTGGACCCAGCCGCTACAGATGCTGTGGCCCGGCCTGGCGCTGTTTATCAGCGTGATGGCCTTTAACCTGGTGGGCGACGCGCTGCGCGATCGTCTCGATCCTCACCTGATCGCGGAGCACAGCCACTGATGCCGCAAAAGATCCAGTTAGAACACTTTACCCTGTGCACCGGCCGCCCGCTGGTGACGGAGCTGTCGCTGACCCTGCGTCGCGGGCAGGTGCTGGCCCTGCTGGGCAGCAGCGGTTGCGGAAAATCGCTGACCTGTGCCGCCGCGCTTGGCGTTCTGCCCCCCGGCGTCCGGCAAACCGCCGGGCGTCTGCTGCTGGACGGCATTCCGGTGCACGGCGAACAGCTACGGGGCGGAACCATTGCCACCATTATGCAGAATCCGCGCAGCGCCTTTAATCCGCTGTATACGATGGCGACTCACGCGCGGGAAACCTGCCGCGCCACCGGCCAGCCTGCGGATGATGCGGCGCTTATTGCCGCCATGACCGCCGTCGGTCTGGAAAACCCGTCTCAGCTGCTGAAACGCTATCCCTTCGAGATGAGCGGCGGGATGTTGCAGCGAATGATGATCGCCCTCGCCCTGCTGAGTAAAGCCCCCTTTATCTTCGCCGATGAACCCACCACCGACCTCGATGCCGTGGCGCAGGGGCGCATTCTGGATCTGCTGGAAGAGATTGTCTCCAGCCGCGGCCAGGGACTGCTGCTGGTGACTCACGACATGGGCGTGGTGGCGCGGCTGGCGCACGAGGTCGCGGTGATGGACCGCGGGCGCATCGTCGAGCATTGCGACGTCAATACCCTGTTCAGCGCCCCCCGGCATCCGGTGAGTCAACGGCTGCTGGCGGCGCACCTGGCGCTGTACGGAATGGAGTTTGCAGGATGAACCTACTGAATGTTACCGACGTCAGCCACGATTACCCGCACCATCCGGGCGTGCTGCGCGACGTCAGCCTGAACGTCCAGGCGGGTGAAACGGTGGCGCTGCTTGGACGCAGCGGCTGCGGTAAAAGCACCCTGGCGCGGATGCTGGTCGGCCTTGAGACACCGGATCACGGCGAGATAACCTGGCGCGGGACGCCGATTCATACGCTAAAAGGCGACGCGCAACGGGCGTTTCGTCGTGATATCCAGCTGGTTTTCCAGGATGCTCAAAGCGCGGTGAACCCGCGAAAAACGGTGAATGAGATCATCAGCGAGCCGCTGCGCCATCTGTTTCGCTTCGCGCGCGATGAGCGCCAGGAGCGGGTCGACGCGATGATGCAGGCGGTGGACCTTTCTCCACACCTGCTCGACAAACGCCCGCACCAGCTCAGCGGCGGGCAGCTGCAGCGGGTCTGCCTGGCGCGGGCGCTGGTTGTGCGTCCCCCCTTACTGATCCTCGATGAGGCCGTCTCGAATCTTGACCTCGTTTTGCAGGCGGAGATCGTTGCGCTGCTGAAGCGTCTGCAGGTACAGTTTTCTACCGCCTGCCTGTTTATCACCCACGATCTGCGGCTGGTAGAGCGCTTTTGCCAGCGGGTGATGGTGATGGAAAGCGGGCAGATTCTTGAGACCACGGCGGTCAACACGCCGCTGCACCTTCAGTCAATGGCAGGACGGACACTTCAACGTGCGGTCCTCCCTGCTTTTCCACCTTCCCTTGCCATAGAGAAACGACCATGCAGCGCGTAACCCTGACTCTTGATGACGATCTTCTGGCGACCCTGGACGCGCTGAGCGCCCAGCGCGGCTATCACAACCGTTCGGAGGCGGTGCGCGATATCTTGCGCAATTCGTTGATGCATGAGCATGCGCAGCGGCCCGAACAGCGCGGTTACGCGGTGCTTTCCTATGTCTATGAACATGAAAAGCGCGAGCTGGCAAGCCGACTGATCGCCACGCAGCATCACCATCATGACCTGTCCGTTGCGACGCTGCATGTACATATCAGCCATGACGACTGTCTGGAGATTGCCGTCCTTAAAGGTGAAATGGGCGAGGTGCGGCATTTTGCCGATGAGGTGATTGCCCAGCGCGGCGTACGTCACGGGCATCTGCACTGCTTAACCGCGCAAGACGAGGGTCCGCACGACTGACCCGCCGATGATGGCGGAAACGCAATTCGACGTATCGCCCTGAAAACCGACCAATTTAACGTGGTTTATCAACAGTTGATAAACCACGTAAATTATATGCTTTCACCACTTTTCTACCTGCCTATAATGGCCGCTCATTTAACGATCTCGTTATGGCGAGGCTCCTGCACAAATACAAGTTACCGCCCTGCTGGTATCGAGAGAGACCACTCAGGGAAATACAGGCATCCATCGAATCAAGGTGTTGCCAAGGTAACTTCTGACGGCATTCATGCCGGACAGATACGTTGTGCAGTGCTAAAACCAGGACGTAGGGATCTGCCTGTGCTCATCCTGTCTTGTTCGCCCCTATGAGTGATTTTTTATAGGGAATTACACCATGTCTTCAATGCAACACTGCGCCGCGCATCTGGCCACTTCCGCCTTCGACGGCGATGCGATCGCCCAGTACATGCGTACCGATTTTATCACTCTGCCCGAGCACCTCAGCGTCTATGAAGCGCGGGAGCTCTTTGTCTCGCAGCTCACCAGCGATGATATTCCAGGCCAGGTCTTTGTGGTGGCCGGAAAGAAGCTGCGCGGCAGTTTATCGATTAAAAAGCTGCTTCAGGAGAGCGATACGGCGCAATCCATTCGCTATCTGATGGACAGCTGCCTGTTTCGCGTGAAGCCCGATGATGAGCGTCAGGAGGTGGTCGCCGAACTGAGCGAACGCGGACTCGACCTGGTGCCGGTGGTTGAAAAAGGCGAACTGGTCGGCTGCCTGATGGAGAAAGAGATTGCCCATCTGCTGGAAGACGACGTCACCGAAGATGTGCATCGCCAGGGCGCAACGCTCCCGCTGGATAAGCCCTATCTGGAGATCAGCCCGTGGACGCTGTGGAAAAAACGTTCGGTGTGGTTATTGCTGCTGTTCGTCGCGGAAGCCTACACCAGCAGCGTCATTCAACATTTTGAAGAGGCGCTGGAATCGGCCATTGCGCTGGCCTTCTTTATTCCGCTGCTGATCGGTACCGGCGGTAACAGCGGTACGCAGATCACCTCCACGCTGGTCCGTTCCATGGCGCTCGGGGAAGTCCGCCTGCGCGATATGGGCCGGGTGATTCGTAAAGAGATGACGACGTCGCTGCTGATTGCCATCACTCTCGGTCTGGCGGGCTGCCTGCGCGCCTGGATGATGGGCATTGGCATGGAGATCACCCTGATTGTCAGCCTGACGCTGGTATGTATTACGCTGTGGAGCGCGGTGGTATCGTCAGTGATCCCTCTGACGCTTAAGCGCGTGGGCATCGACCCGGCGGTCGTCTCCGCGCCGTTTATCGCCACGCTGATTGATGGCACCGGGCTGATTATCTACTTCAAAATCGCCCAGCACTTTCTTGGTCTGAGCTGATAAATCGGGGGCAGCTTCCCGTAACAGGAGGCTGCCCCTGTCTTACGCTTCGACCAGCGCCTGGGCGCAGGCCCAGGCGGAAGACCATGCCCACTGGAAGTTGTACCCCCCCAGCCAGCCGGTCACATCCATCACTTCACCGATAAAATAGAGCCCCGGCACCTTGCGAGCTTCCATGGTCCGCGACGACAGTTCGTGCGTATCGACGCCGCCGAGGGTCACCTCCGCCGTGCGATAACCCTCGGTGCCGTTGGGCTGCACGCGCCAGGCGGTCAGCGTCTCCACCAGCATTTCCTGCTCGCGCACGTTGAGCTGTTTTAGCGTGACGTCCGGAATTTGCCCCAGCTGCTGCAGGCACTCCACCAGCCGCTTCGGCAGCTGCATGGCGAGGGTGTTTTTCAGGCTTTGATTCGGATGTTCGCTACGCTGCTCGTTAAGGAACTCATCAAGATGGCAATCAGGCAGCAGGTTGATGGTGACAAACTCGCCCGGCTGCCAGTAGCTGGAAATCTGCAGCACCGCCGGCCCGGAGAGCCCGCGGTGGGTAAACAGCAGATTCTCGCGGAACAGCGTACCGTCCTGTGCGGTAATGGTTGATGGCACCGAAACGCCCGAGAGCACCTGCAACTGCTCAAGCAGCGGTTTATGCAGCGTAAAGGGCACCAGGCCCGCACGGGTCGGCAGCACCTTGAGACCAAACTGCTCGGCAAGTTTATAGCCAAACGGCGACGCCCCCAGCCCGGGCATCGACAGGCCGCCGGAGGCGACCACCAGTTTTTTCGCCGCCACCTCGTCGCCATTAAGTTGCAGTCTGTAGCCTTCATCATCGCGTTCGACGCTGATAATTTCGCTACGCAGGCGAATTTGCACGCCGCCCTTTTCACATTCCGCCAGCAGCAGGTTGACGATTTGCTCAGCGGAATCATCACAAAACAGCTGGCCGAGGGTCTTCTCATGCCAGGCAATGCCGTATTTGCCCACCAGTTCGATAAAATCCCATTGGCTATAACGCGCCAGCGCAGATTTGCAAAAATGCGGGTTCAGGCTGAGATACGCTGCCGGCTCAATATACATATTGGTAAAGTTGCAGCGGCCGCCGCCGGACATCAGGATTTTACGGCCTGGCTTTTTGCCATTATCCAGCAACAGCACGCGCAGCCCCGCCTGGCCCGCCTGCGCTGCACAAAACATTCCCGCCGCTCCGGCGCCAATTACAATGGCATCAAACCTTTCCACGCAACTTTCCTCATATCCCGATTGTCGGGAATTGTAAATTTTTCACGCTGGTCGCACCAGCACGAAAATCGATGTATTCATGTACATCATTGAAAGATATAGGATTACTCTCAAGCAGGTAAAATCCAGACAGGAAGAAAATCAAAAAAAGTCTATATTTCACTTTGCCCGCGCCGCTAAAGTCACTGATAATGCGCCGCGTTCATGTCCTCAAAATGGCGTAACGTCCTATGCTACATTTATTTGCCGGTCTGGATTTACATACCGGGCTATTACTATTGCTTGCTTTAGCTTTCGTGCTGTTTTACGAAGCGATTAACGGTTTTCATGATACCGCAAACGCTGTTGCTACTGTGATTTACACACGCGCAATGCGGTCACAACTTGCTGTTGCGATGGCGGCCCTCTTCAACTTCTTCGGCGTTCTGTTGGGTGGTCTAAGCGTCGCTTATGCCATCGTGCATATGCTGCCGACCGACCTGCTGCTTAACATGGGTTCCGCACATGGCCTCGCCATGGTGTTTTCTATGCTGCTGGCAGCGATTATCTGGAACCTCGGTACCTGGTATTTTGGCCTCCCGGCCTCCAGTTCGCACACGTTGATCGGCGCTATCATCGGTATTGGTTTAACCAATGCGCTGATGACCGGCACGTCCGTGGTCGATGCGTTGAATATCCCGAAAGTCATCGGTATTTTTGGCTCACTTATCATCTCACCGATTGTCGGTCTGGTGGTTGCTGGCGGCCTGATTTTCATTTTGCGTCGTTACTGGAGCGGTACCAAAAAACGTGCCCGTATTCACCTGACGCCTGCAGAACGTGAAAAGAAAGACGGTAAGAAAAAGCCGCCATTCTGGACCCGTATTGCTCTGATTCTGTCCGCCATTGGCGTATCGTTCTCACACGGTGCGAACGACGGCCAGAAAGGCATTGGTCTGGTCATGCTGGTGCTGATCGGCGTGGCGCCGGCAGGTTTCGTGGTTAACATGAATGCCTCCGGCTATGAAATAACCCGGACCCGCGATGCGGTGAACAACGTGGAAACCTTCTTCGAACAGCGCCCTGAGCTGTTGAAAAAGGCCACCGGCGTTGATCAGCTGATTCCGTCTCCGGAGGCCGGGACGGCCGCCAGCGGCGGCGAGTTCCATTGCCATCCGGCGAATACCATCAACGCACTGAATCGCGTGAAGACGGCGCTGACCGGTATTGAAAGCTATGACTCGCTCTCCATTGATCAGCGTAGTCAGCTGCGTCGCATCATGCTGTGCATTTCCGACACGACCGATAAAGTCGCGAAGTTGCCGGAAGTGAATGCTGACGATCAGCGCCTGCTGAAGAAACTGAAAACCGATATGCTGAGCACCATCGAGTACGCGCCAATCTGGATCATTATGGCCGTGGCGCTGGCGCTGGGTATCGGCACCATGATCGGCTGGCGTCGCGTGGCGACCACTATCGGCGAGAAGATCGGTAAGAAAGGTATGACCTACGCGCAAGGTATGTCAGCCCAGATGACCGCTGCGGTTTCGATTGGTCTGGCGAGTTACACCGGTATGCCGGTTTCCACCACCCACGTGCTCTCCTCCTCCGTAGCGGGGACGATGCTCGTCGATGGCGGCGGCCTGCAGAGAAAGACCGTCACCAGTATTCTGATGGCGTGGGTGCTGACCTTGCCGGCAGCGATTCTGTTGTCAGGCGGACTGTACTGGATAGCCCTCAAGCTTATCTAAGTCCGGTTATTAGCGCTGAGCGAGCAAACATAAACGGGTCAGGAAACTGGCCCGTTTTTTTTACCTGACATCCGGCTAGTGCCAGATCAGTAACGCGATCAGACTCACCACCACCAGACCGCACAGGGCGCTGGTCAGAATAAACTGCCGCCGTACCCGCTCGCAGCGACGAATAAACTCCTCATCGTGATGATCGCGATAACGTTGGGCATAGATATACCACACCAGGCGCACCTGTTTGCCCGGCTGCCCATGCGAAGTAAAAAAGCCTCCGCCATCAACATATTGATAAAGCAAGGGATCGCAACCACGTAGCACAACCAATAATGCACGCAATGATGAGAAGTAGCGTGCCATATTCACCACACAAACGATACACAGGGCCCAAAACAGCGCAATAGTGCTGATCATACGTCCTCCCCGGCGACCCGCCCTCGGAGACATCTCCGGAGCTAGCGCTTCCCAATACCCAACCCAACATACAATACGAGAGTGCGATTCCGATCACGTTTATTTATCCGATCGGCTCATTAAATAGTGTAGGAGATCAGTCAATTTTTTTACCACAAGGTTAATCGTTATCAATACGTAAGATGAATATATTTGTTTAACTTTTGGTGAACCAGGTGCATTGACGGAGCGCGAGGGGCGCTATAAGGTAGAAATATCTTCTACAATTAAGTCCTTAAAGGGCTGAACCCCCGCGGATTAGCACGCAGGACGCGGGCGAAGCGGCAGCACCAGCTGTCTGATCCAATGGTCATCGACAACTTATGGAAGGAGTAACACTATGGCTTACAAACATATTCTTATTGCAGTAGACCTCTCCCCGGAAAGCAAAGTTCTGGTGGAGAAAGCCGTTTCTATGGCGCGTCCTTATAATGCCAAAGTCTCTCTGATTCACGTGGATGTTAATTACTCCGACCTGTACACCGGTCTGATCGATGTCAATCTGGGCGATATGCAGAAACGTATTTCCGAAGAGACGCACCACGCGCTGAGCGAGCTGTCCACCAATGCGGGTTACCCCATTACCGAAACCCTGAGCGGCAGCGGCGATCTCGGCCAGGTGCTGGTTGATGCGATTAAAAAATACGATATGGACCTGGTGGTCTGCGGTCACCATCAGGATTTCTGGAGCAAGCTGATGTCTTCCGCACGTCAGCTCATCAACACCGTTCACGTCGATATGCTGATTGTGCCGCTGCGCGATGAAGAAGACGAATAACCGTTCGCGCGGTTAACCATCAGAATGCCAGCGCCCGCCTTTGCGGGCGTTGTTGTTTTTCACGAAGGGCATATTTGCCCGCGCCCCTTGCCTGCCTCCATTGGCCGATTCAAATATTACTTACCCACCTTTACTACCAGGATATCAAACCGAGTATTTATTATTGATTAGTGTGATCAACCAGTTATTAGAAAAATAATCTATATAATAATCTACCGTCAAAGCCAATAGCCGCATCATTGCGCTTCACCATACTTTTTCAGCGCGTTCTGGCATACGCGTTCATACTTTTTTGGGATTGCACTACAAGGCGAAGGAATATGAAAACTACTGCACCTACGGGGCTGTTGCAGCAACCTCGTCCGTTCTTCATGATTTTTTTTGTGGAATTATGGGAGCGATTTGGTTATTACGGCGTTCAGGGGATCCTGGCGGTCTTTTTTGTTAAACAACTTGGATTTTCTCAGGAACAAGCGTTTATTACCTTTGGCGCCTTTGCCGCGCTGGTTTACGGGCTGATCTCCATCGGCGGCTATGTTGGCGACCACCTGCTCGGCACCAAACGCACGCTGGTTCTTGGAGCCGTGGTGCTGGCGCTGGGCTACTTCATGACCGGGCTGTCGCTGCTTAAACCGGACCTGATTTTTATCGCCCTCGGGACGATTGCCGTCGGGAACGGGCTATTTAAAGCCAATCCCGCCAGCCTGCTGTCAAAGTGCTATCCCCCCAAAGATGCTCGTCTCGATGGCGCATTCACCCTGTTTTATATGTCGATTAATATCGGCTCGCTGCTGTCGCTCTCTCTGGCGCCGGTGATCGCGGAAAAATTTGGCTATGCCGTGACCTATAACCTGTGCGGCTCGGGGCTGATTATCGCCCTGCTGGTCTATTTCGCCTGCCGCGGGATGGTGAAAGATATCGGGTCGGAGCCGGACCATCGGCCGCTTATTGTGCGCAACCTGCTGTACGTGCTGGTCGGTACGGTGGCGATGGTGTTCCTTTGCGCCTGGCTGATGCATAACGTCAAAATCGCTAACCTGGTGCTGATTGTCCTCTCTATCATCGTCATTATTTTCTTCTTTCGCGAGGCCTTCAGGCTGGATAAAACCGGGCGCAACAAAATGTTTGTCGCCTTTATCCTGATGCTGGAAGCGGTGCTGTTCTACATTCTGTACGCGCAGATGCCGACCTCGCTGAACTTCTTCGCCATCAATAACGTTCACCACGATATCCTCGGCATGACCATTAACCCGGTCAGCTTCCAGGCACTGAACCCGTTCTGGGTGGTGGTGGCCAGTCCGGTGCTGGCGGCGATTTATACCCACCTTGGCAACAAAGGCAAAGATCTCACCATGCCGATGAAATTTACCCTCGGCATGTTTTTATGTTCGCTGGGCTTCCTGACCGCCGCCGCCGCGGGAATCTGGTTTGCCGATGCACAGGGGCTGACGTCGCCGTGGTTTATCGTGCTGGTTTATCTGTTCCAGAGTCTGGGGGAGCTGCTGATCAGCGCATTGGGGCTGGCGATGGTCGCCGCGCTGGTGCCACAGCATCTGATGGGCTTTATTCTGGGAATGTGGTTTCTGACTCAGGCGGCGGCCTTCCTGATGGGCGGATACGTCGCCACTTTCACCGCCGTGCCGGAAAATATCACCGACCCGCTGCAAACTCTGCCGGTTTATACCAGCGTGTTTAGCAAAATTGGCCTGGTGACGCTGGGTGTAACCATGGTGATGGCGCTGCTGGTACCGTGGCTCAACAGGATGATTAACACGCCGTCGAGCGACAAATAACAACCTGTTTCACCTCAGCGGCTGGCGCCGCTGGGGTGTTCCTTTCCGCGCGGCAATCCAGTCTCGCACTTCAATGACAAACTCGTCCGGCGCTTCAGGTCGTTGGACATACATCCCGGATAAGGCTTGCGGCTGCTATCCGGGATAGTCCGCAGCAGTGAAACGCTACTCGGGCGTCCCGGCGTAAATATCGAAGCGGTGTCCTTTGGTGACCACAGCGTTCGGCGTGGTGACATCCGCCAGCGGCGGGGCGTAATCCGGACGTTTCACCACCACCCGTTTGGTCGCCAGATGACGCGCGGGTTCCAGCAGGCCGTCGGCATCCAGATCCGGCCCCACCAGCGACTGAAACACGCGCATCTCTTTCTTTACCAGCGCACTTTTCTGCTTATGCGGGAACATCGGGTCAAGATAGACCACCTGCGGGCGCGGCGTAATGTCCGTCAGCGCCGTCAGGCTGGAGGCATGAATCAGCTGCAAACGCTGCCGAAGCCACGGGCCGATTTCCGGATCGGCGTAGCCGCGAGCCAGCCCATCATCAAGCAGGGCCGCCACTACCGGGTTACGTTCCAGCATGCGCACACGGCAGCCCACCGAGGCCAGCACGAAGGCATCGCGCCCCAGCCCTGCCGTCGCATCCACCACATCCGGCACGTAGTCGCCTTTGACGCCAACCGCTTTCGCCACCGCCTCGCCGCGACCGCCGCCAAATTTACGTCGGTGGGCCATCGCCCCGCCGACGAAATCAACGAAGATCCCGCCGAGCTTCGGCTCGTCGCGCTTACGCAGCTCCAGATGTTCGCGGGTCATCACCAGCGCCATCGGATTGTCATCGTCCTGCGTCAGGCCCCAGCGAGCGACAAGAACAGATAAGGCGCCGTCTCCGGCGCCCGTTTCATCAATTAAGCAGATTTTCACGTCCACTTTACCCTAAAGAATTCGCGTTGCCTCAAGACAACAAAAGAACCAATCCCTGGCCACGTACAGAGAGTATGCGGCCAGGGTGAGTGAGTGCAGTTGCCAAAGAGGCAGCCTGAAGAATGACGGGAAATTAGCCCTTAATCCCGTAATGTTCCAGCATCGCGTCGAGCTGCGGTTCGCGCCCGCGGAAGCGTTTGAACAGCACCATCGGCTCTTCGGAACCGCCGCGGCTCAGAATGTTATCGAGGAACGACTGGCCGGTTTCACGATTGAAAATCCCCTCTTCTTCAAAGCGCGAGAAGGCATCCGCCGCCAGGACATCGGCCCACAGATAGCTGTAGTAGCCTGCCGCATAGCCCCCGGCAAAAATATGGCTGAAGGCATGTGGGAAGCGCCCCCAGGACGGCCCAGGCACCACGGCGACCTGCTTTTTGATTTCCGCCAGCGTTTCGAGGATTTTCGCCCCTTGCTCCGGTTTGTACTCCGCATGCAGACGGAAGTCGAACAGGCCGAACTCCAGCTGACGCAGAATGAATAACGCGGCCTGATAGTTTTTCGCCGCCAGCATTTTTTCCAGCAGCTCCTGCGGCAGCGGTTCACCGGTTTCATAGTGGCCGGAGATAAACGCCAGCGCTTCCGGCTCCCAGCACCAGTTTTCCATAAACTGGCTCGGCAGCTCGACCGCATCCCACGGCACCCCGCTGATGCCGGAGACGCCGGCGGTATCGATACGGGTCAACATATGGTGCAGACCGTGACCAAATTCGTGGAACAGCGTGATCACTTCATCATGGGTAAACAGCGCCGGTTTGCCGTTCACCGGGCGGTTAAAGTTGCAGGTCAGGTAGGCAACCGGCTTTTGCAGCGAACCGTCAAGCTTGCGCATCTGCCCGACGCAGTCGTCCATCCACGCTCCGCCGCGTTTGTGCTCGCGAGCATACAGATCGAGATAGAAGCTGCCGCGCAGTTCGTGGTTCTCATCATACAGTTCAAAGAAACGCACTTCCGGGTGCCAGACGTCCACATCGGTGCGCTCTTTGGCGGTAATCCCGTAAATGCGGTTCACCACTTCAAACAGGCCGTTAACGGCTTTGTTTTCCGGGAAGTAAGGGCGCAGCTGCTCATCGCTGATGCTGTAGAGATGCTGCTTCTGTTTTTCACTGTAGTAAGCGATATCCCACGGCTGCAGCTCGTCGACGCCGAACTCCGCTTTTGCGAAGGCGCGCAGCTGAGCCAGCTCTTTCTCACCCTGCGGACGAGCGCGTTTCGCCAGGTCGGTCAGGAAGTCGAGCACCTGCTGCGGGTTCTCCGCCATTTTGGTCGACAGCGATTTGGCGGCATAGCTGTCAAAGCCCAGCAGCTGGGCCAGCTCGTGGCGCAGCGCGAGAATTTCCGCCATCACCGGGCTGTTGTCCCATTTGCCGGCATTCGGCCCCTGGTCTGACGCGCGGGTGGAGTAGGCGCGATACAGCTCTTCACGCAGCGCCTGGTTGTCGCAGTAGGTCATCACCGGCAGATAGCTCGGAATGTCCAACGTCAGCAGATAACCTTCCTGCTCTTTCGCCTGAGCCTGAGCCTGGGCTGCCGCCAGCGCGCTTTCCGGCATCCCGGACAGCTCAGCGACGTCGGTCACCAGCTTGCTCCAGCCCATGGTGGCGTCGAGCACGTTGTTGCTGTACTGGTTGCCGAGCTCAGACAGGCGTGCGGCAATTTCGCCGTAGCGTTTCTGCTGCTCTTTCGCCAGGCCGATCCCCGACAGTTCAAAATCGCGCAGCGCGTTATCCACCGCTTTTTTCTGCGCGGTATTCAGCGTGGCGTAATGGTCGCCGTCACGCAGATCGCGATACGCTTGATACAACCCTTCATGTTGACCTACCCAGGTGCTGTATTCCGACAACAGCGGCAGCGTTTGTTCATAGGCTTCACGCAGCTCAGGGCTGTTCTTGACCGAGTTCAGATGGCTGACTGGCGAGAAGATGCGTCCCAGCACATCATCCACTTCAGCCAGCGGCTGGCAGAGCGTTTCCCAGCTGTATGGCGCGCCTTGCGCGACCACGCTTTCTACCGCGGCCCGACAGTCGGCCAGCGCTTTGGTCACCGCAGGGACGACGTGTTCCGGCTTGATCGCAGAAAAAGGCGGCAATGAAAAAGGCGTCAATAATGGATTGGTCATATGCGCAGTCCTGTTGAAAAGGGTGAATGAAGCGCGCGTTCCGGCGCTTTAGCATGAGATCTAGAATGGGGGATCGTGACGGGAATTTCAATGTCACACCGTGCCAGGCGCCGGGTATTGCTGCAATAAGTCGGCATTATTGGCGCAGGCAGTTTGCACCCGGCCAGCGCGGAGCAACAGGAGCGGACACGTAGCAGGTGAAGAGTTGATTTGCTTCGCTCCCCATTCGGGCCGCCAGGGGGCATTCAAACATAAATCGTTGTGGGCGTCGCCCCGCTTCAAAATGACAAGCAAAACAGCGCTGCGCTCAGTGCTGGTCTGACTCGCGCCGGTTTTCCCCGGCTATATGGGCCGGGGACATTGTCATCCTGCAAACCGGGAAGCTGGATTAATGTGCTTTCTGCGCCATCTGATATGCCGCCGGCAGATTCACCCGCTGCCAGAACTGCTGGTCGGCGGTCTCGCCCGACAGCGGATAACCCGCCGGAAGCGCGGTTTTCACCATCAGCGCCCGGCGCTGGGCGGCGGACAGATGCGGCAGCGCGGTCTCCAGCAGAACCTCTGCGCCTTCCGGCACCGTCAGAGCTGATTTCTCCCCCTTCTGCTGGGGCAGGTTGTAGGTCATGGTGAACGCGTAAAATGCGTTCATCGCCGGGTCGCGGTACGGATCATCTTTTCCGGCCGGCTTCGCGCACTCGGCCAGTGAGGTCGCGCACTCTTTTTCCAGCGCCGTCCGCAGCTGATCGCGCGCTTCATTGAACAACGCACGATACTTCGCGTCGTTGAGGTAATGCGCGACATTACGCTGCGCCACCATCCGCGAACCCATCACATCCAGCGGGTAATGTACGCCAAGCACGATGCGGGAATAGCCGTAGCGCGCGCCGCGGGTCACCAGCGCATCAAAGCGCTCCGGGATCATTTCCGCCATCAGCAGCGCATCGGTGTAGCCGGTGTTGGTGTGTCCGCTGGGGAAGGAACCTCCGTCGGCGGTGTAAGGCTGGTTGTCCTTTATCACCACATCGTCCGGCACCAGATGAATGGTATTGCCCTGGATCAGGAACGGGCGCGGATTGTTATAATGCTTTTTCGCCGCCCCCGTACTGACTTCACTGGCCTTAATCAGCGCCGCCGCTTTACCCAGCTCACCTTTGTCGTAGGCCGTGAGGAAGGCTTTGCCGAGCCGCGGACCCAGCGCATCGCTGAGGAAATAGAGATAGCTAATCCCTTCCGCATCTGCCAGCGCCTGATGGCGGGTCGCCTGCGTCGCATCGCGATTAATTGCGGTCACCGTAGCCAGGTTATCCTTCACCACCGAATCCGGGAGCGTGCTGAAGGCGGCAAGCAGCGCGATACCCGCCTGCTGATTCGCTTTCTCCTGGAAATCGTAGCCGCTGGCCTTCAGCCAGGCCTTATTCGCCTGGGTTTTATTCTGTTTTGCGTGCGCGAGCTGACCGCGGGTGAGCGTGGCGGCATCGCCCTTCAGCGCAGCGCGCAGCTGCGCCAGCGTCTGACCTTCAAGATCGTCAAACGCCTGGCTGGCCGCCGCTGGCGTCACGCTACCGGCGATCGCTGCCGCCTGGTTCAGCGGAACCTCTTTCGCCAGAGCCGGCAGCGCCAGGATCAACGCTGAGGTCAGGAGTGTGATTTGCAATTTCATTATTTTTCCTTTTATTCAAACAATTACCTTGCCTTCACGCGACGCTAGCGCTGATATTTGACATTTTTATGACGCAGTCATGTTTTGCAACGCTTTTGACCCCATTGAAACAGCGCGGCGCTACAGCGGTAATCTGTACGGATCTGCGGTAAACTATCGGTCATCTTGTTTAATTCCCGGAATCTCTGCATCCATGCTCAGTTATCGCCACAGCTTTCACGCAGGCAACCACGCCGACGTCCTTAAACACACCGTTCAGAGTCTGATCATTGAATCGCTGAAAGAGAAAGAAAAACCGTTTCTCTATCTGGACACTCACGCCGGCGCGGGCCGCTATCAGCTGAGCGGCGAGCACGCCGAACGTACGGGTGAATACCTGGAAGGCATTTCCCGTATCTGGCAGCAGGACGACCTGCCGGCCGAGATGGAAGCCTACATATCCGTCATCCAGCATTTCAACCGTAGCGGCCAGCTGCGCTACTACCCGGGTTCTCCGCTGATCGCCCGCCAGCTGCTGCGCGAGCAGGACAGCCTGCAAATGACCGAACTGCACCCGAGCGATTTTCCGCTGCTGCGTTCGGAATTTCAAAAAGATGCCCGTGCCCGCGTGGAAAAAGCCGATGGCTACCTGCAGCTGAAAGCGAAGCTGCCGCCGGTGTCCCGTCGCGGCCTGATTCTTATCGATCCGCCGTACGAGATTAAAAGCGACTACCAGGCGGTCGTGGCCGGTATCCACGAAGGCTACAAACGCTTTGCCACCGGCACCTATGCGCTGTGGTATCCGGTGGTGCTGCGCGCGCAGATTAAGCGCATGATCAAAGATCTGGAAGCGACCGGCATTCGCAAAATCATGCAGATTGAACTTGCCGTGCGTCCTGACAGCGACCAGCGCGGCATGACCGCTTCCGGGATGATCGTCATTAACCCACCGTGGAAGCTGGAACAGCAGATGAACAACGTCCTGCCGTGGTTGCATAAGAAACTCTCGCCGACCGGCATCGGACATGCCACCGTTGGCTGGATCGTACCGGAGTAATCACAGCCATCGGTGGAACCTTTTACGCCTCGCGCTACAATCGCGGTCATTCAACGATTAAGGGCCTACCAGGATAGGTCTTCTAAGGATACAGGCTATGAGCAAACATTATGATTACATCGCTATCGGCGGCGGCAGTGGCGGCATCGCCTCCATCAACCGTGCGGCAATGTATGGCCAGAAGTGCGCGCTGATTGAAGCTAAAGATCTGGGCGGCACCTGCGTCAACGTCGGCTGCGTACCGAAGAAAATCATGTGGCATGCGGCGCAGATTCGCGAAGCGATTCATCTGTATGGCCCGGACTACGGTTTCGATACCACGATTAACCACTTCGACTGGGACAAACTGGTGGCCAGCCGCAGCGCGTATATCGACCGTATCCACACCTCCTACGACAACGTGTTAGGCAAAAACAAGGTTGATGTCATCAAAGGCTTCGCCCGTTTTGTGGATGCTAAAACCGTGGAAGTGAATGGCGAAACGATCACCGCCGATCATATCCTGATCGCCACCGGCGGCCGTCCGAGCCATCCGTCTATTCCGGGCGTTGAGTACGGCATCGACTCTAACGGCTTCTTCGAGCTGCCGGCCCTGCCGAAGCGCGTCGCCGTGGTGGGCGCAGGCTATATTGCCGTTGAGCTGGCTGGCGTCATTAACGGCCTCGGCGCCGAAACGCACCTGTTCGTGCGTAAACATGCGCCTCTGCGCAGCTTCGATCCGCTGATCGTCGATACCCTGGTCGAAGTGATGAACAGCGAAGGGCCGCAGCTGCACACTCACGCCATTCCGCAAGCGGTAGTGAAAAACGCGGACGGCAGCCTGACGCTTCAGCTGGAAGATGGCCGGAGTCAGACCGTGGATTGCCTGATCTGGGCCATTGGGCGTGAGCCGGAGACCGATAATTTCAACCTCGCAGCCGCTGGCGTAAAAACCAACGACAAAGGCTATATCGTGGTGGATAAATTCCAGAACACCAACGTGCCGGGGATCTATGCCGTGGGCGATAACACCGGGGCGGTGGAGCTGACGCCGGTGGCGGTAGCGGCGGGTCGTCGTCTGTCTGAACGCCTGTTCAACAACAAGCCGGAAGAGCATCTGGATTACAGCAATATCCCGACCGTGGTCTTCAGCCATCCGCCGATCGGCACCGTCGGTTTAACCGAGCCGCAGGCGCGCGAGCAGTATGGCGATGACGCCGTGAAGGTCTATAAATCCGCTTTCACCGCCATGTATACCGCCGTGACCTCGCACCGCCAGCCGTGCCGCATGAAGCTGGTATGCGTCGGCCCGGAAGAGAAGATTGTCGGCATTCACGGTATCGGCTTCGGCATGGATGAAATGCTGCAGGGCTTTGCGGTGGCGCTGAAAATGGGCGCCACCAAGCAGGACTTCGACAATACCGTGGCGATTCACCCGACGGCCGCGGAAGAGTTCGTAACCATGCGTTAATCCTCTCAGCCCCGTGTTCTCACGGGGCTTTTAAACCTCATTGCGTGATACCTTCAGGCGCTATCGCCTATCTCAATCAGGACTTTTACAAAAAACGTTTCCCGCTGATATAACCCGGGAAAAATAGCCGGAACATCTTTAAGCGCGACGCGTTTAGTGATTAAAGGCTGAACATCAATGACGCCTGAACTGAGGTACTTAATCGATGTTTCCCACTCCGGGCCTGGAAAAGGCGCTGAAATAGAATTCCACGAACCCAGCACTTTAATTTCATTGCGGATAATTTTCTCAAAGTTAAGCCGGGGGAAAGCGACGTCGCCATAAGGAATACCCAGGAGGACCACGGCCCCACCTTTCGCCGCCAGAAGCATTGCGCTGGCAATCCCCGCGGGATGCCCTGAAGACTCAATAACGATATCTACGCCGGAGCTTTCTGTGAGCTCATGAAAACGGGACAGATAGCCTTCATCCTCGACCGAGAAAACATCTCTGGCCCCGGTCTCTTTGGCGATATCGAGCTTCTTTCGATCGGTATCAAAAGCAAATACTTCCCCGGCACCACAGACCTGGGCCCACTGTACTGCCAGCAGCCCGATGGTACCGCAGCCAACCACCGCCACCCGGCAGCCAACTTTCATATCGACCTGGCGTAGAGCGTGTACCACTACGCTGGAAGGTTCAATAAAGCTTGCCGTCGCAAAATCCATGGTCGCAGGCAGAAGTAAAACATTACGCGACGGCACCACAATATATTCAGCAAAAGCGCCGTTTTTATGTCCCCCGAGAACGTTGAGATCGATGCACTGCGAATAGCGCCCTTGTTGGCAATATTTGCATTGAAAACAGGGGAAGCAATTACAGGCCGTCACGCGATCGCCATTTTTCACTTCCTTCACAGCAGGACCGGTTTTCACCACTTCACCAGAGAATTCGTGCCCCCAGGTCAGCCCAGGGTTATAAGATCCCAGTTTGCCAAAACGAGAAATATCGGAGCCGCAGATGCCCGCAACCTGGACCTTAATTAAAACATCGTCATCATTTTCAATGTCGGGTTGGATCGTCTCTTCATATCTCACATCCTGTCGCGAATAAAGATTTAATGCTTTCATATCATCACTCCCGGATAAAAAGTGAATGAGAGTCATAAAGCGAGTGAGCCATTGGGTGAGAAACGACAACAGAAAGCCGTTGAGGCAGCATAAGCGAGCCTCTGTTGCTGATGTGAATCTCACCCAAAATACAGGGGCATAATTTATTTCGTGAATTACTCTTTTTCGCCAAAGCCCGCAGCGAAAGCAGTTTTTAATTCACTCATTAACTCATGTTCATCCTCGCCATTGCAGATAATATCAATCATGGTATTACCCTTTACGCCAGCACCAAGAATACTCATCATGCCTTTTATCTGAATCTCTCGCCCTTCATTGACCAGCGTTAATGATGAGGTATATTTCTTCACGATCCGGGCAAGAGTGGCCGCTGGCCTGGCGTGAAGTCCGGTACTGTTGACGACTCTGACGCTTTGTCTAATCATAATTCACTTAGCTCTAATAATTTTCAGGATGCCTGGCGTAGAAACTGATGCCCTTTATTCATCATAAGAATCTTAGAGTAGACATCATCTTCAACGGCTTGTTTTGCCGATGCCATAACTCGTGCCAGATTGGCTTCGTTATTGTTCTGTTGATAAGCTTTGCCAACGGAGGTAATAAAGGCTTTACGTAAATCGCTGGCAATATTCACCTTGACCACGTTATAGTTCACAAAACTACGCAGGATATCTTCGTCAATTCCTGAACCGCCGTGAATGACCAGAGGGACCGGCGAGACTTCAGCAATTCTCTGCAGCAGCGGAATATCAATACGCGGGACATCATCAAGACCGTGGACGTTGCCAATGGAGATAGCCAGCATATCGCAGCCGGTCTGTTCAACAAATGTCCGTACCTTTTCTGGTTCCGTTTTGCAGTCGGCTTCGCTGACATGATCGTCTTCTTTACCTAAAATCGCCCCCAGCTCAGCCTCAACCGGAACGCCATATGATTTACAGAAATCAACGGCAGCGGCGGTGAACGCAATGTTTTCTTCGAAGGAAAATGCTGCGCCATCAATCATAACGGAGGTAAAACCCGCCCGTACGGCCTGTTTGACATCATCAAAAGTTTTACCATGATCGAGGTGCAGGCTAACCGGCACATCCATTTTATCAGCATGACGTTTAACGATTTCATAAATATAGTCATAGCCTGATAATTGCGCATTGGTCGGTGCAATCTGGATGAAGTTTGGTAACCCTGAGCGCTCAATAGCATTGAGAATCGAGATGGTGGTTTCCAGATTCGTGGTATTGAATGCACCGGCAAGTACACGTTTCTCGCGGATACGATCCAGCAAGATTTTACCGTTAACTAATGGCATAGCATTATCCTCTATCTTCGTTGAAGAATAGTACCTAAATAATATTTATCTGATTTTAACCAGACGTTTCCTAAATCAAATGGCATTTTGTTTTCAAGGAAAACAAGTTGTTCGAGGTGCAAAACGGGGGCATCTTCATTGACTTCTAAATAATGACCACGTTCGCTACCAACAATTTTTGCTGCATAACGGCTTTCCGAATAGACAATTTTTTGACCAGATAACTCTTCAACCGTTGGAAACAAATTTTGTTTATTAAAGTCAACATCAGTAATTCCAGGGCAGAGTGCAATGTTGATTCTGTTTTCAATCAGCATCACTCTCTCGCCTTCCACGCTACGTACACGTTTAAGGTAAAGAATAGGCGCGCCAGGCTCAATTCTTAATTTCTCGGCAACACTTTTCGACGCTTTCTCAATATATGAAGTAATAACTTCAGTAGTAAATGACAAATGCTGACTTTCAAGTGATTCAGCAAAAGACAATAAACCTTCGCCAAGGGCATAAGAAATATTTTCTTTTTTTACAAATGTCCCCTTCCCCTGAACCTGGACCAGCAAACCTTCATTGACCAGCATGGTGACCGCTTTCTTTACGGTGCCCCGGCTGACCTGCAGTATTTCCATAATCTGGTTCTCAGAAGGAATACGATCGCCTTTGCCCAGCTCCCCTTTATAGATGTTTTCGCGGATCCATTCAGAAACCTGCATATACAACGGAATTTCTGAATCTTTCAGTATGGTGCTCATGTTGTGCTTCTCCTGTGTAGATCATCTGTATACAAGTATGAACAAGTTACGATAATACAGAGTTTTTTAAAAATCTAACTATATGATCAACTTCACAGTTTCAGCCCAACCCCCTGTTCTCCCTGTAACAAAGCGTTACGTGGCATATCGGCCCCCTCCCGACCGTTGAGCGGGAAGGGGCTCCCCCGCTTAACCCTCAGATTTAATAATTATTTTCAGTACGTCGTTTTCAGGATTTGCCGCAAACTCAATTGCTTCTTCAAGACGAGAAAGAGGCCAGGTATGCGTGATCATCTCTCTGGTATTGATTTTGTCTTTTTCAACGATCTCAATCGCTTCTTTCATGTCGTAAGGGGTGAGAGAGTATGTACCAACGATGGATATTTCATCCCGGAACAGGCGTCCGGCATCAATTTCCACCACCGGGTTTTTATCAAATGGCGAGAATACAACGACCCGACCTCCCCGCCGCACCACGTTCACCGCCTGAGAAACTAATGACGACACGCCGGCCGCAATAATCACCACGTCGGGCCCTTTCCCATCGGTTATTTCAGCTACCCGCGTTTCAAGATCTTCATTCGCCGGGTCGATCGCATGGGTTACGCCGATTTTCAACGCCAGTTCACGTTTAAAGCGCGAAAGGTCGGAAACGATGACGGTTGATGCCCCCTTCAGCGCGGCAAGCTGTGCGCTGACCAGGCCAATGGTGCCGGAACCCAATACCAGCACCGTATCTTTTGCATGGATATTTGCTGATTTCAGACCATGTAAACAACAGGCCACCGGTTCGATCATCGCCGCACGATCCCAGTCGAGTTGCTCCACAATTCGATGCGTCAGATGCTCAACGTGTAGCTGAGGGATACGAATGAACTCACTGAAACCACCGGGCTCAAGATTGGTTTTTTTAAATTGATCGCAGAGGGTAAAATATCCTCTGTCGCAGTAGTGGCAGTTAAAACAAGGAACGTGAATAGCGGTTACCACGCGTTCTCCCACGCGGTAGCGGGTCACGTTTTTCCCAACCTTCACAACTTCGCCAGAGACTTCATGGCCGAGAATAACAGGCCCCGTTACGGTCTGGTGCTGCGCCTTATGAATATCAGTGCCGCACAGACCGCAGGAGTGCATTTTAATGAGCATATCGCCATCGCCTATTTCAGGCACCGCGATATCTTCATATCGAATATCATTTTTGCTGTAGTAGACGCTGGCTTTCATTGGCTAACTCCATAACAAAGATGCTCAGCACGCATCTTGGATTCATAAAGCGGTTTATACACCTGACTAAAAATTTGCTGATAATGTGCGACAACCTCAGGCTCTGGCCGATAATTTTTCAGCTCTGCCGGCGCGGTAAGGGCACAGTTATCCATATCCACTCCAACGGCTTTTGCCGCCAGCATTGCCGCCCCTTTGCTCACGGCCTCATCGACATTACAGGCGACAATTTCCCTGTTCAGAATGTTTGCTTTCAGCTGTAGCCAGTAGGGGTTTTTACACGCCGCACCAATGACGTTGACGACCGGGTAGTGGCGCCCTGTCAGGGTTTCATACAAATCGAGAAGATTTTTCAGTTCAAAACACAAGCCCTGGAAAACGAAGCGCAGAACGTCTTCAGGCCGGGATTTATCATCAAGTCCATAAATCAACGCCCTGGACCAGGTATTCCTGTCCGGCGGCCCGCTACCCCGCAAATGAGGAATAAAAATGCCGTCCAGTGAGCCTGCAACAACCCGATCTTTTTCATTTCTCAGCGTATCCACCATGCGCAGAAACGCAGGCATATCGAGTTCAAACAGGTTTCTGAACCATTCAATGGCGTAGCCAGCCGAAGGCAGCGAGGCATACAGAGAATGAAGCCCCGGCAAAACATGGACCCCGTTAGAGACCCTGGCACGGAAAAAGCTTCTGCTGTTGTTGACGGCCTCGGTCACCACCAACAATCCTTCCGTGGTGCCAGTAGAATTCAATATTTGGTTTTCGTTATTCAAGCCGACGGCGACAGAACCACACATATGATCATGCCCGGCAATGGCAACCTGCACATCGTCCGCCAGCCCGGTGAGGCCGGCAACCTCTGGGGTGATATGGCCTATCGACGTTCCGGCATGAACCAGCGGGCTAAACAGGGATGGGGAAAGTTTGGCCGCGGCCAGCATCTTTTCGTCCCAACCTCTCTCCGTGATATTCAATGCCATGGTCCGCGAGGCCAGGGAGTACTCCGAGCGTTTTATGCCTGACAATTTAAAGGCAATATATTCGGCAAGACACAACCACTTTGTTCCATCTGCGGCATTTTTAATATTGTCATGCAACCATCTAATTTTATTAATACTGTAATTTGAATGCGCCGGGATACCGGTTATTTCATATATACTTTCAACATCCACAGCCGAAATAATACTCTCCAGCTGCCGTTTTGGCCGGGTATCATACCAGGTTAAAGATGGCCCAATAATATTATCATACTCATCGAGCAACACGCCGGCTTCCCCAACGCTGGCAACAGCAACGGCGCGGATATCTGTCACATCGGGTCGATTACCAGTTATCGTTTTCAGGCCATGGACAATACCCTCCCATATCAGGCGGACGTCAAAATCGGTATTATCGCCATCAATAAGTTTGGCGGTTCTGAAACTATACTGTTCAATTAAATCAAGCGAAGGAACCTGAAACAAACACACCTTACAATTTGTCGTACCAACATCGATTCCGATCGTATACATTACTCTCCCCTTCTTTTTGCAAGGGACATAGTTTGTTTTTATTCTGAGGCAGAACATCTCTGCCTCAGAATCAGCAGGATTATTTCGCTAGCGGAATATCACTCGTCGAGACTTCTGTATTTTCAGCCGCCTCTTCTGCCTGAAGCTGTTTTTTCGTTACACGATAGAGCCACAGACATAACAGGAATATGACCGGGATAAGAGCCAAAGCAATTCCATTACCTTCAAAGACTTTCACCGCCCAGAACCGATAAGGGTTACCGCCATCAAGCAGACTTGATATTTCACCATCGGTTTTGATGGGGAAATTCATATCTCGGGCAATTTTAGTCAGAATCGGCGCCGCCGCTGATGCCACATACAGGTTCACAGCAAGACAAGGAATACCGATAATAAATGCTCTGACAATATTCCCACGACAGGCCAGTACAACCATCGATATTGGTACCCAAATATTAGCCAGATCGCCCAACGGTAACAGTCTGTTGCCTGGCAGAATAACGGCAAGGAGCACCCCAACCGGAATCAGTAACAGAGCGGTCGACAGCACGGATGGGTGACCCACGGCGACCGCAATGTCGAGACCAATATAAAGATCGTGACGGTCTGGATAACGCTTACGCAGGAAACTTCTGACGGCATCTGATAATGGCAACAGCCCTTCCATCAACAGTTTTACCATCCGCGGCATAATCAGCATGACTGCCCCAAGGCTCATAGCCAGGTTCAACACACCTTTCAGGTCGTATTCTGCCAGCAGACCAATACCTGCCCCCAGAATCACCCCTAACATCATCGGCTCGCCGAAAACACCAAATCGTTTCTGGATTTGTTCCGGATCAGCATTCAGCTTGTTAATACCAGGGATTTTATCAAGCACCATATTTCCCAGCACGCCGATCGGGAAGAAGATGACGGACGACAATGTGGGCAGTGAAATCCCAGGTAGATTGAAGTATTTCTGGATCATCGGCGCGCACCAGTCCGCCATCACAAAGGTGATAGCCGCCGTCACGCCGGCAATCAGTAACCCGAAGAAGAAGCTGCCGGTAACTCCATATACCATGGCGCCGACCATAGAGAAGTGCCAGAAATTCCAGACATCAATATCGACCGTTTTAGTCCAGTTCAGGGTTAACATAAGTACGTTGATACCGATGGTCATCGGCACGACAAACGGCGCGACCTGTGAAGCCCAGGCAATAGCCGCAAGCGGTGTCCAGCCCAGATCAACGACCGGTAAATCAATGCCGGTGTGGCTAACCATCTCTTTCGCCGCCGGGCCAAGGCTATCGACCAGTAAACCAAAGACCAGGAAGATGCCGATGAAGCCCATACCGATTGTCAGGGCCGAGCGTAATGCCCGGCTAAAACCGGTCTGCAGGCACATTGCCATAATAAAAATAATTATCGGCAACATGATCGTCGGACCGAGCCCCAGAATAAACTGGACTGCGGAAAATACTTTATCCATCATGCTCACCTTTATTTTTTAAGGATGGCTACGATTTTTTCCAGTAACTCTTCTTCACCAAAACCGGTCAGAAGTGGAAGGCCATTCAAAACCGGGGTGGTCAGTTCGGTTTTTACCGCTGAAGTAACAATAATTAAATCAGCCATACCGTCCTGTTTACCAATAGTTCCGATATTTGACTGAATGGGGTCAACATTAATACCTTGGCTTTTACAATACTGAACAACTTTCTCTGTTGCTACGGCGGAAGTAGCGATACCACTGGTACATGCAAAAATAATTTTCTTGTTCATCGTAATCTCCGGGTACATTTATCAGGTGTAGTTGCTATTTTAATTAATGACTTCTTCGAGGAGTGTCTTCACCACTGAAGGTGAACTGGCTTTTAAAATCGCATCCATCTTGTCAGTTTGTCTGAACAAGCCGATCATTTTCATGAGAAAATCAATATGCGCATCTTTTTCTTTTAACAGCAGGAAAAATATAACCTGTACCGACATAACTTCATCGGGATCTTCTGCCTGCTTAAATTCAATCCCTTCCGGGCAGGTCACTACAACCAGTTTTTCCTCTTTAATATGCTCAACATCCACATGAGGAATCGCGACACCAATTCTCTCCAGTTGCATCGCCGTCGGATTATTTTCTTCCCTGCTGATTAAGGCAGAAAGATAAGTACTTTCGACAAAGCCATGCCTATAGAGCAGGTTACCTACCTCGCCAAACAACGTTTCACGCTCACCCCCAGGGTGGTTTAGCAATATAAAATCGTTATCAAGACTGGTTGCAATGGACATAAAAACACCTCGGGTCCCGGTGAGAGATTTGCGTGTAACATATCTACTGTCAGTCATGGTTGTCTATGTACAACCATGTTCAAGTTATTTAAAGCTATACCTGGTACGAACTTGCTTCAATAGCGCTGGCTTTTTTTTGTGCTATGCATCACACAAAAGATATTCAAGAAGACAGAGTAAAAATAAAAACATTATTTATCATGTAGATATAAATACATTTACTCAGTCTTCAGGAGAGTGACGGGACGCGCCTACAGGTGTGAGGACCGCTCAGACAACGGGGGACGTTGGTATACGCTGTCATATCCGCTACAGGGGTTGACCTGTTCGCCAGACAGAGGGGGACTTACCGACGGTGCTGATAGCCGATTTTGCAAAATAGCGTGGCCGATGTAGTTACTCCAGTTAAAGCTGTTTTGCAGCACCACCACCGCATTCTGATTAGCCTTATCAAAACCGATATAGCTGGAATAGCCACCGATATAACCCACCTGATAGGTGATTCTTTGCCCTGCGAGGGTATCGGTCACCCAGGCGATATTGGCCGCCTCTTTTTCCCGCGGATAGTAATCAACGCTGACGTCGGCAAAAGCCTTATCCAGCGCGGCATGTTGGGTCGGAGAAAAATGGGCGCGGGCGTATTCGATCAGATCGCGAGCATCGCTGTACAGGTTCGCCGCTCCGACCATATTGTTGCTGAACTGCCAGTCCGGCGTGAGCGCGCCGCGAGGTTTAAACTTCGGCTGGTCGCCGGCATGGCCGAGGGCCCGTCGGGGATATTCGCGCAGGGTCTGCGGAAGATAGCTGCTATTTCTCATCGCCAGCGGCTGGAAAATCATCCTTGAGGCCAGCGCCGCAACGGATTCGCCGGTCTGATAGGTAAGGATATAACCCAGAATTGCGTAGCCCAGATTGGAGTATTCCGGTTCATGGCTCAGCGGCGCGTTAAAGGTGCTCAGGTAACTCAGTACCCGCTCATTATCCAGTTCGTGATAGAAATTTTCGCCATCACTCAGATAAACCAGCAAATGCTCAAGCGACAGCAGGTTCATCGGCTGGCGCGGCAGGCCCGAAGTGTGCGTCACCAGCTGCAACAAGGTGATTTTTTTCGCGTCATCACTCAGCGGCGTACCCGGCGGTAACAACGTCAGTAGCGTATCGTCCCAGTGCAATCGCCCCTCGTTGACCAGCAGGGTTATCACCTCGGCGGTGGTGCCTTTACTCAGCGAACCCAGCGCAAAGAGCGTATCCGGGGTAATGGGATAACGGTTTTTGGCATCGGTCACACCATAGCAGTGGAACTCCGCCGGACCGTTGTGATGAATGATCGCCACCACCACGCCGCTGACCTGCTTGCGTTGCATATAGCGGCTGACGAACGCATCGATGGGCAGAACATGGCTATTTTGCCCGACCAGGCTGGTTTCATCTGAGGGGACGCTCATTTGTGAAAGCGTTCCGGAGCATCCTACAAGCAGCAGCGACGCCAATAGCACAGGGCTCAACTGCCTGTTCAAACCACACCTTCCTGCCGTACTGAAATCAAGGGGAGAATAAAGAGTCAGGGATCGTAACGACAGTCAACGGTCATTGCAAAGCGAACAGGCTGAAAAACGTCTGAACGACCGTCTGACACGCTGCCAGACGGTCTGCTCTGATTGGTCTCGTTACACCAGTCCCGTCGCGTAATAAACGCCAATAATGAAAAACGCCCCGAGAATCTTAAACAGCGTAATCCCGAGTATCGGTTTATAGGCCTGACGATGAGTTAACCCCGTCACCGCCAGCAGCGTGATGATCGCCCCGTTGTGCGGCAGCGTATCCATTCCCCCCGCCGCCATCGACGCGACGCGGTGCATCACCTCCAGCGGGATCCCCGCCGCATGGGCCGCCTCAATAAAGCGATCGGCCATCGCCGCCAGCGCAATACTCATGCCGCCCGAGGACGAGCCGGTGATCCCGGAGAGAATATTGATGGTGATCGCCTGATTAATGAGCGGGTTAGGGATAGCTTTCAGCGCATCGGCCACCTGGACAAACCCCGGCAGCGCAGCGATGACGCCGCCAAAACCGTACTCCGATGCGGTATTCAACGACGCGAGCATCGCGCCGCCGACCGCCACCTTACTGCCATCCGCCAGCTTGCCTTTCAGGCTGCGCCAGGCAAACAAAAAGATGGTGACAATACCGCACAACAGCGCCGCCATGACCGCCCAGATGGCGACCATCTTTTTGACATCGCTTTCCAGCGGCGCTTTCAGCCCCGGCAGGTCAATCAGGAAATGGCCGCCGTAGGTCAGAGGAATAAGCCAGGTAAAAATCAGGTTGGCGATACCGACCACCATCAGCGGCAACAGCGCGATAAACGGATGCGGCAAATTGAGGTCCGCCGGGGTTTCCGGCTCATTCACTAAATTTGTGCCGTAGCCTTCCCCGTTACGCTGCGCTTTACGCCGCATCGCTTCGAGATAGAGCCAGCCGCCGATCGCCACGAAGGCCGATCCGAGAATCCCCAGCCACGGCGCGGCCCAGGAGGTGGTGCCATAAAAGGTGGTCGGGATGATGTTCTGGATCTGCGGCGAACCCGGCAGGGCATCCATGGTGAAGGTAAAGGCCCCCAGCGCAATGGTGGCCGGCATCAGGCGTTTAGGGATCTGGCTCTGACGGAACATTTCAGCGGCAAACGGATAGACCGCGAAGACCACCACAAACAGCGAAACGCCGCCGTAGGTCAGCAGAGCGCACACCAGGATAATCACCGGCATCGCCTTGTTCTGGCCCATTAAGCGGGTCACGGCGCTGACAATCGAGCGGGAAAAGCCGGAAAACTCAATCAGCTTGCCGAAAACCGCCCCGAGCAAAAACACCGGGAAATAGAGCTTCACAAACCCAACCAGCTTATCCATGAAGATATCGCTGAAAACAGGCGCAACCGCCGCCGGTTGAGTTGACAAAACGGCGCCAAGTGCGGCCAGGGGAGCAAAGAGGATCACGCTGTAGCCACGATAGGCGGCTAACATCAATACTCCTAACGCCAGTAAGGCAATCAATACGTCCATAGGGCTATCCATCAGCGTGGCCGCCACTTTTCTCCGAGTTATATGGCGGCCGATGTTATCCAGAGGGGCTTATCCTGCCCTCCGCTTCAGTGCTGAATGCTCACTCGGGGATACCGGCGTAAGGCACATCTTTATGGCCATAGCGACGTACGCGAACGTTGGCCTGCTCGCCGTGTCCGGAGAACCCTTCCAGCGCGCACAGACGCGAGCAGTACTCGCCAATCTGCGCGGAAGCGCTATCGGTCAGTACCTTTTGATAAGTGCAGGTTTTGATGAATTTGCCGACCCACAGCCCCCCGGTATAGCGCGCCGCTTTGCGCGTAGGCAGCGTATGGTTAGTCCCGATAACCTTATCGCCATAGGCCACGTTGGTACGCGGGCCAAGGAACAGCGCGCCGAAGTTCTGCATATTGGCGAGGAACCAGTCAGGATCTTCCGTCATGACCTGCACATGTTCGAAGGCCAGCTCATTGGCAATCTTCAGCATCTCTTCCTTGTCCTGGGCGACGATAACCTCGCCAAATTTATCCCACGATTGACGAGCGATTTGCGCCGTCGGCAGCACCGCCAGCAAACGCTCAATCTCCGCCAGGGTTTCGCGCGCCAGCTTCCCGGAAGTGGTCAGCAGAATAGCCGGTGAATCCAGGCCATGCTCGGCCTGGCCCAGCAGGTCGGTGGCGCAGATTTCGCCATCCACGCTCTCATCGGCAATCACCAGGGTTTCGGTTGGCCCGGCAAACAGGTCGATACCGACGCGGCCGAACAGCTGTCGCTTGGCTTCGGCAACAAACGCATTTCCCGGCCCCACCAGCATATCGACCGGAGCAATGCTCTCAGTGCCGACCGCCATCGCCGCCACTGCCTGAATACCACCCAGACAGTAAATTTCATCCGCACCCGCCATATGCTGCGCCACCACAATGGCCGGAGCCGGTTTACCGTTAAACGGCGGCGCGCAGGTGACGATGCGCGGCACGCCGGCCACTTTAGCCGTAATGATCGACATATGCGCCGAGGCCAGCAGCGGGTACTTGCCGCCCGGAACGTAGCAGCCCGCCGCGCTGACCGGAATATTTTTATGGCCCAGAATAACGCCCGATAAGGTCTCCACCTCAATATCTTTCATGCTGTCACGCTGATGCTGAGCAAAGTTGCGCACCTGCTCCTGAGCAAAACGGATGTCCGCAATATCGCGTGCGGAGAGCTGGGCATAACAGTCGTCAATCTCCTGCTGGCTGAGACGGAAGTCCTCTCTGTCGAGCTTGTCGAACTTAATCGACAGCTCGCGTACCGCGGCGTCTCCGCGCGCTTCAATGTCCGCCAGAATTTTTTCCACCGCTTCACGAACGGAACGATCGTGCGTTTTTACCGCTTCAGATTCAGCCCCGCGTTTGATCCAGGTCGCCATAATTTGCCTCACTATGATGTTAATAAAATGCTAATGCATTCGAATTCATTTGTATCCTGGCGTGAATAAGATGTGATGAAAAGGATCAATGCATTCGAATGCAACGCAGATCGCAAAATGAGTGACAGCGGAGCAGATTCACGCATAATGACGAGGCATTCGTTAGCGGGAGACAAAGGAATGGCAGGTTCAATCAAACGAGCGGTGACAAGTTATGACGTTGCGAAAGCGGCGGGTGTCTCGCAATCTGCAGTTTCCAGAGCCTTTACCGACGGGGCGAAAATATCGCCCGCCACCCGGGAGAAAGTGCGCAAAGTCGCCGCAGAGCTCGGCTATCGGCCGAGCTTTATCGCGCAATCGCTGATCACCCGCCGCTCCAATCTGATAGGCATTGTGGTACCTGGACTGGTCAATCCGTTCTACTCGGCCGTCCTCGATGAGCTTTCGCATAAGCTTAATCTGATGGGATATCGGGTACTGCTGTTTTCCATGTATCGCGATGACGATACCACGCCGATCATGGAGGAGATCCTGCGCCATCGCGTCGAAGCGCTGGTGCTGGTTTCCAGCAGCCTCTCTTCCCACTTCGCCCAGGAGTGCCAGCACCTCGGGCTCCCGGTTTTGCTGCTCAATCGTAAAAATGACAGCCAGTCCGTCTCCAGCGTCACCAGCGACAACCTCGCCGGCGGCGCGGCGATTGCCGATTTTCTGCTGGATGCCGGCCACCGGCAGCTGGCGTTTATTGCCGGGAGAGATACCTCATCCACCAGCCGCGACCGGGAAACCGGCTTTCGCCACCGGCTGGATATGCGCGGGGCCAGGCCCCCGTTGCGCGATAGCGGGATGTGGTCGATTGAAGAAGCGATGAACGCCACCCGCAGACTGATGGCCCTGCCAGACCCGCCGGATGCGCTATTTTGCGCCAATGACATGATGGCGATCGCGGCATTAAACGTCGTGGTGGGCGAAATGGGTATGCGGGCCGGCCACGATATTTCGGTCGTCGGCTTTGACGATATCGCGATGGCCAGCTGGCCGCTGATCGATCTCACCACCTGGGTGCAGCCGCTCTCGGAGATGGTGGAAGCGGCGATCGCGGTATTAAAGACGCAGTTGGATAGTGCGGAGGCGGCCCCCGTGCAGCACGTGTTGAAAGGCAAGCTCATTATCAGGGGCAGTACCCGGCCGCGGCGTTAACGCCGGGAGTCGACCGTCACGCCG
The DNA here is from genome assembly GCF_056521145.1 of Klebsiella sp. CSG-1. NCBI lineage: Bacteria > Pseudomonadati > Pseudomonadota > Gammaproteobacteria > Enterobacterales > Enterobacteriaceae > Klebsiella > Klebsiella sp. CSG-1. Next base: position 312,578 of record NZ_JBWNLD010000005.1, on the reverse strand, counting down.
TACCGTTATTGCCGTGGCGCATAAACGCCGGCCGCTGATTGAGCATCATATACCAGCGCTCAACCGCCGGCAGCTCCGGATGGGCAAAAGGGGTCATTTTCCAGCGATGTACCGACAGACCCAGTACGATGTCCGCCAGCGTAAACTGCGGGCCGGCGATCCATGCGCCGGTGCGCTGCAGCTGTGATTCAACGATGTGAACACAGCGGGTCCACGTAGCGATGCTCTCCTTAATCGCCGCCGGATCCTGAAAACGCGGGTCTTTGCGCACCAGACCCATAAATGCATAGCGCCAGGCATTGTTAAACTCCGTGGCCTGCCAGTCCATCCAGCGCTCAACATCCGCTGCGCCCTGAGGGGTCACCGGTAGCAGATCCTCGCGTCCGGCTTTGCGCGTCAAATAGCGGCAGATGCTGTTTGACTCCCATAGCACGAAGTCATCGTCGAGCAGCACCGGCACCAGGCCGTTTGGGTTCAGGGCGCGAAACTCGGCGCTATCGACCGGCTGGAAACCGCTGCCGTAATCCTCCTGCTGATAGGTCAGACCGACTTCATCGCAGGTCCATAACACTTTACGAACGTTAATTGATGAGCGTTTGCCCAGTATTTTTAGCATCGTGACATCCTTAAGCGAAGGAACGTGACTTCCACCCTACTCTATCCGGCGACAAAGAGGCAGCCTGCCGGATAATGTGTATAGTTGATTTCAGTCTTTTTTGCTGACACAGGGAACCCGCCATGCTGACTCCGTTTACTGTTTTCACGCCCGGCAATATCCGTTTTGGCCGCGGCCTTGCCCGTAGCGCTGCCCCCTGGCTGGCCCAGCGTACCGCGAAGGTACTGCTGGTCCACGGCGCCAGCGCGCAGCGGGCCGGTTTTTTACTCACCGAGCTGCGCGCCCATCATCTTGAAGCGATGACGCTATCCGTAGCCCATGAGCCGACGCTGGAAGATATTGAACAGGGGGTGCGTCTGGCGCGGGAAAATGGCATCGGGGCGGTGGTCAGCCTCGGCGGCGGCGCGGTTATCGACGCAGGAAAAGCGATTGCTGCGCTGGTGCCGGCCTCGGGCCCGGTGATGGAGTATCTGGAAGTGGTGGGCAACGGCCGGGTATTAGAAGGGCATCCGCTGCCGTTTGTCGCTATCCCGACTACCGCCGGTACCGGGGCAGAAGTGACGAAAAATGCGGTGATTAACGTCCCTCAGCAGCGGCGAAAAGTCAGCCTGCGCGACGATCGGATGCTGCCGGACCTGGCCATCGTCGACCCGGCGCTGACCGATAACGCCCCGCGCGCGGTGACGCTCGGCTCCGGCCTTGACGCGATTACCCAGCTCATTGAGCCCTGGCTCTGTACCCGCGCCAATCCTTTTACCGATGCGCTGTGCCGGGCCGCTATTCCGCGCGGAATCAAAGCGCTCCGCACGCTGATGGAAAAAGAGTGCCCGGACAGCCGCGATGAGATGGCCTGGGTCAGCCTGTGCGGCGGCCTGGCGCTGGCGAATGCTGGTCTTGGCGTCATTCATGGGCTGGCCGGCCCGCTGGGGGGACTGAGCCATGCTTCCCACGGCGCACTCTGCGGCAGCCTGCTGCCTTACGGCCTGGCGCTCAATGAGTCGCAGGTCAGCAACAGGGCTATCCGCGAACGCTTTGACGAAGTCCGCCAGTGGCTGGCCGACGGGCTGGACGTCGAGCCGGAGACGGCCTGGGATAGCCTGCGCGAATGGAGCCGCGGCGCCGGGCTGGGGAATCTGCGCGAACTGGGCGTACCTCACGAGGCCCTGGAGCCTGCGGCGCTGGCGGCCAGCAGCTCCTCATCCATGAAAGCGAATCCGGTGCAGCTGGATAGCGAGCAGCTGCTGGAGATGCTGGAAGCGGCGTGGGAGTGACGCCCCGTTTTATCCGGCATAATTAGATTTTGTTGCAAAACGATTGCTCCGAATTCCCCCCTTCGACCCGGAGCAATTTGATATAAAAAAATCAATAAATTAGCCACATCTCTACCTAAACTTATCGCTAAAAAACGTGACCTGACGCACACTTTTATTTCCAGACACCGAAGCGAATGACTAAGCTTAATAGTCAGGCCGGGAGAGGCCCGGCGCCCTGAACTGACGCGATCCGGAGGTCCGTATCACTATGTCCAGCCAGACATTACGCAACGAGAATGGCGATAAACCGAAGATCGAGCGCGATCTGTGCTACGAAGCCGATCCGTATGAGTTAAAACTGGATGAAATGTTCGATGCCGAACCGGAGCCGGAGATCATCGAAGGCCTGCCGGCCTCTGATGCCCTGACGCCTGCCGACCGCTATCTGGAACTCTTTACGCATGTGCAGAAATCACGCATCTTTGCCGACAGCAAAACCTTCCCCGACTGCGCGCCAAAGCAAGATCCGCTGGATATCTTGATCCACTACCGGCGGGTGAAGCACCAGCCTGGATTCGACCTGCGCCAGTTTGTTGAAGAGCACTTCTGGATGCCGGACAACCGCACTGACGACTACGTGTCCGATCCCCGGCGATCGCTGAAAGAGCATATCGATAACCTCTGGCCCGTTCTCACCCGCGAGCCGCAGGATCATATTCCCTGGTCATCGCTGCTGGCGCTACCACAGTCTTATATCGTGCCCGGCGGGCGCTTTAGCGAAACCTACTACTGGGACTCCTACTTTACTATGCTGGGGCTGGCGGAAAGCGGCCGCGAAGACCTGCTGAAATGTATGGCGGACAACTTCGCGTGGATGATTGAAACCTACGGTCATATCCCCAACGGCAACCGTACCTACTACCTCAGCCGCTCGCAGCCGCCGGTGTTTGCCCTGATGGTTGAGCTGTTTGAGGAGGATGGCGTGCGCGGCGCGCGGCGCTATCTCGACCATCTGAAACTGGAGTATCAGTTCTGGATGGATGGCGCCGAATCGCTGATCCCGAACCAGGCCTATCGCCACACGGTGCGCATGCCGGACGGATCGTTACTCAATCGCTACTGGGACGACCGCGATACCCCGCGGGATGAATCGTGGCGGGAAGATGTGGAAACGGCGCGCCACTCCGGCCGCCCGGCCAACGAAGTCTACCGGGACCTGCGCGCCGGGGCGGCCTCCGGCTGGGACTATTCCAGCCGCTGGCTGCGCGATATCACCCGGCTGGCAAGCATCCGTACGACCCAGTTTATTCCGATCGATTTAAACGCCTTTTTATTCAAACTGGAAAACACCATTGCCAATCTATCCGGCCTGAAAGGCGACCGGGAAACGGAAACGGCTTTTCGCCAGAAAGCCAGCGATCGCCGGTCCGCGGTAAACCGCTATTTATGGGATGAAGAGGGCGGCTGTTTTCGGGATTACGACTGGCGACGCGAACAGCAGGCGCTCTTCTCCGCCGCCAGCATCGTAGCGCTGTATGTCGGCATGGCTACGCACCAACAGGCCGAGCGGCTCGCCGATGCGGTCCGCGCCCGCCTGCTGACTCCCGGCGGCATCATGGCCACCGAATATGACAGCGGCGAACAGTGGGATAAGCCCAACGGCTGGGCGCCGCTACAGTGGATGGCGATACAGGGATTTAAACTGTACGGCCAGGACCCGCTCGGCGACGAAATTGCCCACAGCTGGCTGCAAACGGTGAACCATTTCTATAAGCAGCACCATAAGCTGATTGAGAAGTACCACATCGCCGGCGGCGTTGCCCACGAAGGCGGCGGCGGCGAATATCCGTTACAGGATGGCTTCGGCTGGACGAACGGCGTGGCGCGTCGGCTGATAGGGCTGTACGGAGAACCCTTATAACCAGGTGCTGTTCCGACAATTCATGTCCTGCTATGGTCATAGCATCGCACTTTGCAGGAATTGTTTTCATGACCGAATTGCTTACGCCACGGCTGCACTGTTCACAGCTGAAGCAGGAGGACTGGTCTTTTTTTCTCGCTCTGCAGAGAGATCCGCAGGCGATGCTGTATATAGCCGATTCACGCCCGCTGTCTGAAATACGCGAGGCCTTCGATTCGCGTATTTCACCGTGGTCGCCAGGGGCAAAACAGTGGCTGTGCCTGGTGGTGCGCGACAGGGAGACCCGTATACCGCTGGGTCTGACCGGCTACCGGCATCATGAAGGCGGTTGCGCTGAAGTGGGCTTTTTATTTACCCCGGCCGCGCAGGGGCGCGGCTATGGCTATGAATCCCTGCGTGCGCTCTGTGATTTTGCCTTCAGCGCCGGAGGCGTACGGCGTCTGACCGCCACGGTTACCGCCGGCAACATAGCCTCGCGAAATCTGCTGCAGAAAACCGGCTTTCTGCAGGAGGGTGAGCTGCGCGAATGCTACTGGCTGAACGGACGCTGGCATAATGACTGGCTGTTTGGCCTGCTGCGTCGCGATTATCACACGCTGAAAATATAAGCTGAACGCTGCGCCTCTCCGCAGACGGAGAGGCGGTTACGATTACAGGAACATGCCGCCGGAAACTTCCACGCGCTGTGCGTTCATCCATCTCAGGTCATCGCTCAACAATGCCGCGATTGCATCGCCGATGTCATCTGGCAGCCCTACCCGACCCAGCGCCGTTTGCGCCGCAATATGCTGATTAACCTGAGCATTATCCCGCACTATTCCACCGCCAAAATCGGTTTCTATCGCGCCTGGCGCGATAATGTTGACCGAAATCCCGCGCCCTCCCAGCTCCTTCGCCTGGTAGCGGGTCAGCACTTCCATCGCCCCTTTCATCGCCGCATAGGCGGCATAGCCCGGCAGCGCGAAGCGGGCCAGCCCGCTCGACACGTTGAGGATACGTCCCTTATCCGCCAGAAGTGGCAGCAGGCGCTGGGTCAGGAAGAACGGCCCCTTAAACTGGATATTCATCAGCTCATCAAATTGTGCTTCGCTGGTCTCAGCAAAGGGGACGTTTAAACCGATCCCGGCATTGTTTAATAAATAATCAAAGGTATCGCGCTGCCAGCGCTGTTGCAGCAGTTGAGCCACATTCTGAGCGAAAGTGTCAAAGCTCGCCGTATCACCGACGTTCAACGCCAATGCCGCAGCTTTCACCCCTTTTTGCTCAATTTCATCCACGACTTCCTGGGCAGCCTGCGGGTTGCTATGCCAGGTGAGAATAATATCGGTTCCCTTCTCTGCCAGCTTCAGCGCGGCATTTTTTCCCAGTCCACGGCTGCCGCCGGTCACTAAAGCGATACGTTGTGCCATCAGAAAACCCCTTCTCAGTTGCGTTTGTCTGGTTAAAGAGCTTATTAGCTGCCAGTAAAACAATAAATGCGTTAAATTACGTTTTACTGTTCCAGTATTAACAACAATAGAGTTTCGGTATGGATAAAATTCACGCAATGCAGCTGTTCATCCGCGTCGCGGAGCTGGAGAGTTTTTCCCGCGCCGCCGAAACCTTAAACCTGCCTAAAGGGAGTGTCTCGCGCCAGATTCAGGCGCTGGAAAACCATCTGGGGGTGCGCCTGCTGCACCGCACCACGCGTCGGGTTCAGCTCACCCAGGACGGGATGGTCTATTACGAACGCGCCAGGGACCTGCTCAGCAATCTCGATGAGCTGGACGGCATGTTTCAGCACGATCCGGCCACCATCAGCGGCCGCCTGCGGGTGGATATGCCGGTTGGACTGGCCAGGAAACTGATCATTCCGCGCCTGCCGGCTTTTTTGCAGCAGTACCCGGGCGTTGAACTGGAGCTGAGCAGTAGCGACCGGTTGGTGGATGTGATTCGCGAGGGGTTTGACTGCGTGGTGCGCGTCGGCACGCTGAAAGACTCCGGCCTGATCGCCCGTCCGCTGGGTAAGCTGACGCAAATTAACTGCGCCAGCCCGCAGTATTTATCACGCTTCGGCTACCCGACCACGCTCGACGATCTGGCCGGTCACGCTCTTATTCACTATGCCAGCACCCCTGGCGCTCGCCCGCTGGGGTTTGAGGTGATGAGCGATGGCGTTGTCCAGTGGGTGAAGACCGGCGGCACGCTCACCGTTAACAGCACGGAAACCTATCAGGCCGCCTGCCTGGCCGGGCTGGGGATTATCCAGGTTCCGCGTACCGGCGTCCGCGAAGCGCTGCGCACCGGCGAGCTGATTGACATCCTGCCGCAGTACCGCGCGGCACCGCTGCCGGTATCGTTAATCTATCCGCACCGACGCAACCTTTCCCGTCGGGTACATCTGTTTATGGAGTGGCTGGGGAGCGTGATGAAAGAGTACGTCGATTAGGCGACGCCGCCCTTTATCCGGCGGTCGTTCGGACGCTTCGCAGGTCTATGAAGGATTTTACGTATATAATTTTGAAGAATCTCGCTGTAAAGAAAGGAAGAAATCACTCATGACATCGGAAAACGACGCGAAACGCCCGACCCAGGATCCGGGCCAGCCGCCGGAAAAAAGTAAAAGCCCGCTGGCCGCCATCAACGACTCTGCCGTGGCGCAGAAGGCGAATCAGGCGTTAAAAAGCGTCACCGGAACAGCAGAAAAAGTTCAGAGGAACCCGATTATTGCGCACCTGCTGCGCGCAACCGAACGGTTTAACGACAGGATGGGAAACCAGTTCGGTGCGGCCATCACCTACTTTTCGTTTCTGTCGATGATCCCGATTCTGATGGTCTCCTTCGCTGCCGCCGGTTTTGTGCTGGCCTGGCACCCGACGCTGCTGCAGGACATTTTCGATAAAATCCTGCTTAATGTCAGCGACCCCACGCTGGCCGCCACGCTGAAAAACACCATTAATACCGCCATCCAGCAACGCACCGCCGTTGGTCTGGTCGGTCTGCTGGTTGCGCTCTATTCCGGTATTAACTGGATGGGCAACCTGCGGGAGGCGATTCGCGCCCAGTCGCGCGACGTCTGGGAGCGAGCGCCGCAGGACCAGGAAAAGATCTGGATGAAATACTTCCGTGATTTTATCTCGTTGATCGGCCTGCTGGTGGCGCTGGTGGTGACGTTATCGATAACCTCGGTCGCCGGTTCCGCGCAGCAGATGATCATCTCCGCGCTCTATCTTGATAATATTGAGTGGTTGAAACCGGCCTGGCGGCTGATCGGCCTTGCTATCTCCATCTTCGCCAACTATTTGCTGTTTTTCTGGATCTTCTGGCGCCTGCCGCGCCACCGTCCGCGGCGTAAGGCGCTGATTCGCGGTACCCTGATTGCAGCTATCGGTTTTGAAATCATAAAAATGATCATGACCTGGACCCTGCCCGCGCTGGTGAAATCGCCTTCCGGCGCCGCCTTTGGCTCCGTATTAGGCCTGATGGCCTTCTTCTATTTCTTCGCCCGCCTGACGCTGTTCTGCGCGGCGTGGATCGCCACGGCCGACTACAAGGATGACCGTCGTATGCCGGGCAAAGCCCACGATTGATGCCGTATCGGGCTGAAGAAAGGTACAAAATTCAGCCCGAATCATCATTTCAGCAGATAAATCCAACATGTAACTTTTATTTAACGCGGAACTGGTTTTATCTACTATTATTTTATTTGTGTGAAGCATTTCATAGAAGTTATTTTTCCGGCACGCAAATTATCCGCTTTTTGACCATTTTTTCACCACTCACGCCCCCTGTTACAGATTGAAATGTCCCTTTTGCTGTGGCTATATGACCTTTCGTTCGCTAAAAATAAGAAAGATCTATGCAAGCCACAGCCACCACACTCGACAAGCAGCAGGAAACCGCTCCGGTTAACTCACGCAATAAAGTCGTCGTCGCCTCCCTCATCGGTACCGCCATTGAGTTCTTCGACTTTTATATCTATGCCACCGCCGCGGTGATCGTATTCCCGCACATTTTCTTCCCGCAGGGTGACCCGGCCGCAGCTACGCTACAGTCGCTGGCGACGTTTGCCATTGCCTTTATTGCCCGTCCGATTGGCTCTGCGCTATTCGGCCACTTCGGCGATCGCGTCGGCCGTAAGGTCACCCTGGTCGCTTCGCTGCTGACCATGGGCATCTCCACGGTGGTGATCGGCCTGCTGCCCGGTTACGAGAGCATTGGTATTCTGGCGCCGATGCTGCTGGCGCTGGCGCGCTTCGGCCAGGGGCTGGGGCTGGGCGGTGAATGGGGCGGCGCGGCGCTGCTGGCGACCGAAAACGCCCCGCCGCGCAAGCGCGCGCTGTACGGCTCTTTCCCGCAGCTCGGCGCGCCTATCGGCTTCTTCTTCGCCAACGGCACCTTCCTGCTGCTCTCGTGGCTGCTGACCGACCAGCAGTTCATGGCATGGGGCTGGCGCGTACCGTTTATCTTCTCCGCCGTGCTGGTGATTATCGGGTTGTATGTGCGCGTGTCGCTGCACGAGACGCCGGTGTTCGCCAAAATCGCCGCCGCGAAGAAACAGGTCAAAATCCCGCTGGGGACCCTGCTGACGAAGCATGTGCGCGTCACCGTGCTCGGCACCTTTATCATGCTGGCGACCTATACCCTGTTCTATATCATGACCGTCTATTCCATGACGTTCAGTACCGGCGCCGCGCCGGTGGGTCTCGGCCTGCCGCGGAACGAAGTGCTGTGGATGCTGATGATGGCGGTCATTGGCTTCGGCGTGATGGTGCCGGTGGCGGGTCTGCTGGCCGACGCGTTTGGTCGCCGTAAGAGCATGATCGTGATTACCACGATGATTATCCTCTTCGCGCTGTTCGCCTTTAAACCGCTGCTGGGCTCCGGTCAGCCGGTTCTGGTCTTCGCCTTCCTGCTGTTGGGCCTGAGCCTGATGGGGCTGACCTTCGGCCCGATGGGTGCGCTGCTGCCGGAGCTGTTTCCGACGGAAGTGCGCTACACCGGCGCATCGTTCTCGTATAACGTTTCGTCGATTCTCGGCGCCTCCGTCGCACCGTATATTGCCGCCTGGTTACAGGGCAACTACGGCCTGATGGCGGTCGGCCTCTATCTCGCGGCCATGGCCGGGCTGACGCTGATTGCGCTGCTGTTGACCCACGAAACGCGCCATCAGTCGCTGTAATCCCTTACTGCCCGGCGCGCCGCGCCGGGCACGCTTCTTCCATTCGTTTACTTTTTCATCTGCGATAAAATCGCCCGGCACTGATTGGCATCCCCTTCCGCAGGCGATACCAGCGCCAGCAGGGCCGCCGCCGGCGTGACTAATGTCGCCAGCGCCGCCGCTACCGCGCCGCGCGCGATCAACGGCCCGGCCTTCACCCCGGCATTCGGCGATTGAAAGGTCCCGCGCACGTACAGCGGAGAGCGTAGGGTAATAATACGCAACCCCTTACTCTCCGGATCAATGGTCAGGTCGAGCTGTTCCGAAGCAAAGCTGGCGGTGCCGGTCACGTTAATCAGCGCATTTTCGGTATCAAAGGCAAAAATCTGCGGCCGCGCCACGCCGTTAGTCACATTGATATTTGCCGCCGCGCAGTTCACCCGGACCTCATCATCGCCAAATATCTGCCCGATAACATAGTTACCCACGTTCAGACCGAGGATTTCCATCAGGTTACGGCTAATCAGACCGTCGTTCATCAGCAGCTTCAGATTGCCGTTGCTGTTGCCCAGCAGCGCCGCCACCGAATTGCCGCTCCCGCGCAGCTGTACGTCGCCATTCATCTCCCCGAGCGTCTTCTGCATCATTTCGACTTTCGGCATCAGCGCCTTCAGCTTCAGACGCCGCGCCTGCAGGTTGGCTTCCCCCTGCAATGGTTTCTTATTGCCCTGCAGATGGAGGCTGCCGGCAATTGTGCCGTTCGCCAGGCCAAAGCGCAGCGGCTGCAGGCGCAGGTCACCTCGTTCCAGGATCACATGGGTGGAAAGGTCGCTAACCGGCAAAGTGCCGCCGTGCTCAATCCGCCCGCCTTTAAAGCGCACATCGGCGTCCATCAGCTGCCATTTATCGGTATCAAAGCGATCGTACGGTAACACTTTCCCCGCAGGCTGCGCTGAAGCTGCGCCTTTACGTTGCTCGCCTCCGGCGGTTTTTGTGCCTGTATTCACGCCAATGAGCGGGCCGAGATCCGCCAGCCGTAGCTGTCGTGAAGCGACATCGCCCTCCAGCTTCGGTCGCGGTTTGCCGGTGCTGTAGGTCAAGGAACCGTGGATATCACTCTCGCCAATACGGCCGTTAAAATCACGATAGGCGAAACGCGCGCCTTTCGGATCCTGAAAAGTGGCGCGCAGATGGCCGTCGGTCGAGAAGGCCGGCGTATCCGGCAGCACCACCCCGGTCAGCTCGTACAGATCCCGCAGCGAGGCCCCGGAGAACTTCAAACGCAGATCCACGCCCCCGAGATTGAGGGGATCGCTGACCGTGCCGCTAAAGGCGACCCGGGTGTTGCCGGAGCGAAAGTCCCCCTGCAGCGGGAACGGCTCCCCCTCGCTGCGCAGCGCCAACATGCCGCCGATTTTACCGTCGCCCTGGAGCGGCTGCCCGTTATAGGTCCCCTTGGCCTGCAGGCCAAAAATATAGTCTCCGGCTTTTGCCGACCCCTCTTTGTCCTTCTCGCCGCTCACCTCGCTGAAGGGCAGCGGCTTGCCGAGCGGATCGACCAGGATCGTGATATCCGCGCGCGTCACCTTGTCATCAATGGCTATCCGTCCGCGATCGAACAGAATATTATCCAGGCGGAAAGACCAGCCGGAAGAGGCGGGCCGTTCGGTGGACGCGGCATCGGAGGCCAGGGTAAAGGTCCAGTTATTATTTTTTTCCGACAGCCGAATCAGGCGGGCATCGGGCTGTTCCAGCTTAATCCACGGCAGGTAAACGGTTCTGGTAAGCAACGCCAGCGGCGCCAGGGTGGCTTCAACGCGCGGCAGATGTACCATGGTGACCTGAGGGATCGCCGGCGGGTTGCCGAGAACAATATCTTCGGCATGGATGTGCGGCCAGGGGATCCAGCGCCGCCAGCCGCTCTCGCCTGGCTGGCGCTCCCAGACAATGCCGAGGTCGCCGCGAATCGCAAACGGTCGATTCAGCTCGGCTGAGACCTTCTGGTTGATCGTCGGTTTCAGGCGATTCCAGTCAAAGGTCGCCAGCACGATGAAAAACAGAACGATCGCTACGAGTATCGTTCCCGAGATAATGGCAATCGTTTTACGGGTTCTGGTCATCCCCTCTCCGCTCCTTTTGCGTCTCGTCAGTTCTGAATATAGTTGAAAAGCACATCTTTCTCTGACAAATGCGCTTTTCGTCACATTCCACGCGTCAGGTCAAAAAAATAATGGAACATTGTTTTAATATAATTGACCATAAAAACGGCGCGGCGCACACTCGCGCTTATTCGATTCCATCTCAGGTCATGATTATGTCTAAAAAAATTGCCGTCATTGGCGAATGTATGATTGAGCTGTCAGAGAAAAACGCGGCGGTAAACCGCGGATTTGGCGGCGATACCTTAAACACTTCCGTCTATATTGCGCGCCAGACCGATGCCAGCGCACTCGCCGTCCACTACGTTACCGCGCTAGGTACCGATGGATTCAGCCAGCAGATGCTGGATGCCTGGCAGCAGGAGAAGGTCCACACCAACCTGATTCAACGGATGGCCGACCGCTTACCCGGTCTGTACTACATCGAAACCGACGATACCGGCGAGCGGACGTTTTATTACTGGCGTAACGAGGCAGCGGCAAAATTCTGGCTGGAGAGCGAGCAGGCTGCCGCAATCTGTGAAGAGCTGGCCACCTTTGACTATCTCTATCTCAGCGGAATCAGCCTGGCCATCCTCAGCCCGACCAGCCGCGACAAGCTGCTGACGCTGCTGCGCGAATGTCGCGCTAACGGCGGGAAGGTCATTTTTGATAATAACTACCGCCCGCGCCTGTGGGCCAGCCAGGAAGAGACCCGCCAGGTCTATCAACAGATGCTGGCCTGCACCGATATCGCCTTCCTGACGCTGGATGACGAAGATGCGCTATGGGGTGAAAAGCCGGTCGATGAAGTCATTGCCCGCACTCATGCCGCGGGCGTGCAAGAGGTGGTGGTGAAGCGGGGCGCGGATTCATGCCTGGTGGCGATCGCCGGCCAGCCGCTGCTGGACGTACCGGCCGTGAAGCTGGCAAAAGAGTGCGTAGTGGATACCACCGCGGCAGGCGATTCGTTTAGCGCCGGTTATCTAGCGGTGCGCCTGACCGGCGGCGATGCGGAGTCTGCCGCCAGACGCGGCCACCTGACGGCCAGCACGGTCATTCAGTATCGTGGGGCGATTATCCCGCGCGACGCGATGCCGCAGTAGTCCCGGCCGGGCGATCGCACCGCCGTTCGCCAACATCTACCCCGCTCGCGCGGCGTTTAGCGGGGCTACGATCGGTGCCGTATGTAATCTGTAGCCCGGGCAAGGGGTTTACCCCGCCGCCCGGGAACTTCCCGGTCACGCAATGCAGACCGGAGATAGCCGCTGATTTACTGCGCAGGAGGAATATCCGAGGCGTCGTTATGCGCTTCAGCCGCGCCGCCGCTGGTTGCCGCAGCCGGGACTGGCATCATCAGCCTTTCCCATGTCGCCTTCAGATCCTTCATATTGTATTCCGGCTCACCCTGCGGTTGTTGCAGTACCAGCGCCATATCCTGCGACAGCTGCTGGCGCAGATACTGATTCAGCATATCCACGGTCAGAGAGTCCAGAAACTCCTGACGCAGCTTCTGATACTGCTCCGGCGCGATATCCACCACCTGGTTTTGCAACGAGCGGATACGCTGGCTAATCAGAATGTCGGTATCGGTGCGCGCGTAGGTGGCAAACAGCTTCTGCAGCTCCAGGTTTTTCTGCGCAATCAGCGCATCAAACTCTTCTTCCGGCAAGCCGTTATCGCGTACCTTCGCCAGTTCGCGGGAGACTGCGGTCAGGTTTGCGTTGAGTTTATTGCCCGGTGATTCAATATTAATGGCGCACTGCGCGCGCTGATACAGCACCCGACAATCAAAGCCGAGGTTAACGTCTTTGGCATTGCTCCTGCTCAGGCTCTGTTGCACATGCCAGAACAGCGCCTCACGCGCCAGATCGTCACGCCAGTAGCGCTGCAGAGCCACAGAGTCGCGAATCGGCTGCCACGGGGAATCCCACATGATCGACAGCTTATCCTGACGCACCGTTTTGGTCATGATGCTCACCGGCGTCGTCGGGAGCGGCGCCAGCGTCGGCACCGCCGCCGGCGTTTCGCGTTTGCCTTTCAGCTCACCGAAGGTCTTGTTGATCTGCTCCGCCACGCTGCGGCTATCGACGTTACCCACCACGATCAGCGTCATGGCATCCGGGGTATACCATTTCTGATAGAACGCCTTCAGCTGAGCAATATCGACCGGTTTTTTCAACGGGGTGCCCGGATCATGTCCCAGCATCGTGGAACCTTTCAGACGATAGCGCCACCAGCCATCTTTGGTGTCCAGCGGCCAGGTCGCCACCATGTCATCCCCCTGCAGGGCATGATTCACCGATTCCGGCGTCACGACCAGCTTTCCGCTGGCATCCGACAGCCAGTTCAACGCCTCTTTCAGCAGATCATTGCGGTTATTCGGCAGGCTGAGATTAAACATGGTGTAGCTATACGAGACGATCGCGGGCGGCATCGGACGATTGGGGTCGATGCTTTGTTGCCATAGCGAACGCGCCTGCATTGTCGGCAGACTGCCGCTCTGCGTCAGCGCCAGACGAGGAATAAAGTGGCTAAAGCCGCTCTGCTGAGTGCTCTCACTCAGCGAGCCAATATTTACGAACAGACGGACTTCAATACGATCGCTAGGACGCTGCGGCGTGGCTAAAACCTGCCACTGAAGTCCATTCGCGAGAGTCCCCTGTTGCCAGGCCGGGTCCGGCTGGAGCGCTTCTGCTTGCACATAACCGGCTGCTGCCATCATCAGCAAACCACCCGTTAACAGTCGAATTTTTGTGCCCTGCATGTGAACCCCTGATGAACATTCCTGGTTACAAAAGCAACCCGCGCGCGGGCTGCCAAAAAATATGGTGAACGAAGTACGTCGGTTAGACCACGCGGAGATGAAAATGTCGCACGGAGACGTAAAATAATCATTTCGTATCATTCCCCTGCTGCGGGGAATGATACCTAATTATGCGCAGGAGCCCGGAGTCCAGCAAGGACAACGGGCCTAACAGAAGGATTTAAGAGGATAATTCGTGCGATTTGTTGGTTGGCTCGCGGTTATTCAGGACATCATCCAGCTGCTGGCTGTCCAGTTCTTTCACCCATTTTGCCACCACGATAGTCGCCACACCGTTACCCACCAGGTTGGTCAACGCGCGTGCTTCAGACATAAAACGGTCAATCCCCAGGATTAGCGCCAGACCGGCGACCGGCAAATGCCCTACCGCAGAAATCGTTGCCGCCAGAACGATAAAGCCGCTCCCCGTCACCCCCGCCGCTCCTTTGGAGGAGAGCAACAGCACGACCAGCAGGGTAATCTGATGGAAAATATCCATATGACTGTTCGTCGCCTGAGCAATAAAGACCGCCGCCATCGTCAGATAGATCGAGGTCCCGTCGAGGTTAAAGGAGTAGCCGGTTGGAATCACCAGCCCCACGACCGATTTACGACAGCCCAGCTTCTCCATCTTGTCCAGCATACGCGGCAGCGCCGATTCGGACGAAGAGGTCCCAAGGACAATCAGCAGCTCTTCACGGATGTAGCGGATGAACTTGAAAATGCTAAACCCGGTCACGCGGGCAATAGAACCCAGTACCACCACCACGAACAGGATACAGGTGATATAGAAGCAGACGATCAGCTGACCCAGTTGCACCAGGGTGCCGACACCGTATTTCCCGATGGTGAAGGCCATGGCCCCGAAAGCACCGATTGGCGCAAGGCGCATAATCATGTTGATGATGCCGAAGATCACCTAAGAGAAACTTTCGATGACGTTAAAAATGAGCTGGCCTTTGCTCCCGAGGCGATGCAGCGCAAAGCCAAACAGCACGGCAAACATCAGTACCTGAAGGATGTTGCCGCTGGCAAAGGCGCCGATGACGCTGCCGGGGATGATATCCAGCAGGAAGGCGACAATCCCCTGTTCTTTCGCCTGCTCGGCGTAGACCGCCACCGCATGGGCATCCAGGGTCGCCGGGTCGACGTTCATTCCGGCGCCGGGTTGCACCACGTTAACAATAATCAGGCCGATAATCAGCGCCGCGGTACTGACCACTTCGAAATAGAGTAGCGCCACCGCACCGGTACGGCCGACGGCTTTCATACTTTCCATCCCGGCAATACCGGTCACAACCGTACAGAAAATGACCGGCGCGATAACCATTTTTATCAGTTTAACGAAGGCATCGCCGAGAGGTTTCATCTGCGCGCCCAGTTCCGGGTAGAAATGGCCCAGCAGAATACCGATCGCAATGGCCGACAAAACCTGCACATAGAGGCTTTTGAAGAGAGAGGTTTTCATAGGGTGTCCTTTGGGTAAAACCACAGACCTTGAAGGGGTATAGGCTGTCTGTGGCTTAAAAGTAACACCAGGGAAACATTTCAGAAATAACTAACCGCAAAAATGCAACGGAATTGTTAAAAACTTTGAGCTGACACGCACAAGTTCACCACGCGCGTTACAAGCTTGCACCCTCTTCATTCTTGCCTCGCAAGAACTGCGTCATAAAGGCCTCCTGCGACAAAGCGCAACCAAACAGGAACCCCTGAACGACATCCACGCCGGCCGCCTGCAACCAGTGATACTGCGGCTCTTTTTCTACCCCTTCCGCCACGATGCGCAGATTAAGGCCGCGCGCCAGCTGGATAATCGCCGGAACCATGCTGGTATCCTCGGGCAACATATCAATAAAGGCTTTATCGATTTTCAGGATATCGACCGGCAGCGATTTCATATGCTGGAGCTGACGCAGCCCGGCATAGCCCATACCGAAATCATCCAGCGCGATCCGCACGCCGGCCTCACGTAGCGGGCGCAGCAGCGACACCACCGTCTGCGGGTCGTCCAGATGACGGCTTTCCGTAATCTCCAGCACCAGCGTCCCAGGCGCAATGCGATAGCGATCCAGTAACGTCAGCATCTCGGTACCACGATCGTGGTGCAGCAGCTGCAGCAGCGAAACGTTCACCGACAGCGGCAACATGATGCCCAGGCTTTGCCATGCGGCCAGCTGACGACAGGCTTCTTCCATCACCCAGTAACCTACCGGCACCATCAGCCCGCAGGCTTCAATGCGTTCAATCAGATCCGCAGGGAGCGACCAGCTACCGTCGGGCTGGCGTTGCCGCAGCAGCACTTCCGCCCCGCAGACCTCACCGCTGGCGGCATCAACCTGGGGCTGAAGCCAGATAGCAAACTGATGATTATCCAGCGCGGTCAGGATGTCGTGCTCTTCCATCAGCCGACGCTGGGCTTTTTCCATCTGCGCCGGATCGAAGAATTCAATCTGGTTTTTACCTTTGTGCCGCGCGGCGATGGCGGCAGAAAATGCCCGACGATAGAGCTGTTCCGCGCTCAGTTCGCCGTTAAACATCGCGATACCCACGCTGGCGCAGGGGCGCAGTTGAATACCCTGTAGCGGCAGCCGTTCATTTATGACAGTGAGCACTTGCTTACTTAATGTCACCGCGTGCCACGGCTCGCTCATTCCGTGGGCCAGAATCGCGAAGTCATAGCCGCTAATCTGAGCCAGCACCATCCGCGACGGGATAATCCCCCGCAGCTTCTCCACCAGCGTCAGCAGCAGGATCTCGCGCTGGGTCTCTTTCAGTACTCCCGCGGTGTCCTGCAATGTTTCGCAGGCGATAACCAGCAAAGCCGAGCTTTGCGGCCGGGCGACGGTCTGCTCCAGCAGGGCCATCAAAAAAGCCTTATTCGGCAGCTCGGATACCGGGAAACGGGTGGACTGTAAGGTCAGCTCATCGTGCTGGCGCAGCAGGGTCTGCTGATTGCGGTTATAGCTGCGCACCAGCAGGCCTATTTCATCGTCATGGTGCAGACGCGGCAGCGTCAGCTGGTGCCCGAGCCGGTCCTGCGGCGCAACATCATTGAGCTCACGGGCCAGCTTACGCAGCGGACGGACGATCAGACGGTTGATACACCATGTGATCGCCACCGTCAGAATAAGCACCAGCAAGAAGTAAGCGGTCACTAACGTAGAAAGCACGCTCATGACGAATTTGTAGGTCTGCCAGGAGTCGGCCTGCAGCACCAGATAGGCTATCGGCTGCGGGTTGGCTGGCCTCTCCAGGGAGTAAATCGGCAGGGAGATCTGTACCGGGAGTTCGAAAATGCGAGTCACCATCACCGGTACCGGGCGCTCCGGGATAAAACGCATCCGCAGCGCCTGAAATTGATTGGGCAACACCACATCCGCCCGGCTGACAATACCAGCAGGCTGGATACGCCCCAGAATGGCTTCCGCCTCAGGGATATCCGCTTTCAGAATAGCCCCCGACAGGGGTTCGCGAACGGAACGAGCGATACTTTCTAATTGCGTGGCCGTAATGAAGCGACTCTGTTGCACAAAGTGAAACAGCAAAATAGAACAAAATACCAATACAAACGCCATGGACACGCCCGCGACCATCGCCATCTGTTTAATTGTAAGTGAGCGGCTGACGCGCAACTGGGTTCTCCACTGATACTTAACACCAACCCGGTTTAATTCCATCAAAACCGGTCGTTTTCGGGATGATTATATACTTAAATCCTTCGCCCGCGTCCGCAAGGGGTGACGTGATGTCTGCGCGTTATTTTCCCGGATTGCCGCTGACCCCTTACCGGAGCCAGGCGACGGCATTGGTCTGTCGCCCCGATAAGCGTAGCGCCAGCGAGGGAAAGACGGCCAGAATTAACAAAGACGGGCGAAGTTTGACGAGTATACGCGAACCGGCGGGTGGAGTGACGCCCGATCGCGTAATTCAGGCTATTCTGCTACCAGTCCGCGTAAGGCACCAGCGGCTGCGGCGGCATATCCATATCACCCTGCCAGCCGGCGGCCGAATAGCGCACGTAGAGCAGCGCATGGCTCGGGGTATAATCCTTCGCCTGTTGAATATCCACCGCCGCCCCCACGAACCAGTTGCCGGTGACACGTCGCTCAACCAGCGCCCGGGCGGTATAACCAAAGCCCTGGCTGCTGCTGCCTTGTTCCGTCAACTGACTGGCATCGGCCCGATAGTCTGAGGGAATCAAATTCAGCAACGGATAGCGCGGCATGGTTTTGGTACGCGAGTGCGACCAGGAGACGGATCCCCCCAGTTCCCATGACCAGTTTTCCGTACGCTGACGCCAGGTGACCGGTACCGCGAACGAAATATACTCCTGCGGGCTATAGTAGCCGCCCTGGCCCAAGGTATAGCCGCTCAGGTCTTTGTCATAATGCCAGAGCATATTGTTCAGGCCCACCGTGACGCGGCGGTTATCTTCATTGATGACTTTATAGTAGTAACCGGTCATCCAGCGCACGCGCCAGTTGTCGGCCACGTTTTTCCCCGTGAGTCGATCGACGCCCAACGAAGACCAGACGCCGTTGGCTTCGCCCTTATCGTAGCTCATGCTCACGCCGCCGCCGTCAGCCCGGACGCCGCCCCAGGTTATCCCGGTATGGCTGCTGCTGTCTTTCTGTCCGCCAAAGGCGAGCAGCGAGCTGGAAACCGGCCGACGATGCATATTGAGGGTGTAGCCGATCGGTCCGAGATCGTTGCTGTAGCTCAGGCCGCCCACCACATCAACCACGTTAAAGCCCATCGGGGTGGTACCGATATCCGCGCTCCAGGTCTCGTTCTTCCAGCCCACCGCAACGCTGGCTCCACCGTCGGTCTGGTTTTTGCTACCGCTGGTGCAGGCAATTTCACCGCAGGTCCCCCAGTTTGGCGAATAGCTGCCGTCGCTGTTCGTTGAGAAGCTGCCGGCATCCATATTGACCAGGTCGGTGCGGAAGAACATGCGTCCGTCGGCAAGCGGCGCATCCACATGCAGCATCGTGGTGTGCGCTTTGAGATCGGAATAGCCGCCGGTGCCGCTGGATCCCCAGAAATCATGTTCCAGGGTGACATTCAGATCCTGCTGGCGATAGAGATCCGCGGCATCGCTGCGGATCCCACGCTTCAGCCAGTCATCGCCGCTGTCGTTACGGGTCAGACGGGTAAAGGCATCGTTATCCTGCGGGCGGACCGGGGTCACGCCGGAGGCCACCATTGCATCTTTATAACTCTCCAGCGCCATCTGCGGCTGGCCGTTCTGGGTCTGGAATCGGGCCGCATCGCGCAGCACCAGCGCGCTTTCCATCGACGGTGGCTGCGCTTTAGCCTGCGGGATAATACGGTTAAAAATTTGCTGCGCCTGGGTTGTATCGCCAAACCCTGCGTTCGCCAGGGCCACCCGCCGCTGCATATTGATGGAGTCGGTCTCACCGCCTTTCAGCTGGCTGACCTGCGCGCGCGCGGCATTTTTATCGCCTTCGGCAAGATAGACTTCCGCCAGTCCCAGACGGGCATCACCGTTGTCAGCCTCTTTACTCAGCACCGCGTTGTACTGCGCAATCGCCGTCTGGCTATCGCCGCGTTGCTGCGCCCAGTCCGCAAGCGTAAGCTGGTAGCGAACCAACGGCGGCTGCTGTTGAATGAGGGCGATAGCCTGTGCTTCCTGGCCGCTGTCACGCAGCTGGTTAGCCTGACGTATCACCTTATCGCTCTGTAGGCGCGCATCCAGCTCACGAATGTTATCCGTCCACTGACTGCGCGGCAGGGCAGCAAGCTGCGCCAGCGCCAGATCGTCCTGATTATTGCCGGATAAATAGAGACCCCAGGCATAAACCCGCTCGGCATCCCCCGGCTTGCGGCTGACCATATTACGCATCAGCGTATCGGCCTGTGCCTGTTCGCCTGCGCTGACTAAATCGCGGGATAAACGGTAGGTAATCCACACGCTATCCGGGTCAAGCGCCAGACGCCGACGCTGGACTTCCGCCGCCTGCGCCCAGTTGCTTTGGCTCTCCAGCGCTGCGGCCTGTTTTTCCAGTCGTTCATTGGTCAGGCTGCGCTCGATATCATCAATGCTGCGCCGCTGGGCAGGCGACAGACCGGCGATATAGGCGCTGGCTTTTTCCGGCGATTGCGCACGATAAAGATTAGCCAACCCGCGAACCGCCAGGTTGTTGCCGCGATCCATCCGCAGGGTGCGCTGATAATAGCGCTCCGCTGCGGCATTATCTTTGCGCGCTGCCGCCACATCTCCGAGCCCGAGCACCGCATAGCTATCGGTACCGTCGACTCGCTGAGCCTGCGCATAATAGTTTTGCGCCCGATCCAGCTCTCCGGCCTTCAGCGCAGTATCGCCCTGTTTGATCAACAACCAGTAGCGGTTCGTCTGGAGCAGGCTGTCCCATTTATCGCGATTCGGGCTTTTCGGATCCATCGCGATCGCTTTGTTCAGCTGTGCGACGGCACGGGCTCTGTCGCCACGCTGCGAATAGGCCTGGCCCAGGGCGCCCACGGCATCGCTGTCCCGGGCATCGGCCCGTATGGCCTGCTGTAAATTGGCCACGGCCTGGGCGGGGTTGTCATTTTTAACCGCCGCCAGCCCTTCAGAACGCACGCGAAACGTCGGATCCTGCAGTTGAGTCTGCTGCTGAGCCAGCAACACGCGGGCATTCGCTGCCGATTCACCGGTTGTAAACAGGGCCAGGAAACGCTGCAGTTCCTGCACGCTGGCCCGGCTGACCGGCATATCTTTGATTTCGCTGAGCCACATATCGGCGGCAGCGCCGCGACCGGCGGCCGAACGCGACATTTGTTCTAAATAGGCAAACCCTTCCGCCGGCTTATTGTCAGCAAACATCTGTTTGGCCAACGCCGCCTGCAGGTCGGCATTGCCCGGAGAGCTGGCATCCAGCTTCTTCAGTTGAGCGACGGCTTCTTTATGTCGCGCCGGGAGACGCGCCACCAGCGCCCAGTATTCAATCGCGAGGGTCTGATCGGGCGGCACGCCGCCGAACAATTTTTCAAAGGCGGCCACGCCCTCTTCTACACGTCCCGATACACCCAGCAGGCGCGCCTGTTGAAGCTCCTGCCTCCCGTCGCCGGTGTTGAGGTTCATTTCGCTACGGGAGGATTTCAGCTCTGCGGAATCGGGGGCCAGTTTTGCCAGCCTGTCGAGCTGTTTTCTGGCGCCGTCGCTGTCGCCCTGGCGCAGCAGATAACGCATTCGCGCGGCAATTAATTGCGGATTATTCGGGTCAATCAGCTCGAGGCGATAGAGGGATTGCTTAACCAGATCTTCACGATGGCTCGCTTCGCCCAGCCGAACCTGCTCCAGCAGATGCTCCTGGGCAGGGGTTGTCGCCGCCTGCGCCACCGGCAGCAGGGCGAGCCCGAGAGACAGCGTGATAATACTTAATCTGAACTTACGCATTCCTGGTCCCAGTCAGGTCGTAATTCGCCACCCGCAGTGAAACGAAAACGATGTTGATCCCATCCCTGGCCAAAAAGAGTCAGGACCGCACTATAGTAGGCATCGGCACCTGGATAGTGGTCTGCGACGCGCTGGCGCTGTATCGCCCGGGCGTCGTCATTTTGTAAAAACGGCAGCATCGACGCGGAAAATCCGACCGGGCCGTTGCCGGTCGTTTTACCGGTTGCGATATTCGCTTTTTCCGGCGGAACGCCCTGGCGAATCGTCTGCGCTTCCATCGGTTTAAAACCAGCCAGCAGTCGCGCTTTCTGTTTATCCCCGTCATCCAGCATCCCGACCCACAGATAGACGCGGATCGCGTCGTAGCTGCCGATTATCGGTTTGTCCGCCTTCAGCTGCCAGCCTTGTCCTTTTTCGTAACGCACCCAGTCAGGGGAAAAACCTTTGGGCGCCGTCTCCAGCAGAAAACGCAGGTTGCTGTCGCGCAGTTTCAGCCAGGGGGCGCCAAAGCGGCTGAAGTAGCTGGCAAGCTGTGGCGGAAGGTAGC
Organism: Klebsiella sp. CSG-1; assembly: GCF_056521145.1. Lineage (NCBI taxonomy): Bacteria > Pseudomonadati > Pseudomonadota > Gammaproteobacteria > Enterobacterales > Enterobacteriaceae > Klebsiella > Klebsiella sp. CSG-1. Next base: position 290,734 of record NZ_JBWNLD010000005.1, on the reverse strand, counting down.
TGGGGTTAAAGCGCCAGCCTTTATCGTCGGCAAAGCCAACTTTGCCGGGGAGAACCATGGGTCCGAACCCCGGCACATCCGTCACTTCTTCATCGGCGATACGCGACAAGAGCGCCTTGCCCACCTCGGTGTACTGCGGCATCTGCCACAACCGCCCCGCTTCCAGCAGCGACCAGGCTATCCATAAATCGGAGTCAGACGCGGAGTTGCTGTCCAGCAAGGTCCACTCCTCATCGCTCTTTTTGCCCCACAGCCAGCCCGGCAGGTGCGCACGCAGGTCGCCCGCCGCCAGGTTGTTCTGGGTCCACTGGAACAGCTTGCCGAAAGCGTCGCGATCGTTTGCCGCCAGCGCGAAGAACAAGGCGTAGCTTTGCCCTTCGGAGGTGGTGATTTTTCGCGAATCGGCGGGATCAACCACCCGCCCTTCGCTACTCACATACTCTTTTTTAAATTGCTCCCAGGCCGGCCAGTGGCAGGCGGCGCTCACCTGCGCCGCCGCCAGCATCAGAACCGCCAGGATGACTCCGCGAATCGGGTTCATCATCGCTTACTCATCATCAAGGTGGAGACGACGACGGCTGACAATACGCAGCATGCGCCACAGCACCCAGGCCAGAAGCACAATGCTCACCGCAGCCAGAATCGCCAGCAGCACCGGGTGGCTGGACAGCGCAAACCAGATACGCTCAAACCACGGCAGGTGTCCGACATAATAGACGTCGCCCACGCGCAGGCTGTTCACCCCGGATTCACGAATCACCGACGCGGAACCAAACATCGCCGCCCGCTTACCGCTGTCGTTTAGCGCACCGTTCAGCAGCTCGTTACCGCGCGGACTGTCCGCCAGCAGCGCCACGACGCTGCGTTGATCGTAATACGGCGACTGGAAGCTGATAATGGCCGCCATTGGCCCGGAGGAGGTGATATCCGTGCGCGTATTGGGCGTTCTGGCCTCATCATCCGGATAGATGCTCGGCAGATCGTAATGGCGCATCGGCATCTTCACCCAGCTCTTTGTCGCATCGACCAGCAGGCTAATTTTGGTCTCATCTTTCAGCGCTGCCGGAATCGAGCCAATCAACAGCAGGTCGGCGTCTTTATCCTTAATTTTGTTGCCATCATCGGTGACCTGCACATTGATAGCCGCCAGGCCAGTCTGCGCGCCGATACCGCCAACGGATTCCAGTAGCGTCGCCACCTGGCCCTCAGTCGGGGCGGATGGCACCACAATCAGCGTGTCAGCAAGGTCGGCCATCCGGCTATACGGGAAGCCCGAATTGGCAAACACGCGCAGATCCGGCATGGCAATAAAGTGGTAATACTTCGAGAAGTCGATCGTTGAATCGTCACCGATCACCACGTGGTTCTGCACCGGCTGAAAGGTAATACAGTTATCAATAGAGCCGCCCGGCATCGGGTTCATGTACTGGAAATCAAAACGCAGATGGTTGAGCGCCCCGAGGCGCAGCGCCGGGATACTGACGTTGGTCTTACCGTCCAGCAGCCCCTGCAACACCGGCAGACGCAATATTAATTTATTCACGTCCTGAGAGCTGTTCAGGCTGAAGGATTGCAGGAACTGGTCATTGAGGCTGATATCCATCCGCGAACTGTCTTTGATCGGCGGCATGGTGTAGCGATAGTTCAGCTTCATATCGATGCCGTTGGCGCGCAGCAAATAGAGATCCGGCGGCAAATTCAGCGCCACGTTAATGGAATCTGGCACCAGGCCGCTGGACTGCAGCTGCTGTTCGTAGGTTTTCAGTTCGCCGAAGGTGACTTCACGATCGGTTCGCACCCAGTCCGGCGCATCATAGGGTTTACGCGCCTGCAGCTCTTTGACGTCGTCGACCACGACGCTACTGCCGCGGAACAGAATATTGCCCTGTGCGATCCCCCTGGCGGCCAGCAGCAGATCTTTGTCATCACGGCCAAAGACCACCAGCAGCTTGACGTAAGGGTTGTCCGGATGGTCGATCATTTCGATGGTCGGCGCCTTCACCGGCGGATGTTCGCGCAGGAAGTCCGGGCGCTTATCGTTGGTCGCAAACACGATGGCGTTGCGATCCGGCAGTTTGTTAAACAGTACCGGGAACGCCTGGCCGCGCCAGCCGGCTTTACTGCCGAACCAGGAGGCCACAATCGCCGCCGCCTGCTGCTGCTGCGCATCCGGCGAGGAGGCGAAAACCATCGGCAGCGTCAGCGATCGGTTGTCCCGGGGGTCGTAGAACGGCACCGGGAAATGGGACAGATCGTTACGCACCGCCAGCGCCTGATAGGTCAGGTCCAGGTTGCTGTCACGCCCGACGTCCAGCCATAACGTACTGCTGGCCGGGTTCTCGCACACATCGCGATAATGGCCGACGAACACCAGACGCACGCGGTTAAAGTCGGTGATATACAGAGGATCGATAGGGATCTGCGCGCTGACTTTTTTACCCAGCTGCTCTTTAGTAACCGGCAGGACGCCCATCAGCTCATCATTGAGGTACACCTTCAGCTGCGACTGCACCGGCAGCAGTGAAGGGGACGGCGTATAGTCGAGATTCAGCAGGGCTTTCGTCACAACCTCATCGCTGCGCATACCAAATTCTACCGAGCCGTCGGGATGCGCCCCGCGCAGTACCATGCTGCCCGGAGGCGGGGCGATACTGGCGAAAGAGAGCTTCACGTCGCGGGTCGGAACATTCTCCATGACGACCGCCGGCGCTGGCGGTGCGGCAAGGGTTGCCGTCGGCTGGCTGTCGGCAATGACCGGGGCCGTCAGGCCCCCGTCCAGCGGATCCGTCGCCGCAGGCGCTGGCGCTGCCGCCACGACTGTCGTCGGCGCCGCAAAAGAGGCGAAGGATGACCAACCAGCCATGCCCACTGCCACTGCACAAATCAAGGAGAGTTTTCTTTTCATCGCATTATCATCATTGTTGAGCCATTTCTGGTTCCGCAGAGAGTATCGCCGCGGCACGCTCAGGCCGACGGGGAACAAACGAGACTATCCAGGCAACCAGCATGGTGAGCGAGCGGAAAATAACCTTCACCGACGGCGGCGAGAACTCCGCCAGGTGACGATATCCACGGAACCCCAGCTTCAGGATATCCAGCAGGCTTTCCATCGGTTTATCTTCCGGGAAGCTATCCTGCCAAAGCGCCCACGTATCAGCACGGGCAAACGTACACTGTACAAAATCAATATGTTGTTGATTGGTCAACGGCATCAGCTGCAAACCGACTTCGCTGCCGTTCACGCGCGCAACCCTGACCGGGAAGGCATATTCCTGCTGTCCGCGTTTGAGCAGCAGATTCACCTTTTGCCCTTCCAGCACCTGCGCCTTACCGTTAATTTTGATCCCCAGCCCGCCATCGGAATAGTCATGTACGGTACAGGAGAACAGGTGGCCATCTTCGCGCGCAATTGCCGCCGGCATGCTCATTTCGACGCGATGCGAGCGACGGACCTGCTTACTTTCCACCGAGACCGCCACCGCGCCGCCCAGGATAATCAGGTTATAGAACACCCAGACGATACTGACCCAAACGGTCAGGATCTCATTTTCCGGGCCATAGAAGTGACGCCAGACCCCAGCCGCCACGCCCACCAGGTTCAGCAGCACCAGATAGATATAGGGACGGGAAATGACCCAGTCGACATATTCGTCCTCCACCAGCCCTCCTTTCGCCGTCACGTTGAACTTACCTTTATGCGGGTTAATCAGCGCGACAAAGGTCGGCGGCGCGATATACCAGGCCAGCGTGGTTTCGTAGATTTCGCTCCAGAAAGAGTGGCGATATTTGCCCTGAATCTTCGAGTTCGTCAGGCTCGCATGAATCATATGCGGCAAGACGAAGAGCGCGATCATCAGCGCCGGCGCATAGATGATATAGGCGTGCAGCAGTAAAAATGCCAACGGCGCGACGAGGAAGATCAGCCGGGGAATGCCGGATAAAAAGTGCATCATCGCATTGACGTAACAGAGCCGCTGCGCAAACTTAAGCCCTTTACCAAACAAGGGGTTATCGAGGCGGAAAATCTGCACCATGCCACGCGCCCAGCGAATACGCTGGCCAATATGCGCTGAAAGGCTTTCGGTCGCCAGGCCGGCGGCCTGCGGAATGCGCATATAGGCGGACGTGTAGCCGCGACGGTGCAGACGCAGGGAGGTGTGGGCATCCTCGGTCACCGTTTCCACAGCAATACCGCCAATCTCATCCAGCGGGCCGCGCCGAATCACCGCGCAGGAGCCGCAGAAGAAGGTGGCGTCCCACATATCGTTGCCATCCTGCACCAGGCCATAAAACAGGGTCCCCTCGTTTGGCGTTTTCCTGAAACGTCCCAGATTGCGTTCAAACGGGTCGGGCGAGAAGAAATGGTGCGGCGTCTGCATCATCGCCAGCGCTTTCTCTTTCAGGAACCACCCCATGGTCATCTGCAGGAAAGAGCGTGTCGGCACGTGGTCGCAGTCGAAGATCGACACAAATTCGCCTTTGGCGTACTTAAGCGCGTTGTTGATATTCCCGGCTTTAGCATGCTCGTGAGTGGCACGGGCGATGTAATGCACGCCGACGTCTTTGGCGAACTGGCGAAACTCTTCGCGCCCGCCGTCATCGAGGATCCAGATATTGAGCTTATCTTTCGGCCAGTCGATACCTTGCGACGCATAAATGGTGTTTTTCACCACGTTAAGGTCTTCATTGTAGGTGGGAACGAAAATATCCACCGTCGGCCACTCGGCCATATCTTTGGGTAACGGAACCGGCTGGCGATTCAATGGCCATATCACCTGGAAATAGCCCAGCACCAACACCAGCCAGGCATAGGTTTCAGCAAACAGCAGCACAACGCCGCACACCAGGCTGACGGGATCGTCCCAGTTCAGCGTCGAGGTATAGCGCCACCAGATGTAGCGGCAGGAGACGGTCAGCGAGAGGACAATCAGCATCAGGGCCGAAAAACGCCCGGGAATACGGCGCACCAGCAGCGCCACGCCCCACAGCAACATCAGGAAAATAAACTGCGAAAGCGGGTTAAACGGCTGGGTAATACACAGCAGCGACAGCACCAGCGAGAAAGTGACCACCACGCCAAGAATCGCCTTGCGCAGTTTCGGGCTGATGTGCGCCAGCTCTTTGTGTTTATTCAGATGGGCAGTACGGCTGTTCGTCCGCTCGGGAAGCGTCTCCAGCCACTGGGTGTAGCGCCCGTGAACCCCTTTGATGGCGGCAAACGAACGCCAGTTCGCCTTTTTATCCGCCCCGGGTACATGCGTCACCAGCAGCCACAGGGACTGCAGCAGATAGCGCAGCGGATCCAGCAGCCGCGGGCGATGGGGATTAATATGCGGAAAGTAGTCACGATGGTTGTTCAGAATCGCCTGCCAGCGCGGTGTTTCCAGCGGCATCAGCGCCCAGACCAGCGACGCCCACAGGCAGCCCAGCGAGGCGGACAGCCACGATGCGCCGTGCTGGCGATAATCGCTGTAGCGTTCGCTCAGGCGTTCCGCAACCGCAGGCGCCAGGAGCAAAGTACTGAGGCGCATCATTGCGTCCCCTTGCCGGAATAGTGCAGCAAGCACCAGTTAGCGAGGGTCAGGATCTCTTCGGCGGCCAGCGAATCAGAACGATATTCCCCGAGCGGCTGCTTCGCCGCCAGACACTCCGCCATCGCCTCATCACGATGGACGGTGACCGGCAAAATACGGCGCTGGCTCTCCAGCCACAGCTGATATAAATCTTCCTGTAGCTGACTGCCGACGCGCAGATCGTTAATCAGAATATCGCCCTTCGCCGGCAGCGCCTGTTGATGCAGGCGAATATGGCTGTTGCCATCCGGATGCACCACCACCAGCGTGCGATCGCAGGCGCTAAGCAGCGAACGAGTCAGCGGGGAATAACCTTCCGGTAAATCCAGCAGCAGCCAACGATGATCGCCCTGCTGTTCCAGTTTCTCCACCATGCCGACAAACGATTCCAGCAGCGGATAGAGCTTATCAACGTTCTCTCTTTCACCGGGCGAGAGCAGACCAAAAGGCAAAATATCGATATGCGAGGTATAACGGATGCCGGCGTCACGCCAGTCGCCTCCGTCAATTAACGCGCGTGCCCAACCGTCGCGATGCGTCGCATCAACGTTGAAAAAATAGCGCAGCATATTATCCGGGCTGGCGTCGATCGCCAGAACCGTCTCCCCGAGGAGCTGTAACGCCCAGGCGAGCGCGGCGGTAATCGACGTGGTGCCCACGCCACCGCGGATACCCTGTAATCCAAGAATAGCCATCGACGGCGTCCTTACTTTTTCTCTGCGAGTTCCGCCAATAGTGGCCAGCGTTTCAGCGCCGCGGCTAACTGCTCGCGCCGGGAAATGTCGTGGTAATCAATTTCGGGCAGGGAAAATGCCCGGCTTAACGCCAGGAAATCATTTTGAAAGGTGTAACCCAGCGTTGCATCTGAGGGTACTGAAGGCTCTTTTCCCGGCATTTCGCTGTCCATTCAAAAAACACATAAATAAAACCCGATGTATAATAGGCTCAATCTCAAGTCACCTATATATGCTAAAACTGATACCCTTTAAATTCAATGTTAGGTTTACTCTGACGCTTTCGCTAGTAAACTGATCCAGTATGAATCAGGGCTGACGAGGAACGACGTGAATATCGTTTATACTTTAGGTATTTCATCATTATGGGACGAGGTCTGCCATATGCCCGTCGGGGGCGTGTGGTGGCTTAACGTCGATCGCTATCCTGACGCGGTAAGCCTGCTCAATCAAACCCTGGCCGCCCAGGATAAAGAGTGTAAAGTCGCCGCCATCGTCATGGGTGAGAAACCAAATAAAATCATATCATTAAAAAAAGATCGCGGCCCGGAAAAAGTGGCGTTATTCAGCATGCCAGACCTGACGGCCGGGCTGGAAGAAATGCATCGTGATTTACTCTGCTCGATCGATCCGGCCAATTACTTTTTTATTTTGCTGTGCGCCGAAAATGCATGGAAAAACATAAAAAGTGAGAAAATAAGCGCATGGGTTGAAAAATCTCACCAATGGGCTAAATACCATAAGTGTTCGTTATTAATTCTTAATTCAGATAATGATATAGACAAGCAACTCTCGCCATTATTACACGAGTATCGCGCGCTTTCCGGGCTGGCGAGCATTCGTTATCAGGGCGATAGTTTTCTGTATGATATTGCCTGGTGGGGCAGCGAAAAAGGAATGAGCGCCCAGCAGCAGCTGACGGTAATTCAAGATGACGACGGCTGGCGACTGGCTGAAGAAGAAGAGGCCACGGTGCAGCCGCGCAGCGATGAGAAGGTCGTTCTGAGTAACCTGCGAGTCCTGGAAGGGGCGCCTGCCCTGTCTGAATACTGGACGCTGTTTGATACCAATGACGGCGTGTTTAATGCCGCTCGCACCGCGCAGGCGGCAACGCTGTTATTTTCCGTGACGCAGAACGAACAAATTGAGCAACTGGGTCGCTATATTCACACGCTGCGCCGGCAGCGCGGCAGCGCGTTGAAAATTGTCGTCCGCGAACAGCTACCCAGCCTGCGAACTACCGATGAGCGACTGCTACTCAGCAGCGGCGCGAATATGGTGATCCCCTTCAGCGCCCCGCTTTCCCGCTGCCTGACGTTAGTGGAAAGCGTGCAAAAACAGAAGTTCACCCGCCATATTCCGGAAGAGTTCGCCACCCTGCTGACCTGGAGTCAGCCGCTTAAACTACGCGGCTACCAAAAGTGGGGAGATTTCTGCGCCGCGGTACATAACATTATGGCCAACACCATGCTGCCTGCGGACAGCAAAGGGGTGATGGTGGCGCTGCGCCCGGCGCCGGGGCTGCGCGTCGAGCAAGCGCTGACGCTGTGCCGGCCGAACCGTATGGGCGATATCATGACGATCGGTAACAACCGATTAGTGCTGTTTCTGTCGTTTTGTCGCGTAAACGACCTGGACACCGCGTTAAACCATATTTTCCCGTTGCCCACCGGCGATATTTTTTCCAACCGCATGGTCTGGTTTGAAGATAAACAAATCACGGCGGAAATTGGGCTGATGCGGGGTATTTCGCCGGCGCAGTGGAACACGCCGCTGCCTATTACGATGGAGAAAAACACCCCCATTAACGCGGCCCATGACGGACGCAGCTGGCGACGTATTCCGCAGCCGCATCGTTTGTCTACCGACAGGGAGAAAACGTCATGATGTCCATCAGTGATATTCTTCAGCTGATCGTACTGTGTGCCCTGCTGTTTTTTCCGCTGGGATATCTGGCGCGCCATTATCAGCGCCGAATTCGCACCACCTTACGCTTAATGTTCTTTAAACCTCGTTATGTCAAACCGGCTGGCGTATTACGCCGGGAAGCAACAACTCAGCAAGGCAAACTGAATAAATGACGAATCCAAAAACTAATGCGACGCCGCTGCCGCTGTGGCAATACTGGCGTGGCCTGGCCGGTTGGAATTTTTACTTCCTGGTGAAGTTTGCGCTGCTTTGGGCGGGATATCTTAATTTTCATCCCATGCTCAACCTGGTCTTTCTCGCGTTTTTACTGGTCCCGCTGCCAAAATATAAACTGCACCGCCTGCGGCACTGGATTGCTATTCCGATCGGCATCGGATTGTTCTGGCATGATACCTGGCTACCGGGGCCGGAAAGTATTTTCAGCCAGGGCTCACAGCTTGCTGGCTTCAGCGCCGGTTATATCTGGGACCTGATCACCCGCTTTATTAACTGGAATATGGTCGGCGCCTTCTTCCTGCTGCTGGTACTGTGGATGTTCATCAGCCAGTGGCTGCGCGTCACGGTGGTGGTCTCCGCGATTATGGTGTGGCTGGCGATCAGCCCACTGCTTCCGGCCTTTACCTTATGGCCCGTGGGCCAACCGACGGCAGCGGCGACCACCGCGAAGACTACCACCGCGACGATGGCCCCGGCGAGCACCTCGGCCGCCGGCGGCGATATTCCGGCCCAGACCGAACCGCCCACCTCGGCGAATTTGACCAACTGGCTGAACGCGTTCTACGCCTCAGAACAGAAACGCAAAACGCCGTTCCCGGATCAGCTGCCGGCCGATGCCCAGCCGTTTGACCTGCTGGTTATCAACATTTGCTCGCTATCATGGTCCGATATCGAAGCCGCCGGGCTGATGGATCATCCGCTGTGGAAGCATTTTGATATTGTGTTCAAAAACTTTAACTCGGCGACCTCCTACAGCGGCCCGGCGGCGGTACGACTGCTGCGCGCAAGCTGTGGCCAGCTGTCGCATTCGAACCTCTATCAACCGTCGGGCAGCGACTGTTACCTGTTCGAAAATCTGGCAAAACTCGGCTTTACCCAACAGCTGATGCTCGGCCACAACGGCCTGTTCGGCGACTTCCTGAAAGAGGTGCGCAGCTTAGGCGGGATGCAAAGTCCGCTGATGGATCAAACGGGGCTGCCGGTCAGCCTGCAGGCTTTTGATGGCTCGCCGGTCTATGACGACTTAGCGACCCTCAACCGCTGGCTGGAAACCGAAAATAAGCAGGGTAACGCCCGCAACGCCACCTTCTATAACACTCTGCCGCTGCACGACGGCAACCACTTCCCGGGCCAGAGCAAAACGGCGGATTACAAAGTTCGCGCGCAGAAACTCTTCGACGAGCTGGACAGCTTCTTTACCGCGCTGGAAAAATCGGGCCGTAAAGTGATGGTCGTGGTCGTACCGGAGCATGGCGGCGCGCTGAAGGGCGACAAAATGCAGGTTTCCGGCCTGCGTGATATCCCGAGTCCGTCCATTACCAACGTACCGACGGCGGTGAAATTTTTCGGCATGAAGGCACCGCATCAGGGCGCTCCGCTGATTATCGACCAGCCAACCAGCTATCTGGCGGTGTCGGAGCTGGTGGTGCGCGCGCTGGACGGCAAGATGTTTACCGAAGATAACGTGGACTGGCAGCAGTACACCGCCAACCTGCCGCAAAGCGCCGCGGTATCGGAAAACGCCAACGCCATCGTTCTGCAGTACCAGGGGAAACCTTACGTTCAGCTGAACGGCGGAAGCTGGGTACCGTACCCGCAATAACCCCGCCAATGGCCGCAGGGGCGTTCCCTGCGGCCATGATGCGCCAGTAGTCAACTGCCCCTCGCCTCCTCGCTAATCTCCCGGTGAAACCGCCAACGACCGCACAGGGTCGCTATCTCTGATGGCGTACTCCTGACGACCGTCGCTGGCAAAAAACGCCGTGACAGCGTTCGCCTGGGGCTATACGATATATATATGAATCATTACGGAACATATATATGGGAATCGTAAAAATCTCCGACCTGCTGCATGACGACATCCGCGACGCCAGCAAGGCCATGTCACGCTCAGTGAATGCTCAGGCGGAATACTGGATTCGGCTTGGGATGATGAGCGAACTCTACCCGGAGCTTAACCACCAGCAAATCAAGATGATGATGCTTAAATCGGGATCCGATCGTTTACTGGAGGTGATCAATGCCATCAATTCCCATTAAAACGGCGGACGAATTAGCCCGACAGCGCCGGGCAGGCGCGCTGCTGGCCTCGGTGTTCGACATGCTGGATAAGCATATTCAGCCCGGCATCACCACCATGGAGATCAACAACCTGGCGGAAGCGTTTATCGTCAACCAGCTCCATTCCCGACCGGCCAGCAAAGGGCAATACGATTATCCTTTCGTCTTAAATACCTCGGTGAATGAAGTGGTGTGCCACGGTATGCCAAAAGAAACGGAGCATCTGAAGTCAGGCGCGATCGTCAACGTCGACATTACGCTGGAAAAAGATGGTCTGATTGCGGACTCCAGCAAAATGTACTTAATCGGCGACGTTTCGCCGCTGGCCCGTCGACTGGTGAAGAAAACGTATGAAGCGATGTGGAAAGGTATCAAGGTTGTCAGGCCCGGCGCCACGCTGGGTGATATCGGCCATGCGATTCAGAGCTATGTTGAAAGCAACGGCTACAGCGTCGTACGCGAGTATTGCGGTCACGGTGTCGGGCAAGAGATGCATGAAGAGCCTCAGGTGCTGCACTACGGCAAGCCGGGTGAAGGCGCCGTGCTGCGAGAGGGCATGGTTTTTACCATCGAACCGATGGTCAACCAGGGCGATAGCCGGACAAAAATCAAGAAGGATGGCTGGACCGTGGTGACCCGCGATAAGAAGCTCTCGGCGCAGTGGGAACACACCGTGGCCGTCACCGCCGACGGCGTAGAAGTCCTGACTCTACGCGAGGACGAAATTATCCCGTTCTGAGCCGTTCCGGCTGTCGATATCGCCTTCAGCAAGCCAGAGCGCGCCTGGCGAAGGCGCTAACATTACCGATCGCGCCCTGCCAGCCAGACCAGCAGTTTCAGGCTGGCGGAGTAGTAATCATCCTGGGCGGTAATTTGCGGATCCTCCGCCGTCTCGCCCATGGTCAGATCGCGCACCGCCAGCAGGCCGCCGGTCATAAACCACGGGGAGACGTTATTGGTGCTGACGTTAATCCACGCGGGCGTTTGCAGCCGCGGATAGCTCTGGAACCAGTTTTTCCACGGCGTCAGCAGAGGGCTCTGCGGATCGGCCCAGGTGAGATACAGCGGGATACGAATCGCGTCATAGCTCATCCGCGGCGGCCACTCTTTCGCCGGCTCCATCTTACCGTCAGCTTTCAGCGCAACCCAGTCGGTAGGGAGCTGGGTTTTGCCCCATGCCATTTTACCCAGTAGCGTCTGACCATCGCTTTGCAGCTTACGCCAGGCGATCAGATGCGTACGCGCGGCAAACGCCTGCCATGCCGGGAAGATAAAGTAGGAGGGGTTAAGATTGAGATGGTCGTTGCGGTTGAACCCTTTGGCGCCCGGCATCATGACCTGATATCCGGCAAAGGTCACCACCGTATTTTTCAGCAGCGAGGAGGTAATGGCATCAGACGCGTTACCGTAGGATTTGTCCCCCCACTGTTGCTGTGCGCGCAGCAGCGCCCATGCAATCAGGGTATCGCCGTCGGTGGCATCGTTCTTATCGGCGACAGGGTCCGGCGCCACGGGGTTATAGCGCCAGTAAAAGAGCCCGTTGTCTTTATTGCGTAGCGTTTTATCGGTCCATTGCCATAGCTTGTCGAAGGCCGGCCGATCGTTTTTCGCGACCGCCAGCAGCATCGCGAATCCCTGGCCTTCGGTATGCGAAACGTTACCGTTGCCCGTATCCACAATGCGCCCGTCCGCCATCATAAAACGCGATTTATAGCTTTCCCAGGCGGCGTCTGCCCACGCGCGGGGCAGCACCATCATCGTCACCATGACTGCGATTACAGCACGCAAAGACATATGTTCACCCGTTATGGATGGAAGTAGAGGAACTGAACATCGGAAACTGAGAACAGCCGCTCACGCTGTAACACCACATGCGCACCGCCCCCTTGTCCCTGTAGCCAGCGAGAATAAAGCCCCTCGAGTATGGCACAAAATGCATTGCACCAGCGTACGCGGCGCGCATCGTCACGGCTCACCGGCAGCGCGCGATGACGTAAGCGCAGGCCGTCATCGCCCACCTCCACGCTGACGACGCCCCACTGAAAGCGGCTGAGCAGCTGGTTGATATTGGCCTCCAGCTGTCCGACTGTTTCTGACTCTGGCAGCGGATAGTTATCGGCCAGCGCTTCTCCCATCTGGCGTAAAAATGGCTGGCTCTCCAGCTCACCGGCGTTGTTCAGCATCCCGTCAATCATAATGAGCAGCAGATCAAACCATCCCGCGGGGGTTTGCTGCTGTTGAAACCAGGCCATGACTTCCGCGTTGTTTTTGTCCGTCATGATCAGTTATCTCCCAACATATAGCGGATATAGAGACCGGCGGTACTCTCGTTGTAATCACCGAAGGTGTCGTAGCCAATCTGGCCGCCCAGCGTCATCTGTTTGTTCACCTTATAATCCGCCCCGGCGCGCAGCGTATAGCCAATGCCGCTTTTCGAGGTCGCTGAATAGTACGCCTCTTTGGCAAAACCATTGGCCACCGCGGTCTCCAGGGTCTGCTGCCATTCGGAGTTGGTCGGGAAGTAGGCGCTCTTATCCTGACTATAGGATTGATAGCCCACCGAGCCGCCAAGCTTCATGGTCCAGTTGTCATACTTCTCCGTCAGGTTAACCGGCAGCGAAACGCTCACGTAGTTTTGCGGGCTGAAGTAGCCCCCCTGACCATAGGTGAAGTAGCTCAGGTTCTTCGAGTAATCCATGTAGCTCATACTCAAACCGGCCTGCAGCTGGCGATACTCATCATGGTAAGGTCGCAGATAAACCCCGGCATTGGCGTTGATACTGGTGTTGCTGGCCACGTCGCTGCCAATGTAGCTGTAGCCACCGCCGCCGACGTAAAAACCGGCGTCGCCATCGTCATAGCTGAGCTGCAGGGTTCCGCCATTTTTTGTCACCTGCCCCCAGGTTTTCCCGGAGTAGGTGTCTTTCAGCCCCACGTAAGAGAGCAGGCTGTCGGTCAGCGAACGGCGCTCACCGGTGAAGATCAATGACAGGTAGTTGGTGAGTTTCGGCGACCATTTCACGCCCCCGACCACGGTGTTGAGATCCTGACCCAACGGCGTGCTGCCGATATCCACGCGATAATCATCGCCGCTCAGCGCCAGGGCTAATTCGACGCCATTTGCCTTCTGCGAATCCGTCGAACCGCTGGTCTGATCGACATTCGGTTTCTGGCTGGAGGAAGCCAGATAGCTGGCGACCTGTCCGGAGTCATAGGCGCCAAGTTTCGCCAGATTCTCCATCCCGCTGCTGGTCGTGGCGTTAAAGTCTGCCGCATTCAGCGTCCCCAGCGAACTCAAGGCTTCGGCTCCCGGATTGCTGGCAAAGTATGCCGTACGCTCCGTCTCAGTCATCGCCGCAATCGCCGCCTGTTCGCTGGTGGCAGTGGAAATCATGTTGGAAACCGCATTGGAGAGCGGGTTCGCGCCGTAGCGCCGCCAGGCGTCGCCGCTGGCGGTGCCGGCATTCAGCGAAATCGGCGTCACGGTAAAGTCAAAACGCGAGTCGCCAAACGGCGATGAGGACCAGGTCAGCGGCGTTTTCATCTCGGTCAGCTTACTGGTCCCGGATTCACCGTCGCGCCCACGCACCTCCATTCCCCCCTGCAGCCAGGTGCCGGTTTTATCCTGCAGCGACTCCATCATGGTATCGACCTGGCGCAGCATGCGGGTTTGCGCGGTCTCCACCGGCAGGTCGGGACGTTGGATGCCGGGCAGCGTGGTTCCGCTGCCTGTTGACACCTGGGCAACCTGCCACGGCATATATTGCCCGTAAGCCGATGCCGTTCGCGTCGTGGACGGCGTGCGGGAAACGCCCACAAAGGGGTTATCCGCCGCCAGCACACCGCCAACGGTCGGCGTTTGCGCGCTGTTGCTGCTCTGCAGCCCCAGCAGTTTGCCGCGCGCGCTGCGCAGATACGTCATAGCCTGCTGATGGTGTCCCTGCGCTTCCGCGACGCGCGCCAGCAGCAGCAGGCGATCCGGCGTATTGTCCTGACGCAATCCGCCGGCCAGCTGTTCCGCCCGGTCGTTATCGCCGGCCGACAGCGCAACATCGATAGCGCCGGAGCGCGCCGCCTGATCCGGCGTATCGCGGGTCATCAGGTAGTCATAGACCACCCCGGCTTCTTTGTTCATTTTGCCGCTTTGATAGAGACGCGCCATCGCGAACATCAGATCGGTATTTTGCGGATCGCTTTGCATCGCCCCCATCAGCTTGTCATACGCCGCGGCATAGTTGCCCTGCTCCCGCAGTCGATCGGCTTCGTTGATCACGTAGCCGTTGCGGATGCTCGCCAGCTGCGTTGGCGTACTGCTTGCCTGAAGCTGCGGGTTCGACAGCAGAGTCTGCGCTTCATTGGTCAGCCCCGCCTGGTTGAGGACCGCCACCTGATCGGCATAGTCGCCGGCGTTCCCGGTGATTCCGCCGCTGATATTGTTGCGCACCAGCGTGACCGCCGTGGAAACATCGCCGCTCTGCGCCAGCAATCGCGCCAGTTTCCCCACGTCAGCCGGTGATTTTGGCGGCGTGGCCGACATCGCTTTCAGGGTATTGGACGCCGCCACCGTGTTGCCCTGGGCGAGATAGTCTTGCGCGGTGGTCAGCTGCAGGTTGTAGTTTACCCGCTGACGCCGGGACGATACGCGGCGGCCATCGTTGACGCGGCCTCGCTGTCATTGCCGGATTTTTGCAGGAGCCGGGCTAAGTCGAGGCGCATCCAGGCGTCATCCGGGTAGCGGGAGACCCCCTGGCGCAATGTCGCGATAGCGCCGCTGACGTTGCCGCTGTTGACCTGCTCCTGCGCCTGGCGACGTAGCGAATCTCCCGGCATACCGGTCACGATGCGCGGCTGCAGCTTTTGCTGCAAACTCTCCGGCAGCGTGCGTAACATCGCCTGCGCTTCCGCCGTTTTATTTTGCTCGCGCAGGATGTAGTAAAGGTTCTCACGCGCCGGGCCATTTTGCGGCTGCTCGCTGAGCAGCGAGCGCAGCGTTTGTTCGGCCTGAGGGAGATCTTTGTTATGGCGCAATACATCGGCACGGAACAGTTTAGCCGATGAGCCACGCGTCCCGCTCTGCTGAGCCAGCGGAGCAGAGAGCGCCAGCGCCTGACTAATATTGCCTTGCTTGTACGCCTGCTGAGCCTGCGCCAGCTGCCCATAGAAGAGCGCGTCCGCCGCCTGCTGACGGCGCGCCGCTGAATCATTACCGCCGAGATCCGCCGCCCGGCTTAAATATTGCGATGCGGCCTGGAAGTCACCGTTGCGCTGGGCGATATATCCCATCCCGGCCAGCGCGTCCGCATCCTGCGGGTTGGTTTGCAGCACTTGTTCAAACTGCTGCTTCGCCGCTGCGGTATTACCGCTATTGAGGTTAACGAACCCCTGACCACGCGCCTGGCCGCTTATCCGCTGGCGATAGTAATTCTGTACTTCGGTATCCTGCGGGTGACGCTGCATCCAGGTATCGTAAAACGCCCGATCGCCCTCCTGCGGCCCCAGCCACAGCAGCGCCTGGCGCAGGCCGCTGTCGGCATCTTTACTGCCGCTGGCCATCGATTCCAGCATTGAAATCCCTTCCCGCCGGGTATCTTCCCGCCAGGTCAGCGCCTTGCCTAAAGCCACGCGCGGGGCGTTCTCCTGCGGATACTGCGCCACGTACTGACGCAGTTCGCTGACCGCCTGAGGATACAGCGCTTTGTCGCTGGCCATGGTCATGTAGTACTCGCCAGCCAGCCCCGGCGGCGGCGTGTTGCCGTTGAACATGCTGCGCCAGGTCGTCAGCGCAGCCGGAATATTGCCGCTGCGCGCCTGCTGTCTGGCCAGACCCAGCTGCCCCTGCGGCACCTGAGCCATTTTTTTAGCGTTATCCAGCTCCTGCAGGTTTGGGCTCTCTGGCGACACTTTCGCCAGGCGCGCCCGCCACTGGGCCGCCGCCTGAAGGTCGCCGCCCTGCTGTGCCCACAGCGCCATCAGATACATGGCCTGCGTGTTGTTGGCATCAACCAGCAGAACTTTCTGTAGCGACTCTATCGCCAGCTCATCGTGCGATTTTTCATGCCAGTAGTTCGCCTGGGCAAACAACGCCTGCAGCGCGGCATCATTCCCCGCGGCCATGGCATCGCCGAGGGCGCCCAGGGTCAGCGCGCCGGACAGACAAAACGTGGATAATCCGCGGGTCGCCCTGCTCTTCATTTTAGTGGCTCGTTTCATTGGCTATCCCCCGAACTCAGACGCTTGCGTGCATGGCGTTTAAACATGGCGGTAAGCGCCAGGCCGATGATCGTTGTCGCCAGCAGTCCCAGCAGCGCCAGCAGACCGGAGTGCTGGTTGGCATACCAAACGGCCATCATGTACCACGGCATCTGCCCGCCAGGGTATGGCGTGCTCACCTGGAAGCTGCGAACCCCATTATCACTGGTGATAACCGCCGTATCACCGCGGATACCGGCGTTGATTCGCGGTGAATCAAGGTCGCTTTTCAGCTTCGTCAGCTGATCATCGTTGCTGGCCATCGCCACCACCACCGTCCGCCGTGGGTTCCACGGTGAACGGTAGCTAATAAAGCCGCGCCAGGCGCTGCTGGAGGAGAGATAGCGATCGGCATCCAGGCTGGCGGATGTCCAGTCGCCGGCCAGCCATCGCTGTACTTTTGAACTCAGTCCCGACTCGCGCACGCCCAGCTGATTATCCGTCTGATAATAAGGAGAATCTTCCAACAAGCGCTGGTTAAACGTTTTCTGATCGAGGGCGCTGACC
The DNA here is from genome assembly GCF_056521145.1 of Klebsiella sp. CSG-1. Classification (NCBI taxonomy): domain Bacteria; kingdom Pseudomonadati; phylum Pseudomonadota; class Gammaproteobacteria; order Enterobacterales; family Enterobacteriaceae; genus Klebsiella; species Klebsiella sp. CSG-1. Next base: position 273,465 of record NZ_JBWNLD010000005.1, on the reverse strand, counting down.
GCCAGCACATCGCGATCGTGCAGATACTGAAGGCCAGCTCCACCGCTGGGGATGCCTAAAACAACCCGGTTGTTCGCCAGCGCCGTGCCGGTCGCATTCCCCGAGCGGGCCACGAGGTTTAACAGCGTGGCGACCTGCGTTTCCGACGGTTTTTCCGCCAGCAGCAGCGTGGTTTGTGAATAGTCCGCCAGCCGCGAGAACGGGAACGAAGCGCCGACGAAATAGGAGAGATTGGGCAGCAGCGAGAAGTGTCGCGTATTGCTCAAATCAATCCACGAATCATCGGTAATCCGGCTCTTGATATTGTTATTGAGCACCACCGAACAGGGGGCGTTTTGTTTCGGCACCACGTTGAAATAGAGCGACAGCTGGTTATCGCCGTAAATCAGATACGGCGCCAGCGGAATGGTAAACCGCTCCTGACGCACATCGCCGCCCAGATAACGCCATAATTTCTCCAGCGGCCCCTGCTTGTTTAGCGGCAGGTTGTGCAGGAACGTGTTATTGAGCGTCACGCTTAATAACGACTGCTCCTCATTAATCCAGTTTTCCGACGGGAAACGGTAGCCAATCTGCAAGGGAATCGTTTCCCCGTCCCACAGATAGAGATCCGGCGCCGCGCGGAAAGCTACGCGCAGCGGTTCATGCCAGACGCCGTTTACGGTCATACTCTGATCTTTTCGCAGCAGCTCGCTGATTTTTACCGGCCGATCGGTTGGGATCCAGCGCGGGGCATCGTACGGCTTGCCGATCGGGATCGCCTGCGGATCCACGCTCAGACTCGCGGTCTGCGGGGCAATATTACCGCGGGTCAGCCGCCAGGCCGCCGCACGCAGCGCCGCATCATTTTGCCCGACGATCAACAGCAGTTTGTAGGTGGGGTTACCCGGGTTATCGACAATCTGCAGCAGCGGTTTATCGGTTTGCGGCAGCGTCAGCCCGCCGACCTGATCACCCGGATGGCCGATAATAATGCCGTGGCGCTCCGGTAAGCGGTCGCGCAGCGCGCTAAAAGCAATCCCGCGATAATCCGCCTGAATACCCAGCCACGACGAGAGCAGCGCTGCGGCGCTGAAGATATCCGCTCCCGATTTCTCCGGGTAGGCCACCGCGATATCCGCCGGGGTCATCTGCATGCTGTCGAAGAATGGCCGCGGGAAGTGACTCAAATCATTGCTGAGATTCAGCGGCTGGCTTTCCCAGTTAAAACGCGAAGCCGGTAAAATCGTGACGCCCGACGTGTCATGCGTATTGAGCTGGCACTGCATGTTGTCGCCATCATTCACTTTAAAGCTCAGATTGTTGCTGGAGACCATCAGCGCCGCAGGAATATCCAGCTGATAGTGCGAAATGTCCGCCCCGTCGGTGCCCAGCGGCACCGTGCCTAAAGGCTGGCCGTTGAGCATCAATTGCAGCGTGGCGTTGCGAGCAGCCATATCCGGCGAGACCTGAACATCCAGCATCAGCTCTGCATGGGTCACCACCTGGTCCGAAGGCAGCGTAAAACCCGCACCGCCCTGCTGTTGACCGCCGCTGAGGATAATGCCATCCGGCATCCCCATTTGAGCCAGATTCAGACTGCCCCCGACCACCGATGTTAACGGCGCGACATCCGGCATTGCCGTATTGGTCGGTGGAGGCATGACGGGAAGCGAGGTGGCCGGATCCGCCGCCGCGGGTTCTGCTGTCGTGGGTGTCGATGCGGTCGACGACCCGGACGCGGCAGAGGGTTCTGGGATCACCGGAACCTCCGGTGTGGCCGACGGATCCGCGCCGGTGGTCGACGCGGATTCATCGGCGGGAACGCCGCCCGTGGTCGCGCCCGGTAACGGGAAATTGAGCGGCGCAGAACGATCGGCCGGCGCCTCTTCACCGTGCAGCACCGGTATGGAAAACATGCCGGCCAGCAGCGCAAGCGTGGTTAATCGCTTCATAATTGCCCATCCTCCTGCGCGCTACTCGCGACAGGTTTCTGCTGGCGACGGCCGCGTCGTGTTTTCCAGCTCAGCCAGAACAGTTCAAACACGCAGCGTAAGATGGTGAAAAATGACCGGAACGGGTTGTCCTGCGGGCGCGGCGGGTTAATCCATGCATCGGCGCGCGCCAGTACCACTCGCACCAGTTCACGGCGCAAAGAGAGGGGAATATTTTCATCAAACTTGAGGCGAATAAAGCTCTCGTCCGCGGTCACCTGTTCAGCCGGAATACAAATCGCGCCAGATTGCAGAATCAGTTCAATCTCTTCGATCTCATCCTGCAGATGACGATCGTCCGGGACCGCGATGCGGCATCCGCCCATCGACAGGTCTGCGGTGTGGCTGCGCGACACGATGCCGCTGGCGTAGTGAATCAACACCGGAATATTGACGTCGATACGGATCGTTTTCCGCACCTGGCGGGTTTCCCGGGCAACGGCAATCGCCGCCAGCAGGAAGATCAGGCTGTACAGCCCCCAGCCGACGTTCAGCGCGATAACGTTAGGATCCGAGCCGAAATAGTCATGGCCAATGGCCCTGACGATACCGACAATCACGCCAACCGCGAGCAAACATGCCACCACCAGATGCGGCCTGACGACGGTAAAGTCGAAGTAGCCCACATCCAGCAGCCCCCCTTTGTCGGTCACGTTGAATTTACCGCGTTTGGGGAAGATCATCGTCACCAGCGTCGGCAGCACCAGGTGGAATGCCAGCACGATGTCATAGATTTCCCCCCAGAAGCTGTAGCGATAGCGACCGTTCATCCGTGAGCCGACATAAATCGCCAGGAACAGATGCGGTAGCGCATACGAGACAATCAGGCTCGCTGAGGAGTAGATAATATTCAGGTTAAACAACAGATAAGCTAACGGTGCGGTGACAAACACGACCCGTGGCAGGGCGAACTGATAGTAGAGCATGGCGCTGAGATAACACAGGCGCTGCTGGAAGGTCAGCCCGCGGCCCAGTAGCGGGTTATCGAGGCGGAAAATTTGCGTCATCCCACGCGCCCAGCGGGTACGCTGAATGACGTGCACGACCAAACGTTCGGTGGCTAAACCCGCAGCCAGTGGGATATCGAGAAACGATGATTTCCAGCCCAGGCGCTGAAATTTAAGCGCGGTGTGCGCATCTTCGGTCACAGTTTCTACGGCAAAACCACCGATATCGTCCAGCGCTTTACGACGAATCACGGCGCAGGAACCGCAGAAGAAGGTCGCGTTCCAGTTATCGTTGCCCTGCTGAATCGGACCATAGAACAGCATCCCTTCATTGGGGATATTGCGGCCGACGGAGAGGTTGCGTTCAAACGGGTCCGGCGAATAAAAATAGTGCGGGGTCTGCACCAGCGCCAGCATCGGGTCTTTGAGGAAGCCGCCGACCGTCGCCTGCAGGAACACGCGGGTCGCCACGTGGTCACAGTCGAAAACGCAAATCAGCTCCCCATGAGTCAGGGTCATCGCGTGGTTCAGGTTACCCGCTTTGGCGTGTTTATTATCATTACGGGTGATATAGCCAACGCCGACATCGGCGGCGAACACCGCAAACTCGCTGCGTTTGCCATCGTCCAGCAGATAAATTTTCATTTTATCCGCCGGGTAATCGATACACTGCGCAGCCAACACGGTATCACGCACCACTTCCAGCGGTTCGTTATAGCTGGGAATATAAATATCGACCGTCGGCCATGTGCTCATATCATCCGGCAGCGGGACGATTTCTCGCTTCAGCGGCCAGACCGTTTGCAGATAGTTCAGCAGCAGCATCACCCAGATATAGACTTCCGCCAGAAACAGCCCCATCCCCAGCACCGTCTCAATAGTGGAGTTAAAATGCAGGGTCTGCGTCAGGCGAAAATACATATAGCGGGTAGACATCAGCAGCGAAGTCACGACCATAATGACCGAAATACTGCGCTTTTTGCTAAAGCCCATTAAGAACAGAATACCGATGCTTAGCAGACCAAAAAGATACTGCTTTTGGCTGTCCATCGGCGTAATAATGACCAGAACGGCAATCGGCGATAGCACCAGTGCCAGCAACCAGAAAAGAGACTTTTTCATTCAGCAGCCCTGCAATAAGTTAAAGCCCTGACATACGAGGCTGGCTGTGCACCGTGCCGTCGCCAATTTTAATACCCAACAGCGCAGAGATTTTTTTTGCCATGATTTCAATATCAAAGGCGGCTGCAGAGGAAGAGCTAAAGTCGAGAATCGACTTCTGGGAAGCATTCGCTTCAACGACGCTCTCATCGCGATGAATAATACCCAACAGACGATCGCCCAGTTTATCCTCCATCAGAGCAGTGACGTCACGGCTGACCTGACGGCGGTTATCGCTCTGATTCAGCACGAAAAAGTGCCCAAGTTTGTGGTTAAGCTTACCGCCGGTTAAACGCTGCTTTTCCACGTGCGACAGCGTCGACATCGAGGCGGTATCCGCCAGCAGCGGCACCAGGTGCAGATCGGCCAGCGGCGTTAATGCCGTCAGCGCCGGTGAAGGGCCGGGAGGCAGGTCGGCGATGATAATCAACCCGGGATAATTCAATAATGCCGCCAGCCCACGGGTGAGGAAATGGGCGTCGCTGACAAGGTGTTGGTCAAAAGCCTGATGCTGCGCCTCGCTAACATCGCCATACGGCAGGACAAAAATATTGCTGCCCGCGCTCAGTACGCACTGGCTCCAGTCATGAAGCTCCAGCGCTTTCGCGACATAGCCGCGCTCATCGCTCAGAGGGACGCCAAAATGCAGACGCAGCGCATTTTGCACGTCAAAATCGATCGCCAGGACTTTGCTGCCTGCGCGAGCTAATGAATAGGCCAGATTTGCCGCGAGGGTCGTTTTTCCTACGCCGCCTTTGGGAGAACACACGCAGATCAACGGCATGTCGCAATCCTTTCTAAAAGTGATTTCAGCGGCTGATCTTTATTTTTCGCCACCGGTTCAACGGCTTTTGCCGCAAATAAATGAGCATAGCCTTCCGCCGCCTGCACAGACGGCACGGCCGGGCGAACCGCTACCGGTGGTGCTGGCGCGACGGCTGGAGCTGGCGCAAGGGGGACGGCCATTGCCGGCGCAGGTTCCGCTACCCGCGTATTTTCTGCAACCGAAAGGGGGTCATGTGGGGCTGAGACGGAGACAGGCGGCGGCATTACCGGAGCCGGGGCTACAGGTGATGATGGCAGCGGCGGGTGCGCGGGTTGTGCCTCGACCCAATGAAACATATCCGTAGGGACCGGCTGCGGTATCGGTAACGATACCGATCCTCCCATGGCCAGAGAGGATTCTTTTTCTTCCCCAGGCGAGAGCTGATTGAGAATAACCCAATCGCCCTGTTCCCTGGCGGCTGCGTGTGATGAAAGGTCCTTAAAATCGAGACTTTGCGTACGAGTCTTTTCCTTGAAGCGCTGCAAATCATCATAATGGTTCATGGATAACCTCATGATTCTAAAAAATAATATTTTAGCTGTTTTTATTTTGATACTACGCCTTTAGAGCATAGTTTATTTTATTGTTTTTCATCAACTTAAGTTGGTCAGAATGACCAACAATACAATGACGTTGTAGAGGAGTATTGGTCAAGGTGGCGTAAATCACTGATAATTTTGTAGTTACCCTATCATTTATTATAAGAAATGATAGCTCCATTTTTTAGGAGGTCCCATGATCCCAGCAAAGCTGAGCCCAGCGCACCCTTAAAATAACCCGTTTTTTCTCTAATTGATCTTTAGATAATGCGCAGAACAAAATAACTCTGCCGCGTGATGGAATATATTTTAGACTTTTTATATCGTTGTATAAATAGGTCAAATAAATTATTTAAGCCGAAAAATATCGGCCAGGTACTTTCTCAAGCCTGACTCTTCTCTGGGCATAATAAGCGGCTGCTGCCGAAAGTTTTGGCTCCTTCGACAGCAGCAGGGAACATCAGGCGAGCGGTTTTTGCTGGTTTTCATCCTGGTCAACGGCAAAACAGGCGACCAACTGACCCCGGTAATCTTTCAACTGTGGCTGCAGCTGGGTGCACGGACCGAAACGACGGCGGCAGCGGGCGTTAAAAGCGCAGCCCGGCGGCGGATTCAACGGGCTCGGCAGTTCGCCGGTCAGCTTAATACGTTCGCGACGATCGTCCGGGTTCAGGCGTGGCGTGGCCGACAGCAGGGCCTGGGTATACGGGTGCTGCGGATTGTTGAAGATCTGATCCTTGGACCCTTTCTCCACGCAGCGGCCGAGATACATCACCATCACTTCATCCGCAATGTGCTCCACGACCGACAGGTCATGGGAGATGAACACATACGACAGCCCCATATCCTGCTGCAGATCCATCATCAGGTTCAGCACCTGCGCACGAACCGACACGTCCAGCGCGGAGACGGGTTCATCGGCAATCACCACGTCCGGGTCCAGCATCAGACCACGGGCAATCGCGATACGCTGCCGCTGACCGCCGGAGAACATGTGCGGATAGCGATCGTAATGCTCCGTTTTCAGCCCGACCTTCGCCATCATCGCCAGCGCTTTTTCACGGCGCTGTTCTTTGCTCAGCGAGGTGTTGATCTGCAACGGTTCTTCCAGAATCTGCCCCACTTTCTTACGCGGATTCAGCGAGCCGTAGGGGTTCTGGAACACAATCTGGATTTTCTGCCGACGCAGCTTTTGCGCCGTGGCGTCTGGCTTTAATAAATCCTGGCCCTGATAGTAAAGCTCGCCACCGGTCGGGATCTCAATCATCGTCAGCAGACGGCCCAGCGTTGATTTGCCGCAGCCGGACTCGCCGACCACCGCCAGCGTTTTCCCGCGTTCGAGGGTAAACGAGACCCCGTCCAGCGCCTTAACCAGCCTTTCCGGAGCAAACAGCCCCTTCTTCACCGGGTAATATTTTTTCAGATCAATGGCCTGCAACAAGAACTGTTGCGTGGTGGCCTCATGGGTACTCATAGCGTAGGCCTCCCGGCATCATCCAGTGGGTAGTGGCATTTCGACTGACGGGCGCCGTCGACGCGGTTCAGCTCAGGCTCCTCGCTGCGGCACTTATCCGTGGCATAGGGGCAGCGCGGGTTTAACAGACAGCCGTTGGGGCGGTCATATTTCCCTGGCACTACGCCCGGCAGCGACGCCAGCCGCGCTTTATCCTGGGCAAACTCCGGCAGCGCGCGCAGCAGCGCCTGAGTATACGGATGGCGCGGCGCGCGGAAGATATCCTTCGCATCGCCCGTCTCCACAACCTGACCGGCATACATCACAATAATTTTGTGTGCCGCCTCGGCCACCAGCGCCAGATCGTGGGTGATCAGGACCAGTGCCATGTTCTCTTTTTGCTGCAACTCCAGCAGCAGCTCAATGATCTGCGCCTGGATGGTCACATCCAGCGCGGTGGTCGGTTCATCCGCAATCAGCAGCTTTGGTCGGCAGGCAATCGCCATGGCGATCATCACGCGCTGGCTCATCCCACCGGAAAGCTGATGCGGATAGACATCAAGACGCGATGCCGGGTCAGGAATGCCAACCAGCGTCAGCAGATCGATCGCCCGCTGGATACGGGTTTTCTTATTTCCGCCCTGATGTACTTTAATGGCTTCCATTATCTGGTAGCCGACGGTGTAACACGGATTCAGGCTGGTCATCGGGTCCTGGAAGATCATCGCCACTTCCGCCCCCACCAGCTGGCGGCGCTCTTTTTCTGAAATACGCTTCAGATCGCGGCCATTAAATTCCAGCTTATCCGCCATCACCCGGCCGGGATAATCAATCAGCCCCATGATCGCCAGTGAGCTGACCGATTTACCGGAGCCGGACTCGCCGACAATGCCAACCACTTCACCCTGATTCACGCTGTAACTCACGCGGTCTACCGCGCGAAACGGTGTCCCTTCGTCGCCGAAGTGCACCGATAATTTATCAACATTCAATAACGCCATCTCGAACCTCTTACTGCTTCAGTTTGGGATCGAGCGCGTCACGCAGACCGTCACCCATCAGGTTAAATGCCAGCACCGTCAGCAGAATCGCGACACCCGGGAAGGTGACGACCCACCAGGCACTCTGCGCGAACTGCAACACGTCGGAGAGCATCGTACCCCACTCCGGTGTCGGCGGCTGCGCACCCATGCCAAGGAAGCCAAGAGCGGCCATATCGAGAATGGCGTTAGAAAAACCGAGCGACGCCTGAACAATCAGCGGAGCAAGGCAGTTAGGAAGAATGTTGATGAACATCTGACGTATTGCCCCCGCTCCTGCCACCCGTGAAGCGGTGACGTAGTCGCGGTTCACTTCCACCAGCACCGCCGCACGGGTCAATCGCACGTAGTGCGGCAGGGCGACAAAGGTGAGCGCCAGCGAAGCGTTGACGATCGAGGGGCCGAAGATAGCCACCAGCACCAGCGCCAGCAGCAGGCTCGGCAACGCCAGCATAATATCGACAACACGCATAATGATGGAGTCAATCACCCCGCCGAAGTAGCCGGCAATCAGGCCCAGTACCACGCCGAGAATCAGCGACAGCACCACAACCAGACAGCCAACCAGCAGCGATAAACGCGCGCCGTACATCAGTCGCGACAGAATATCGCGGCCCACGTCATCGGTCCCCAGCAGATGCGCAAAACTTCCCCCGTCCTGCCAGGCCGGCGGCGCCAGCAGCACGTCGCGGAACTGATCCGCCGGGTTATAGGGGGCGAGGAAGTTAGCGAACACGGCGATGATAATCATAATCGCCACGTACACCAGGCCGACAACCGCCCCTTTATTGCGTTTGAAATAGTGCCAGAACTCCTGCAAAGGGGTCATTGGCACCGGTGCGGCGACAACTTTATTTTCAGTAATTTGTGACATGATGGCCCCTTACTTCTTATGCCGAATACGCGGGTTCACCACGCCGTACAGCAGATCGACCAGCAGGTTGACGAGGATAATCATCGTCGCCACCAGCAGTACCCCACCCTGAACCACCGGGTAATCACGGCGTTGCAGCGCATCGATCAGCCAGCGCCCTAAACCAGGCCAGGAGAAGATGGTTTCGGTCAAAATAGCGCCCGCCAGCAGCGTCCCTACCTGTAGCCCAATCACCGTGACCACCGGCAGCATAGCGTTACGCAGCGCGTGGACCACGATGACGCGCATCCGGGTCAGCCCCTTGGCGCGCGCGGTGCGAATGTAATCTTCGCCCAGTACTTCCAGCATCGAGGAGCGGGTCATACGTACGATAACGGCCAGCGGAATGGTGCCCAGCACCACGGCTGGCAGAATCATGTGCATTAAGGCATCAATAAAATCGCCCGGCTCGCCCCAGATAGCGGTATCGATGAGCATAAAACCGGTCAGCGGCAGGGTATCGTCAAGAAACACGGTATCGCTGATACGTCCGGAGACTGGCGTCAGGTTGAGCTGGACCGAAACCAGCATGATCAACATCATTCCCCACCAGAAGATCGGCATGGAATAGCCGGTCAGCGCAAGGCCGACGGAGGTGTGATCGAAGATAGAACCGCGTTTGACCGCCGCCAGCACGCCCACCGGAATACCGACGATAACGGCGAAAATCATCGCGCACACGCCCAGTTCCAGCGTGGCTTTAAAGCGCGGCACGAACTCCTGCCACACGGGAATACGGCTTTTCAGCGAGATGCCTAAATCCCCATGCAATACACCCCAGATATAGTGGGCATACTGCTGCCACATCGGCTTATCAAGGCCCATTTCAGCCAGCAGCTGAGCGTGACGTTCAGGGGAGATACCACGTTCGCCCGCCATAATCATCACCGGGTCACCGGGAATCATATGCACAAAGGCAAAGGTGAGAAGGGTAATACCGATAAAGGTCGGGATGACAAGTCCCAAACGTCGGAGGATGAACTGCAACATAACCCGGATTCTCTATAGTGACGCCCCGCCTGGTGACCGGACGTCTGTATTGCTCACAAATGTCAATTCCCTCTCCCCAAGGCGGGGAGAGGGGGAACATACTGTTTATTATTCGACAGAGACGTTATCGAAGTGGTGCTTGCCTAATGGATCGACCACGTAGCCTTTGACTTCTTTACGCACTGGCTCATAGACGGTGGAGTGAGCGACGATCAGCGCCGGAGCCTGGTCATGCATCACCACCTGAGCCTGCTTGTAGAGCTCGATACGTTTGTTGTGGTCGTCGGTGGCTCGTGCCGGCTGAATCAGATCTTCAAACGGTTTGTAGCACCAGCGAGAGTAGTTCGAGCCGTCTTTTGCAGCCGCGCAGCTGAACAGGGTGGCGAAGAAGTTATCCGGATCCCCGTTGTCGCCGGTCCAGCCCATCATCACGGTCTGGTGCTCGCCTGCTTTCGCACGCTTCAGATATTCGCCCCACTCGTAGGTGACGATCTTGGCCTGGACGCCAATTTTGGCCCAGTCAGCCTGGATCATCTCAGCCATACGGCGCGCGTTCGGGTTGTACGGACGCTGTACCGGCATTGCCCACAGATCGATGGAGAAGCCTTTTTCCATCCCGGCTTCTTTCAGCAGCGCTTTCGCTTTTTCCGGATCGTAAGTGTAGTCTTTAACGTCGTCGTTATAGCCCCACATGGTCGGTGGAATCAGGTTTTTCGCGGACTGACCTGCGCCCTGGTAAACGGCTTTGATAATCGCTTCTTTATTTACCGCATAGGTCAACGCCTGGCGGACCTTCACGTTATCCAGCGGTTTCTTCTCGGTGTTGAAGGAGAGATAGCCGACGTTCAGGCCCGGCTGTTCCAGCAGGTTAATGCTCTTATCTTCTTTCATGCGCGCGATGTCGGCCGGGTTCGGGTACGGCATCACCTGGCACTCATTCTTCTGCAGTTTGGCATAGCGCACGGAAGCATCAGGCGTAATGGAGAAGACCAGGCGATCGATCTTCGGCTTGGTGCCCCAGTAGCCCGGGAAGGCTTTATAGAGAATACGGGAGTCTTTTTGATACTGCAGCAGCTGGAACGGACCGGTACCGATTGGGTTCAGGTCCACTTTTTCCGGCGAACCGGCTTTCAGCATGTTGTCGGCATACTCTTTCGACAGAATAGAGGCGAAGTCCATCGCCAGGTCAGCGAGGAACGGCGCTTCCGGGCGAGTCAGCACAAACTGGACGGTTTTATCGTCGACTTTCTTCACTTCGCTAATCAGGTCAGGCAGGCCCATCCCTTCGAAGTATTCATAGCTGCCGCCGGACACTTTATGGTACGGGTTTTGCGCGTTTTTCTGGCGATCGAACGAGAATACAACGTCGTCGGCATTCAGGTCGCGAGTAGGTTTAAAGTCTTTATTATCCTGCCACTTCACGCCCTGACGCAGGTGGAACGTATAGATTTTGCCGTCCTCACTCACTTCCCATTTTTCCGCCAGCCCCGGAATCACTTCCGTAGTACCGGTTTTGAATTCAACCAGGCGGTTATAGATGGGCACCGAGCTGGCGTCATAGGTTGTACCAGAAGTGAATAGCTGTGGGTTAAAGCCTTCCGGCGAACCTTCAGAACAATAAACCAGGGTCTTAGCCTGAACGCTTGCTGCAACGGTCAGGGCGACCAGGCTCAGACCAAGCTTCAGCATCCCTGACTTTTTCAAGGAAATACTCATTATTCTGCTCCAAATGTGATGTTGTTTGCATATATCCGCCAGGCCTTTATTTATTTTTTACCCGGTCTGGTCGGTGGTGCCCGAAGGCCTGGATGAGAGATGGGGATTCCTTTCACAAAAACGCCTGAGTTGCAGTGCGGATTCTCCATGAAATGCCCCTCATGCCCTACAATCTGTCAACAGAATGCGTAAACGTCAATACAGCCAACCGGGTTTTACATCCGGGGTGAGAATCAGCAGGCAAAGATTAAAAAAACTTCAAGACGCTATTTTCAGCAGAGAAATTTATGCTAGCGGCGAGCGGGCAGCATAAATGTCTTAATACTTCGTAACAGCCAGTGATAAGCAATTCTGGTAAATGGTGAAAATTTATTACGATATGGCCAATATGTGAGCGATTAATAGCGCGAACGTTAAAACGCACAGCGGAAAATGCTGCAGTTATCCATAAGCTTCGCGAAAAAAGAGCCTTAGATATATAAAAAAATACAATGGAAGATGTCACAAAATAGTTAACAGGCAACATGAAACAAGGATTCGTGCTTTTTTTGTGACTTTGGTTGACTATCACACTCCGACATCGTGGCGCCCGGCCCGCAGCCCAACGTCATTGATGCAAAGGATTTCATTTTACGGTGGCCTGGACGAGGCCTGTTTTTGCTGTCAGCAGGGGGAGACAGGCCAATACACCAGGGCGGTGTTAAGCCGGCTAAAAATTGCTGAGGTACAAATGAGCGCTCTGGGCCGCCAGCATAGCCGAACCTCGGCCCCCGGAGGCTCTTATCCTCATCGGCTCCGGATGCAAAAAAGCCTGCTCATTGAGCAGGCTTTTAAATTTGGTCGGTGATAGAGGATAACTCGCCACTGCGTGGCTCGCCCTGCGGGCCGTTGCTAAAGCAACGTTCCCTCGCTACGCTCGGGTCGAACCTCTGCCCCCGGAGGTTCTCATCCTCATCGGCTTCGGATGCAAAAAAGCCTGCTCATCGAGCAGGCTTTTAAATTTGGTCGGTGATAGAGGATTCGAACCTCCGACCCCTTCGTCCCGAACGAAGTGCGCTACCAGGCTGCGCCAATCACCGAATGCGGGCGCATCTTACTGCTGAGACTCACACCCGTCAATGCCTTATTTGGAAAAAATAGCTCAAGCGGCGAGAAACTCGCCACTCCCGCTATTTCGCCACGGTTTTCCCCGCATCGGCAACGCGGCACCAGTTGTTATTCTCATTAATCCCACCGTCCGGCGAGGTGTAGCCCAGACAACCCATGATGGTGTCATACAGCTCAACGTGACGACGCGGGACTTTCATCGCCGCCTGCTCTTTAAGGCGGGCAAACGAAGCAGCATGGTCCGGCGCTGCCAGATATTTATCCGACATCCACACCATCATCGGCACACGGAACTGTTCCGGCGGCGCCATCTTACGCGGCGTACCGTGCAGGTGCTCATGCTCGTTGATTGACTCCCCATGGTCGGCGGCATAGAACACAATCGCCTTCTTATCACGCAGTTGATCCAGCACGCTCACGATAAAGTGATCGACATAGGTCACGCTATTATCGTAAGAGTTGATCAGCTCCGCTTTCGAGCATTTGCTGTCCACGCCCACGCACTCCGGCTGCCACTGCGCGAAGCTGCGCGGGTAACGCTGGGTATAGTTAAAGTGCGACCCTTTGGTATGCAGAATGATCAGGTGCTTCCCCTGGTTATTCTTGGTCAGTGAACGCTTCACTTCATCCACCAGCAGCATATCGTCCACGCTCTTACCGCGGTTACGCGGCTCCGCGCCAATCTGCTCGCGATAGGCAATGCTGTTCGCCATAGTATTGCTGTAGAACCACATCTCGCTCTGCATCGCATACAGGTCGCCGGTAAAGCCGAGCTGGTGCAGGACCGCAAAGACGTTTTGCTCTTTCAGCGTTCGCTGCGGGTTGTCTTCCGCCCCGCCCTCGCGCACAAACATGCAGCGCAAGGAGAGCTTGGTCGCGGTGTCGCACGAATACCCGCGGAAGGCGACCAGGTTTTTCTCCTGGGCCAGCTTTGGCGTGGTATTGCGGCCATAACCCAGGATCCCCATATGATCCCAGCGGGTGGTCTCACCGATAATGAACACCACGTAGGTATCATCCAGGCCCTGCGGCTCCACATAGGTGAATTTTTTGGCAGGGTTTATCAACGACTTGTTATCTGAGGACTCATCCACCTGCGCCCAGGCGTACAGCCCCAGCGCAGAAAGCCAGTTTGACGGCAGATACGAGTTGGCAATCACCCCGCCATAGCTCGGCATATCGACTTCAGAGCTACGCTCCACGTCCTTCTGCCGCAGTTCGAGCAGGCGAATCGGTCCCCAGACCATTAATCCGGCAAGGGCAACGATGGCGATATTTTTTACCCGCTGGCCCGGCGTGCGAATTTGCCGCAGCAGAGTATGTTGACAGCGGTTGCTCCAGATAAGCAGCAGCGGTGGAGCGCTGACCAGCGCCAGCCACAGAATCAAATACCAGCCCACCACCTCCTGAGAGAGGTCGATATCCGTGGTCATAACCGACGCGATGATGCCGTAACCAATCACCACGTTCAGGAAGGTCATGTAATAGCTGGCGGCAGCGGAGAAAATCACCACCAGCGTAGCGAGTATTCGCCAGACGCGCCGCCCCAGCAGCGACAGAACACGTAACAGGAAAAACGTCACCAGCACGGTGGCAACCAGTTCCACAATCCCGGAAAGCCCTTTCCAGAGGGTAAATTCCTGCGCATAACCATCAAGGCGACGGAAAAGCACAGCAACGTTCATAAACCAGCCGATGTACAGCGCCAGCCAAAGGCTGACTTTCTGCTGTGTCATCGTTCTAATATAATTCATGCATGAAACCTGGAAAAAGAAGAGATAAAACCACCTGACTTACGCGATATAAGCGGGCAGGTTAATAGGGTGCGTTCAGGTTGATTAACTACTCAAACCCATTCGAGATGCCTTGCGGCGACGGGCTCGTGAATCCTCTGGAGCTTACTCAAGTAAGTGACTGAGGCGAACGAGCGCAGTCAACAATAAGGCAGTTTGAAGGACGGAGAGTATAAGAAACCTCTACAAAGCGCGCTAAGTAGACCACAGAGAAAGGAAAAAGTACCAGGCGGGAGTGTGATCCAACCAAACATTTACAAAACATTTGGTTGGACAAGCACAAATAGCTCAGGAATATCGGTATGACGCCGCGAAGATGGCGTATCAGGCGTGGGCTTCGCTGTAAACTTCACCTTTCGGCTGGCGAATCGTCGTGGAAAGCGCCAGAGAGAGAATCAGCAGGGCAAAGATAACGCAGAAGGTCACGTAGAACCCACCGAACAGCGAGGCAATCAGCGAGCCGCAGATGCTGCCGATACCAAAGCCCAGATAGATGACGCCGTAGTTTTTTGCCAGGTTATTCAGACCGAAAAATTCACTGACCAGCGACGGGAACACGGTAATCGTTCCACCGAAGTTAAAGGCGACGCAGGCAATCGCGGCAAAGAAGGTTATCGCGTTCAGCGGCGCGAACAGCAGCGCAGCCATGCCAACCAGTGAAACCACCTGGCCGATAGTAATGACGCGGATACGGGAAATTTTATCCGACAGAATCCCCAGCACCAGACGTCCGCTCAGGTTGGCGATAGAGATAACGGTGACCGCATTCGCCGCCGTCGCGACATCCAGATGCACCATCCCTTGAGCGATATCTTTCGCTACGCCAATAACATACAGGCCGCTCATGCAGGCCGTCAGGAACATCACGGCGAGCATCCAGTACTGCGGTTTACGCATCGACTCGGCCAGCGTGAAGTCATTCTCCACCACGCCATTATGCGAGGCGGCGGTATGATTCGGCGCATCTTTCATTAAGGTTGCGCCGAAGACAATCATCACCAGGACAATGACGCCCCAGATAATAAAGGTTTTCTCCAGCCCGACGGTGGCCAGCAGGTGGCTATCAATAAATTTGAACCCGAGGCTACCGAGGCCATAGGAACCAATGGAAAAGGCGGAAATCAGCCCTTTACGCTCCGGGAACCACTTCACGCAGTTGGAGAGCGTCAGCAGATAGCCCGCGCCATCCGCCAGCCCCACCAACAGGCCTGCGCTCAGCCAGAGCATCATCAGGCTGTTGGCGTGGGCGGTAAGGAAAAAGCCGAGCCCCAGCAGAACACCGGACGCCATCGTGACGCGCCTGACGCCAAAGCGTTCCTGCAGTTTACCGGCGACGGAAGAGGATAGCGCCAGACCGAGGCTTAACAGACCGAAGGAGAAAGCCACCTGGCTTACCGGTTCGTCCAGTTTTGCGGAAAGGGAACTGTTGAACAAACTCCATGTATAAACCGATCCCAGCGCGAATTGTGTAACGATCGTGCCGGCCAGCGTAAGCCAGCGGGTATATTGACTGTTTGCAGCGTTCATAGCAGATATCCTGAATAATTAACTACCGCCACAATAGCGAAGCCGCCTGAACGCCAGGGTAAAAAAGGCATGAAATGCCATCAGCAAGGAATGAAATGCATGTGAGCCGGAATGAATGACATTGAAAAAGGCAGGCGCATGACAGCAGCAGAAATAAGTTAGTGACTACTATCTTACAACAATGCGCCATTACTGTGTTTTTTAAGTAACAAGAACGTTTCACGCATGCTAAATAAAGGCTAAAAGTTAGCGCTCACTCCCATCACATAGAGATAGTTGGCTCCCGTTGGCGTATTCTCCGCCTGCGATAATGCCGCCCAGGCGGCAAGGTGTGAATTGAGAGCCATATCCGCCCCGAAGGTGACATCGCGCCAGGCGCCATCCTGCCCGCGATTAGGGCCAATCAGATCCGAAGAGAGCGGCTGGTTGTAGCTCACCTGCGCCCACGGATGGACGCCCCATAGCGCCTGATAATCCATACGCCAGCCAAGCGTATTCACATAGGGGTTGTCTGACGCGCGGCGCGCGGGGGCGGTCGATATCACCTCGCTACGCAAACTCGCCACCGGGCCGGAAGTGACGCCGTTGGCCAGCGTAAAATTCCATCCCACGCTCATCCCGCGGCCGCCATCCGGCGGCGCCACCGCCTGATTCAGCGCAATACCGGGAAGATCGCCGGACGCATTCATACGCTCCGCCAGAATATCTTCATAGCGGGGTTGGTGATCGCTATCCCACGTATAGCGTTCAGGGGTGTTACTTTTGGTATCGATAGCGATATATTCCTGTTGCCAGGCATTCGCGCCACTGATAAACGAGACCCAGACGACGGCACACGCCGGGAGCATAATCCCCCGAAGGCCATTGCATTTCTTTATTATCATTAATGCGACTCCAGAAAAGAGCCAAACCGGCATTATTGCTGTGTTTTTATGGGACGGGCTTCCCTGAATACCTTGAATAATGTGATTGGGCGAACGAATGCAGCCAATGCACATGCAACCTGAATAATGGCGGGTATATTTGAGAGTGGTATCCCTGTATTAACTATTATCTTTATCTTTCAGCCGTCAAGGCGAACGCGTAAGTTTTATTGCTAAAGGGAGAGAGACATGCAGCGTTGCGGTTGGGTAAGCCAGGACCCGCTTTATATTCAGTACCATGATAACGAGTGGGGCGTTGCGCAAAGAGATGCCCGCAAACTGTTCGAAATGATCTGCCTTGAGGGCCAGCAGGCCGGTCTGTCGTGGATTACGGTGCTGAAAAAGCGGGAAAATTACCGCCAGGCCTTTCATCAGTTCGATCCGGTCCGCGTTGCCGCCATGAATGAGACCGATATTGAACGCCTGCTCCAGGACGCCGGAATTATTCGCCATCGTGGGAAAATTCAGGCCATTATTGGCAACGCCCGCGCCTTCCTGACCATGGAAGAGAGCGGCGAATCGTTTACCGACTTTGTCTGGTCTTTCGTCGACAATCAGCCACAGATTTCCCATGCCGCCACGCTGGCGGAGATCCCCACCACCACACCGGCTTCCGACGCCCTCTCCAGGGCGCTGAAAAAGCGCGGTTTTAAGTTTGTCGGCTCCACCATCTGCTACTCCTTTATGCAGGCCTGCGGACTGGTCAACGATCATGTGACGAGCTGTTTCTGTCACCCGGGAGGCGATGATGATCCGCAAGTGGGACGCTAAAGAGACCCGCCCGCTGCTCACGCTGTGGCTGGAAAGCACGATTCATGCCCATCCCTTTATCGACGAAACATACTGGCACGAGAGTGTCGCCGTCGTACGCGATGTCTACCTGCCTGCCGCCAGCACCTGGGTGTGGGAAGAGAGCGCGACGATAAAGGGTTTTGTCAGCGTGATGGAGTCCCGCTTTATCGGTGCGCTGTTTGTCGCGCCGGACGCTATCCGCCGCGGCATCGGCAGCGCGCTGCTGAACGAGGTCAAACAGCATTACCGCTGGCTCAGTCTCGAGGTTTACCAGAAAAACGTTCAGGCGGTGAATTTCTACCATGCGCAAGGCTTCCGGATAGAAGACTGCGCATGGCAGGACGATACGCTACAACCGACCTGGATTATGCATTGGCCGGCGGATCAAACGCCGTAAGCGTCAGCGCCGGGCCGTCATATTTTTCCAGCCACGCCAGCGCCGTATTCCCGGCGCAGCCGTTGCCCAGCCGCGAGGTCGGAATATCTTTGGTCAGAACATTCACCGCGCCGTTTTTGCAGATACCGGCCTGCGGGTCGATATCAGGCCAGGCCCCTTCGTGTAAACAGATAACCCCTGGACGAATACCTTCCGTCACCACGGCGCCGGCCAGCACCTGGCCGCGCGCGTTCCACACCCGCACGACATCGCCGTCGGCAATATTGCGCGCCTGCGCGTCCAGCGGATGAAGAGTTAATGGCTCACGGCCGGCGACAGCGTACTTTTCGCGCAGCGACGTGTGGTTCAGCTGGCTGTGCAGACGATGCGCCGGATGAGCGGACAGCACCTGCAGCTGGCCAGGCCGGGCATTGCCGTGCCACTCGTCCGGTTCCAGCCACATTGGGTGCGGTGGACAGTCGGGGTAGGCAAAGCCGGCAATCGTTGGAGAGTGAATTTCAATTTTGCCGCTCGCGGTTTTCAGCGGATTGGCCTGCGGATCGGCACGAAATGCCGCGAAGCGCGCAAAACGGGCATTTTCCGGGTTTTCCGGCATTTCTATCAGCTGGTTAGCCTGCCAGAACTGGTCAAATGGCGGCAGCGTCACCTGCTGGCTCGCCCCGCGTTGCGCGGCAATCTGATAGAAGGACTCCAGCCACTGTAGATCGGTTTTCCCTTCGGTAAAACGCGCGCGCCCTCCCTCTTCCCAGCGCTCGCTGAGATCGGCAAAGACGTCAAAATCATCCCGGGCTTCATCGCGCGGCGCGACCACGCGCTTCATCGGCACCAGGTGCTGGTTACTGTAATCGCCGGTCATGGTCATATCGTGACGTTCAAACGAAGTTGTCGCCGGCAGGACAATATCGGCATGGCGGGCGGCAGCGGTCCAGAAGCACTCCGAAATGACGATAAGCTCCGGCTTCTGCCAGGCCCGAATCAAGCGGTTGGTATCCTGATGATGGGTAAAGTTCGCGCCGCCACACCACCAGACGAAGCGAATATCCGGAAAATGCCGGTCCATTCCGTTGTGTTGATACGGCGCACCGGGATTTTCCAGCGCTTCCACAATGCGCGCCACCGGTATTTTTTCGACCGCCTCGGTACCGCCCGCCACACAGCCTTGCATCGAAGCCAGTACCGCCGCCCGACGGGTCGGGTTACCGCCGTTGGCAAAGTGGTAGGAAAGGCCAAAACCGCCGCCGGGAGTACCAATCTGCCCCAGCATCGCCGCAAGTGTCACCAGCATCCAGTGTTTTTGCTCGCCAAACTGCTGGCGCTGCATCCCCCAACCGGACATCAGCATGGTGGTATTGTCATGGAATAGCGCGGCCAGTTCGCGGATCTTCTCCGCGCTAACGCCGCAGATCTCCGCCGCCCACTCTGCGGTTTTCGGCGTGCCATCGCTTTCACCGGTCAGATAGCGGGCAAAAACGTCATAGCCGCTGGTACAGCGGGCGAGAAACGCATCGTCCTGCCAGCCGTTCTCCACCAGCGTATGGGCAATGCCGAGCATCATCGCGACATCCGTACCCATATGCGGAGCGATCCATTCGCCCACCTCACCAAAGAATTCCGCCGTTTCCGATCGCATCGGATCGATACAGATCACCCGCTTCCCACTTTTGCGCAACCGATCGAACCACGGGATCCCCTGCTCATCGGAAGCGTTCCAGGCAATTTTTAGCGTATTCAGCGGGTTGGCGCTCCAGAGCACCACCACATCGCTATGTTCCAGTACCATCGGCCAACTGGTCTGCTGCTGATAAACCTCATTGCCGCCAACCACATAGGGCATGATCGCCTGCGCCGCGCCGGTGGAATAATCCCCCAGATGTCCGGTATATCCGCCTGCGAGGCTCATGTAGCGCTGCAGCAACGTCGCTGCCTTGTGGAGCACGCCGTTAGAGCGCCAGCCGTAGGAGCCGGCAAAAATCGCTGCCGGGCCGTGGTTTTCCCGAATCCGCCGATGCTGTGCGTGGATAAGATCCAATGCCTCCTGCCAGCTCACCCGCACAAACTCGTCCTGGCCGCGTACGCCCTGCGGACTCTCCGGCGAAGCAAGGAAACCTTTACGTACCATCGGATAGCGGACGCGGGTTTTGCTGTGGACCTGCTCACGCACGGCGGTTTGCAAGGAGTTGGCGAAAGTGGTCTCCAGCGCACCGCGGGAAGAGAGGACATTTTCACCATCCGTTTCAACCAGCATAGGCCCCCAGTGAGCCGCGGTTAAGATGGTTTTGGTTGCAGATGAGGTTGGCAAAGCGAGCTCCTGGTCAGCGAATGCAGGTGTTGTGACGGTCTGTGATACTGACCGTTCAATGTTATTTACAAAAAGAGAGCCGGTACGGGGAATTTTCTACGTAATTGGACGTCATAATCAACCGTCACGCGCGCTGTGACAACGAATAAAAAGGATTAAGGAAATAACATGAAAAAACGCGTACTCATGATTGCGGCTGTGGTGAGCGGCACCCTGGCGATTTCTGGCTGTACCACTAACCCGTATACCGGCGAACGCGAAGCGGGGAAATCCGGCATTGGCGCCGGGATCGGTTCGCTGGTCGGCGCGGGCGTCGGCGCACTCTCCTCGTCGAAAAAAGATCGCGGCAAAGGCGCGCTGATTGGCGCAGCGGCCGGGGCGGCGCTGGGCGGCGGCATCGGTTATTACATGGATGTGCAGGAAGCAAAACTGCGCGAGAAAATGCAGGGAACGGGCGTCACCGTGACGCGAAATGGCGATAACATCGTGCTGAATATGCCAAATAACGTCACCTTTGACAGCAGCAGCGCCAACCTGAAACCGGCCGGGGCAAACACCCTCACCGGCGTGGCCATGGTGCTGAAAGAGTATGAGAAAACCGCGGTTAACGTCGTAGGTTACACCGACAGCACCGGCGGTCAGGATCTGAATATGCGCCTGTCGCAGCAGCGCGCCGACAGCGTTGCCAGCGCCCTCATCACCCAGGGCGTGGCGGCAAACCGTATTCGCACCAGCGGCATGGGCCCGGCAAACCCCATCGCCAGCAACACCACGGCGGAAGGGAAAGCGCAAAACCGTCGCGTAGAAATCACCCTCAGCCCGCTCCAGTAAGTCCGGCGGTCGACCCCGACCACCGTATCCTTCGCCCGGTAAGCGCCACTTGCCGGGCAAAATGCTTGATATAGCGGATTTTCGCGCTAAGGTGTTCTCCAGATTTCAGCAAAGGAAGCCATCATGGCGAAAGCGGCGCGAGCAACCATTAGCGATGTGGCGAAAGCCGCAAAGACCGGAAAAACCAGCATTTCACGCTACCTCAATGGCGAAAAGCACCTGCTTTCCGATGACCTGCTGGCGCGCATTGAAAAAGCGATTGCCGAACTTAACTACCGTCCCAGCCTGATGGCCCGTGGCCTGAAACATGGCCGAACCCGGCTGATTGGCCTGATCATCGCCGATATCACCAATCCTTACTCGGTCAATGTCCTCAGCGGCATCGAAGCGGCCTGTCGCGAAAAGGGCTTTACACTGCTGGTGTGTAATACCAATAACGAGCTCGACCAGGAGCTGCACTATCTCGACCTGCTGCGCAGCTACCAGGTAGAGGGGATCGTGGTCAACGCCGTTGGGATGCGCGAAGAGGGGCTGAATCGCCTGCAGCAGTCGGCGCTACCGATGGTACTCATTGACCGCAAGATTCCGGACTTCGCCTGCGATGTCGTCGGTCTGGACAACACTCAGGCCGCGACGACCGCCACAGAACATCTGGTGGAGAAAGGGTTTGAAGCCCTGCTGTTCCTGAGCGAGCCGCTCGGTTCGGTCAACACCCGTCGCGAACGCCTGAGCGCGTTTCGCGCCACCCTCCAGCGCTACGCCGGCATCGTCGCAGAAAACGCTGAAGTTCCGCTGAACGACGGCGCCATGCTCGATACGGTGCTGCGTCAGTTTCACTCCCGCCATCGCGGCATGCGCAAGGCGCTGATTTCCGCCAACGGCGCCCTGACGCTACAGGTTGCGCGCGCGCTCAAGCGAATCGACCTGGTTTGGGGCAGCGACATCGGCCTGCTCGGCTTCGACGAGCTGGAGTGGGCGGAGCTGGCGGGCGTGGGTATTACCACGCTCAAACAGCCCACGTGGCAGATTGGCTATGCCGCGGTTGAGCAGGTGGTGCGCCGGATTGAAGGCACTAACGACCCCATCTGTGAGCGGGTCTTCTCCGGTGAACTGATCGTGCGGGGATCGACCTCCCGATAGCCCTCCTTCGTGATGGTGATCATAAATTAGACATCCTCTCCTTTCCTTTGGAACCGGTACCATCTAGCGTAATAGAGTGATTTGCTACAGCGCTACCGGGAGTTTGTCAGATGGCCAGAAAAATTATTGTCGTGACCGCCGCCTATGGTCATGATTGCATTAAAGAACTTGGCGGGCAGTCCGCCGTACTGCCGTTTATCGCCGGATCCGGCGCCGACGGCGTGGAAATCCGCCGTGAGTTATTCAGCGCTGACGAGCTCAATCAGCTGCCGGCGCTGGCCGCCACCATTGAACGCCACAACCTGCTGGCCTGCTACTCTGCGCCGGAAGCCCTGTTTGAAGCGAATGGCGCCCTTAACCCGCGTCTGCCGGCGCTGTTACGCGAAGCGCAGACCCTCAACGCCCTGTGGTTAAAACTGTCGCTCGGCCATTTTACCCATAACAACGAACTGGAATCGCTGCGCCGCATCCTGCAGGAGAGCGGCATGGCGCTGGTGGTGGAAAACGACCAGACCGACTGCGGCCAGCTGGCGCCAATGCAGCGCTTTAAAGCCTCCTGTCGGGTGAACCAGCTGCCGGTTACGTTAACCTTCGATATGGGTAACTGGCTGTGGGTCGGCGATTCGCCGGAAGAGGCCGCACGTCATCTGGCCCCCGCCGTCAGCTATATCCATGTCAAAGCCGCAGAGCCGCATCATGCGCACTTTCGCGCCGTCCCGCCAGACGAAGCTCCGGCACGCTGGCTGGCGCTGCTCGACAACCTGCCTGCCGATGCCCCGCGCGGTATCGAATTTCCGCTGGTGGGCCACGATCTGACGGCCGTGACCCGTCGCTATGTGAATTTGTTACGCGAGGAGTAAGCCATGGAAAACGCATTAGATGTCATCACCATCGGAGAGGCGATGGCGATGTTTGTCGCGACGGAAACCGGCGACCTGGCCGAAGTAGAACACTTTATGAAACGGGTAGCCGGCGCAGAGCTGAATGTCGCCACCGGCCTGGCTCGCCTGGGGCTGAAAGTCGGCTGGGTTAGCCGCGTAGGCAAAGACAGCTTCGGCCGTTTTGTGCTTCATTCGCTGGCCAAAGAAGGGATTGATGCGCGCGGCGTCAGCGAAGACAGCCGCTATGCAACCGGCTTCCAGATGAAATCTAAAGTCGAAAATGGAACCGATCCCATTGTGGAGTACTTCCGCAAGGGTTCTGCCGCCAGCCATCTGTCGCCCGAGGACTTTCGCGCCGAATATTTCACCAGCGCTCGCCACCTGCACCTCAGCGGCGTGGCCGCTGCGCTGTCGGAGAGTTCATACGCCCTGCTGGAGCAGGCGGCCACCACGATGAAAGCCCAGGGGAAGACGATCTCGTTCGATCCGAATCTGCGCCCGGTACTGTGGAAAAGCGAAGCCGAGATGGTGGAAAAACTCAATCAGCTGGCGTTTCAGGCCGACTGGGTTCTGCCGGGTCTCAAAGAAGGCATGATCCTTACCGGCCAACGGACCCCGGAGGGGATTGCCGATTTCTATCTCACGCGCGGCGTTCAGGCCGTGATCATTAAAACCGGCGGCGACGGCGCCTGGTTCAAAACCGCCGCGGGCGAACAGGGCGCAGTCGCCGCCATCAAAGTCGATAACGTCGTGGATACCGTGGGCGCCGGCGATGGTTTTGCCGTCGGCGTGATTAGCGCTCTGCTGGAGGGCAGAACGCTGCAGCAGGCGATAGGCCGCGGCAACAAAATTGGCTCGCTGGCCATTCAGGTCCAGGGCGACAGCGAAGGATTACCCACACGCGAGGCGCTGGGCGAATAGCCCGGGCCGGCGTCATAATAACGGCCTCCTCTGTACCCTACATACGGCGGCGGCGTCATGAACCTCAACTTTAGAGGCAAGCCTATGAACAGCTCTACCAATGCAACGAAACGCTGGTGGTACATCATGCCTATCGTGTTTATCACGTATAGCCTGGCGTATCTCGACCGCGCAAACTTCAGCTTTGCTTCGGCAGCGGGCATTACGGAAGATTTAGGCATTACCAAAGGCATCTCGTCGCTTCTTGGCGCACTTTTCTTCCTCGGCTATTTCTTCTTCCAGATCCCGGGGGCGATTTACGCTGAACGCCGTAGCGTACGGAAGCTGATTTTCATCTGTCTGATCCTGTGGGGCGCCTGCGCCTCGCTGACCGGGATGGTGCACAATATTCCAGCGCTGGCGGCGATCCGTTTTATTCTCGGCGTCGTGGAAGCGGCGGTCATGCCGGCGATGCTGATTTACATCAGTAACTGGTTTACCAAATCAGAACGTTCACGCGCCAACACCTTCTTAATCCTCGGCAACCCGGTCACGGTACTGTGGATGTCGGTGGTCTCCGGCTACCTGATTCAGTCCTTCGGCTGGCGTGAAATGTTTATTATTGAAGGCGTCCCGGCCGTCCTCTGGGCCTTCTGCTGGTGGGTGCTGGTCAAGGATAAACCGTCGCAGGTGAACTGGCTGTCAGAAAACGAGAAAGCCGCGCTGCAGGCGCAGCTGGAGAGCGAGCAGCAGGGTATTAAAGCCGTGCGTAACTACGGCGAAGCCTTCCGCTCACGCAACGTCATTCTGCTGTGCATGCAGTATTTTGCCTGGAGTATCGGCGTGTACGGTTTTGTGCTGTGGCTGCCGTCAATTATTCGCAGCGGCGGCGTCAATATGGGGATGGTGGAAGTCGGCTGGCTCTCTTCGGTACCTTATCTGGCCGCGACTATTGCGATGATCGTCGTCTCCTGGGCTTCCGATAAAATGCAGAACCGTAAACTGTTCGTCTGGCCGCTGCTGCTGATTGGCGGACTGGCTTTTATTGGCTCATGGGCCGTCGGCGCTAACCATTTCTGGGCCTCTTATACCCTGCTGGTGATTGCCGGTGCGGCAATGTACGCCCCTTACGGTCCGTTTTTCGCCATCATTCCGGAAATGCTGCCGCGTAACGTCGCCGGTGGCGCAATGGCGCTCATCAACAGCATGGGGGCCTTAGGTTCATTCTTTGGTTCGTGGTTCGTGGGCTACCTGAACGGCACCACCGGCAGTCCATCAGCCTCATACATTTTCATGGGAGTGGCGCTTTTCGCCTCGGTATGGCTTACTTTAATTGTTAAGCCTGCTAACAATCAAAAGCTTCCCATCGGCGCTCGTCACGCCTGACCTTTACTACTTACGGAGATCCGCATGAAGCCGTCCGTTATTCTCTATAAAACGCTTCCCGACGACTTGCAGCAACGTCTGGAAAAACACTTTACCGTCACTCAGGTGAAAAACCTGAGCCCTGACACCGTCCAGCAGCACGCGGAAGCCTTTGCCCAGGCGGAAGGTCTGCTGGGGTCGAGCGAAAAAGTTGATGCCGCGTTACTGGAGAAAATGCCCAGGCTTCGTGCGACCTCCACGATTTCCGTCGGCTATGACAACTTCGACGTTGAGGCGCTGAATGCGCGCAAGGTGCTGCTGATGCATACGCCGACCGTGCTGACTGAAACCGTTGCCGATACGGTGATGGCGCTGGTGCTCAGCACATCCCGTCGGGTGGTGGAAGTCGCCAACCGGGTGAAAGCCGGAGAGTGGACGAAAAGCATCGGCCCGGACTGGTTCGGCAGCGATGTGCACCATAAAACGCTGGGGATCGTGGGCATGGGCCGTATCGGGATGGCCCTGGCGCAGCGCGCGCACGCCGGTTTTGGCATGCCGATTCTGTATAACGCCCGCAGCCGTCACCCGCAGGCGGAAGAGCGCTTTAACGCGCGTTACTGCGATCTGGATACGCTGCTGCAGGAAGCCGACTTTGTCTGTCTGATCCTGCCGCTGACCGCCGAGACTCATCACCTGTTCAACGCGGAAAAATTCGCGAAAATGAAGCCTTCCGCCATCTTTATTAATGCAGGGCGCGGCCCGGTGGTCGATGAAAAGGCGCTGATCTCAGCCTTGCAGAAGGGCCAAATCCACGCGGCCGGTCTGGACGTTTTCGAGCAGGAGCCACTGGCGAAAGAGTCGCCGCTGCTCACTCTGCCGAACGTCGTCGCGCTGCCGCATATCGGTTCTGCCACTCATGAGACCCGCTACAATATGGCGGCTTGTGCGGTCGATAATTTGATTGATGCACTGAATGGTCAGGTCGAAAAGAACTGCGTCAATCCGCAGGTGAAGTGAAGGTAAGCTGAAGTAACCCGGGTCGAGGTCAACGCCTGACCCGGGTTGACGAACCGGTTAACGCGTTGCGTTAACTGCCGCCGTCCACGCCTGGTTGAAAGCCTGATGCTGGGCAGCCAGCGGGCCAATCAGCGCGTTGTACTGGCTGGCCTGCTGCGAGGTCGGGAACTGAATCCCGTTTGCCACGAAGCTCACCTGAGTATTTTGCTGAGCAATAAAATCACCCACCTGCACCAGTTGCTGAGTAAAGACCTGCGCGGCAGGAATCAGCGGCTGCAGGGCGTTTGCCGGTGCGGTCACGACTTTGTTGTAAACCTGGTCAAAGACCGGTTTCAGATCGTCACTCTGCTTCAGCGCGCTATGTGCGCCATCGGCCTGCATTTTCGCATTTTCCAGCTGCTGGCTCAGCACGCCCAGCGCGCCGTTTGCCTGGCGCAGCGGTTCACGCTGAGTCACATAATCCTGCGGGACGCGAATCGCATTCACGCTGTCTACGACCGGACGCAGACCCGCATCCATCGCCTGACTTACCTGCTGTGAATAGCCGTAAATCACCGCGTAATCGGAAACAAAAGGACCGAACTGTTTTTTCTGATCGGCAGTCAGCGTCGGCAGACGTTCGCCGCTACGCATTGCCGTATTTTGCAGGAAGTCGATAAACGCTTTGCGCTGATCGCCTTCTTTATCAAAACACCCACTCAGGCTAACCACCATTAATAAGGCCGCAATAGCCGCAAACCAGCGAGAGCAGGACTTTCCTGTCGCCATTTTTTTACTCCTTTCAGCCAAAAAAAGCGCACACAGACACACACGTGCCAGACGCTGACAAGGATAGTCCAGGTCGGCCTTGCAGGATACTCTTTCCTGACAATCTTACGCAGGAAAAGCACCGTTGGCGGCGTTTGACGGGCGACCGCGAGCGTCTGTTAAGCCCATCACAATTAACGCCATAACCCTGCCGAGAAAAATGACCAATAACAATTTGATTTTATTATAAATAAAATCACTATTGTGGGGCAAACCCGTGAAAGCGAACGATAATCGCACGCTTCCTGGGCCGCCTGCGTTGCCTGAAGCCAGGTTCAGTGATTTGATAAATGAGCGATTAACGGCGATACGTTCGATTATCGCACAAATCACATTAACGACAGCGAGGGAGGCGGTAATCGCCCGGCTCCGTCCCCCGCTCCGGCTGCCAGGAATGCTGTATGAATAAGACAACTATCGATATTCAGGCTTTTATCAACGAACATCCGTTTACGAAGTACCAGTGGATGATTCTGGCCCTGTGTTTTATCACCGTCGCGATGGACGGGTTTGATACCGCCATCATCGGTTTTATTGCCTCCGACCTGGTGCAGGAATGGGGCGTGGAAAAATCTGCGTTAGGCCCGGTGATGAGCGCTGCGCTCGTCGGTCTGGCGGTAGGTGCGCTGACCGCAGGCCCGTTGGCCGACCGCATTGGGCGAAAAAAAGTTCTGCTGATGTCGATTGTGGTTTTCGGTAGCTTTAGTCTGTTGACCGCCTTCGCCACCAGCCTGAATCAACTGACGCTGCTGCGTTTTCTGACCGGCCTCGGGCTGGGCGCCGCCATGCCAAACGCAGCCACGCTGATGAGCGAGTATGCGCCGGAACGCCGTCGCGCTTTGCTGGTCAATCTGATGTTCGTCGGGTTCCCGATGGGATCTTCGCTGGGTGGCTTCCTCTCGGCCTGGATGATTCCGCATTACGGCTGGCAAAGCGTGCTGATACTGGGCGGCGTGATGCCTCTGCTGCTTGCCGTCGCGCTGGTGTTCTTACTGCCGGAATCGGCGCGCTATCTGGTGGTCAAGCGCCAGCCATCGCAGCGTATTGCCACCATTCTGCGTCGTATTGCCCCGCTGCCTGAACAGGTTGAATTCGAGCTGCGCGAAGCCGGACAGGTGAAAGACAAATCGGCCCTTGCGGTTATTTTCTCCCCCCGTTATCTCGTCGGTACCGTGATGCTGTGCATGACCTACTTTCTGGGGCTGCTGATTTTCTATTTATTGACCAGTTGGCTTCCGCTGCTGATTCGCGAAACCGGCGCGTCAATGAGCCAGGCGTCGATTATCACCGCGCTGTTCCCGCTGGGCGGCGGCATCGGGGTGCTGATCCTCGGCGCCCTGATGGACAAAATTAACCCCAATAAAGTGGTCGCCGTAGGCTGGCTGTTGACCGGCGTGTTCGTCTTTCTGGTCGGCTTCTCAACCAATAACCTGGTGTTAATGGGCGTGATGGTCTTTATTGCCGGCAGCATTATGAACGGCGCGCAATCATCCATGCCGGCCCTGGCCGCCGGATTTTATCCCACCCAGGGCCGGGCGACCGGCGTTGCCTGGATGCTGGGTATCGGCCGGTTTGGCGGGATCCTTGGCGCCTTCAGCGGAGCCTTCCTGATGCAGGCGCAGCTCTCCTTCGTGACCATCTTTACCTTGTTGTCGATCCCGGCGTTTTTATCCGCCATCGCGCTGCTGGTGAAATATAAAACCAGCAAGAGCCAGCCGATATCTGCGCAGACGAAAGCCGATAATATGCAAAAAGCCTGACCCTCAGGCCAGCGGGCAACCGCTGGCCTGGCGGATTTATTCGCCGTTTACAAAAGTTTTCCATTGCGACACGTCTGATGATTAATCATCACCTTATCTGCCGTTTTCACCGCCGAATACCCGTTAAGACGATAGGCTGTCTGCACATAATCACTCCCGTGACTATTCTTTGCGTTTTTTCTGACTATTCTTAATAGGCTTCACTAAATATCTCTTTTGCTGTGTGACAGAAGGAGTTCTCTATGGAATATAAAGATCCCGTGTTTGAACTGCTTAGCAGCCTGGAACAAATTGTTTTTAAAGATATTTCTCAAACGATCGCCCAGCCTCGTAAGCAGACCGCATTTAGCGAGTTTGAACAGCTTCGCAAAGGCACTGGCCTGAAAATTGATGATTTTGCCAATGCCATGGGCGTCAGCGTGGCGATGGTACAAGAGTGGGAGTCGAGACGGGTGAAGCCGTCATCCACGGAGCTCAAATTAATGCGCCTGATTCAGGCAAACCCACAGCTTTCAAGGCAGCTTATCGACTAAAGTTCTATAATAAGAATCAGGTCTGGTTACGGTCCTGTATCGGGACCGTTTTTATTTCTGTGAAAAAAGGTTTGCTATCGCACCGCAAAAATGAGTTAATGCTCGCAGGTTTGATGTACAGACCACAGAGCATTAGTATAGAGTAGTCCTTGAGCGGTTATCATAGATACCCCGGTAGTGAACTTTCCCTTTATAGCTTCAAATCTGTAGTCCAGACCGTATCGCCGAAAGGTTCATTTATTATTTAAAGGTATTTCGCTATGTCCGGTAAAATGACTGGTATCGTAAAATGGTTCAACGCTGACAAAGGCTTCGGCTTCATCACTCCTGATGACGGTTCTAAAGATGTATTCGTACACTTCTCCGCTATCATGAACGATGGCTACAAATCTCTGGATGAAGGTCAGAAAGTTTCCTTCACCATCGAAAGCGGCGCTAAAGGCCCGGCAGCTGGCAACGTAACCAGCCTGTAAGCTTAAATTAAGCTCAGAATTTAAGATCCCTGCCTCGCGGCGGGGATTTTTTTTATCTGATAATAAAGAACCGCCGCTCAGCAGAGGGCGGTTTTTTGTCTTCAAAGCGCTGAGAAATGCCAGCCATTCTCCTGCCACGTCAGAGAGTGGGTCAGCCGCAGTCCGCGCAGAAAATCCTCATCATGAGAGACGACAATCATCGCGCCAGGAAAGGTGGCTAAAGCCGACTCAATGGCCCGAACGGAAGCCAAATCAAGATGGTTTGTCGGCTCATCCAGCAGCAGGAGCTGCGCCGCTTCACGCCGCCACAGCACGCAGGCCAGCGCGGCTTTAAGCCGTTCGCCACCGCTTAAAGCCGACAGCGGCAGATTAATTTTATCCGCGCCCAGCTGCAGCCGGGCAAGACGGCTGCGTAATGCCCCCGCCTCCAGCGGGGTATCATCAAGATTCAGGTGCGCCATGACCGACAGCGACAGGTCCAGCTGCGTGAGATGCTGATCCAGCCAGGCCGCATGCACCGACACCCGACACTCGCCGGATAGCGGCGATTCCAGACCGATCAACGTTTTCAGCAGCGTGGTTTTCCCGCAGCCGTTGGGGCCACGCAACGCCACGCGCAGCGGCCCGTCAAGACGCCAGTCGAGTGGCGGCATGGCAGAGAATGCCAGCTGCAAAGCCTCGAGGACCAACACCTGTTTGCCAGCGGCAACCTGGCTTCCCGGCAGAGTGAACATCACCGCAGCGTCCTCCTCCACCCGCTCACGGGCCTGAACCACCGCGGCATTTAGCGCACTATTTTGCTCCCGGTGCTGGCGATGCAGTGCGCCAGGCCGCTCCTTCGCCGCCCCTTTATATTTTACCCGTTCAAAAGAGGCGATATTCAGCGTATCCACCACGCGCAGCGTCTGAGCAGAACGTCTCTGGCTGGCATCGTGTTCTTTTTGCATCCGCGCACGCGTGCGACGACGCTCGGTAGCGGCATGGTCTAACGCCGCGCGCGCCGCCTGCTGCTCCGCATCGCGCTGCTGTTGGTAATCGGCATAGTTACCGCCGTAGCTTCGCAACGCACCGGGCGTCAGTTCGAGTATGCGCGACATGCGGGCCAACAGCGCGCGATCGTGGCTGGCTATCAACGCTCCGCCGGACCAGCATTCAAGCTGGTGATACAGCCAGTCGCGCCCCTGCCTGTCGAGGTGATTGGTTGGCTCATCCAGCAGCAGGTAATCGGCCGCGGAGAGAAAGGCGCCGCACAGCAGAGCCTTCACCCGCTCCCCGCCGCTCAATGATGATGCGGGTCGGTCAGGCTCGAAATCCGCTAAACCGGCCTGGCGGAAACCTGCGCTCAGGCGATCCGGGAGATCCCAGAAACCTTCGAGGCAATCGACATCGTCAGCCAGAGCCTCACCGCGCCCGAGGCGCTGCAAGGCAGCAAAGTGTGGTCCGTAGCCCAGCAGTGCGGCCAGCGTGGTCTGCGGGGTTATCGTCTGCTGCTGAGCAACACAGGCCAGAGAAACAGGCCGTTCGATATGGCCACCAGAAGGCGCATCGATACCGGCCAGCAGGCGCAGAAGGCGGGTTTTCCCGACGCCATTCCGTCCGACCAGGCCACAGAGGGAATTTTCCAGCGAGATATTCAACGGGCCAAAAAGCGTTTCTCCCGTCGCAAACTGACAGGTGACCTGATGCAAAATAAAAGAGGGGGATTGGGCACAATGGGCCATAAGCACTCCTGAATGAAATTCATACTTCCCCTACAGACGCAGTGCGCCAGCAAGGACCGAATTCAGCAGGTGTGTTTATCCATTTTCAGTGTGCTCTCTGTGAGACGAGGGGTTCGTCGGGGCACAGGATAGCCATACTCACCCCTTCATTTCAAGATTATTTTTTCAGCAAATGCGTTCGGGCTGCGCGGCTCTCCCGCAGCAGGAACGTCAAACGGCCTCGAAATCCCCCCGTTTTGCACGCTTAATTTTCATTCTATTTTTTTGAATGAGATGCGCAAATTGTTCCAATTTTAATCGATCGATAATCGTCCTATTATTTATCACATCAGAGCAACAACGCTCTATACCAAACAAAAACACTTAAGGAATACGACCATGAAATCCATCAAAACTTTCGTTGCAGTTTCTGCCCTTTCTCTGATGTCTTTCGGTGCTTTCGCACAGAGCGTCAGCGCCACCGCCTCCACGCTGGATCGCGCTGAAGCAAAAATTGCCGCCCAGGCCGCAGAACAAGGTGCCTCTTATAAAATTACCAGCGCCCAGTTCAACAACCGCGTGCACATGACCGCCGAACTGACCAAATAACGCAATTTGCTCTTGCCGGGCCGCCGGTGGTTAACCAGACAGGCGACAACGACAACACGATGAAAAGGAAGATAAAATGAAAAATCTCAGCGTGATCGCTGCCCTGTTTCTGGCCGCTTCATTGTCATCCGGCGCCATCGCCGCAGAGCAGCGTCCCGCGCAACCAGAAGCCGGTTCCAGTATGGATACCTCAGTGCATCAGAACCGTATTAACGTCAGCCACGCTTTTGATAAAGAGAGTCTGACCGCGGGGAATTTGCAGTAAATCTGGCCGCCGAAAAGCGTCAGGGGGGCGAGAGAGTCGCCTACCGCCATAAAAAAACCTGCCCTGGGGCAGGTTTTTTGTTATGCAAAACAGGCGATTATTGCAGCAGGGAAATATCCGCCACCTGCAGGAACAGGTCACGCAATTTCGACAGCAGCGTCAGACGGTTGATACGGACTTCTTTATCTTCCGCATTCACCATCACGTTTTCGAAGAACTCATCTACCGGTTCGCGCAGGGAAGCCAGTTCGATCAGCGCTTCCTGATAACGGCCTTCGGCGAAGAACGGCTGCAGTTTGTCGCGCAGCACGACCAGATGGGTCGCCAGCTTGATCTCTGCGGCTTCTTTTAGCACGGAGGCGTGAACGGCATCATTCAACGTCTCTTCGGATTTCGCCAGGATATTAGATACGCGCTTGTTGGCAGCTGCCAGCGCGGCCGCTTCTTCCAGAGTGCGGAAGTGAGACACCGCTTTCATGCGCGCGTCGAAATCCGCCGGACGAGTCGGACGACGTGCCAGTACCGCCTGGATGGTGTCGACCGTGTAGCCTTCATCCTGATACCAGGCGCGGAAGCGACCAAGCATGAAGTCAATGACGTCATCAACTACGTTGGCGTTAGTCAGCTTATCACCATACAGACGCGCCGCTTCTTCGGTCAGCGTTTGCAGGTCCAGGTTCAGGTTCTTCTCAACGATGATGCGCAGTACGCCGAGCGCGGCACGACGCAGCGCAAACGGGTCTTTATCGCCCTTCGGATGCTGACCGATGCCGAAGATGCCCGCGAGGGTATCCATCTTATCGGCAATCGCTACGGCACAGGCCACCGGGTTGGACGGCAGATCGTCACCGGCAAAGCGCGGCTGATACTGCTCGTTCAGCGCCACCGCAACATCTTCGGCTTCACCATCGTGACGCGCATAGTGCATGCCCATGATGCCCTGGGTGTCGGTAAACTCGAACACCATGTTGGTCATCAGGTCACACTTGGAAAGCAGGCCCGCACGCGTCGCGTGGTTAACGTCAGCGCCAATTTGACCAGCAATCCAGCCCGCCAGCGCCTGAATACGGTCAGTCTTGTCGCGCAGCGTACCCAGCTGCTGCTGGAACAGCACGGTTTGCAGACGCGGCAGATGATCTTCCAGACGCTTTTTACGGTCGGTGTTGAAGAAGAACTCGGCATCCGCCAGACGCGGGCGCACCACTTTTTCGTTCCCGGAGATAATCTGCAGCGGATCTTTCGACTCGATGTTGGTAACGAAAATAAAGTTCGGCAGCAGTTTGCCGTCGTTGCCGTAGACCGGGAAGTACTTCTGGTCGCCTTTCATGGTGTAAACCAGCGCTTCTGCCGGCACCGCGAGGAATTTCTCTTCGAATTTCGCGGTCAGCACTACCGGCCATTCAACCAGAGAGGCCACTTCTTCCAGCAGGCTTTCGCTCAGATCGGCGTTGCCGCCAATTTTGCGCGCCGCTTCTTCGGCATCGGCTTTAATTTTGGCTTTACGCTGCTCGTAGTCAGCAATAACTTTGCCGCGCTCCAGCAGAATTTGCGGGTACTGGTCGGCGTTATCGATGGTGAATTCCGGCTCGCCCATAAAGCGATGGCCGCGAATCACGCGATCGGAGGCAATGCCCAGAATGGTTGCCGGGACGACTTTATCGCCAAGCAGCAGGGTCACGGTGTGAACCGGACGCACGAACTGCACGTCGGAGGCGCCCCAGCGCATCAGTTTCGGGATCGGCAGTTTTGCCAGGGACGTGGCCACCATGTTCGGCAACAGCGCTTCTGCGCTTTCGCCTTTGACATGGGCGCGATACAGCAGCCATTCGCCTTTGTCGGTGACCATGCGCTCGGCCTGGTCAACGGTGATGCCGCAGCCGCGCGCCCAGCCTTCGGCCGCTTTGCTCGGTTTGCCTTCCGCGTCGAACGCGGCAGAAACCGCCGGGCCGCGTTTTTCAACTTCGCGATCGGGCTGCGCCGCCGCCAGGTTAGCGACTTTCAGCGCCAGACGGCGCGGAGCAGCGAACCACTCGACGTTGCCGTGAGCGAGGCCAGCGTTATCCAGCTCCGCGGTAAAGTTCGCAGCAAAAGATTCCGCCAGGCTGCGCAGGGCTTTTGGTGGCAGCTCTTCGGTGCCGATTTCCACCAGGAAAGTTTTTTCAGACATGGCCGCCTCTTATTTATTCTTGTTGCACATCGGGAAGCCCAGGGCTTCACGGGAAGCGTAGTACGCTTCTGCCACGGCTTTGGTCAGGGTGCGAATGCGCAGAATGTAGCGCTGACGCTCGGTGACGGAGATGGCTTTACGCGCGTCCAGCAGGTTGAAGCTGTGGGCGGCTTTCAGAATGCGCTCGTAGGCAGGCAGCGGCAGCGGGTTTTCCAGCGCCAGCAGCTGCTGCGCTTCTTTCTCATACTGCTCGAAGCAGGAGAACAGGAAGTCGACGTCTGCGTATTCAAAGTTATAGGTAGACTGCTCCACTTCGTTCTGATGGAACACGTCGCCGTAGGTGGTTTTACCCAGCGGACCGTCGCTCCAGACCAGGTCGTAAACGCTGTCAACGCCCTGAATGTACATCGCCAGTCGTTCCAGACCGTAGGTGATCTCGCCGGTCACCGGCTTACACTCCAGACCGCCGACCTGCTGGAAGTAGGTGAACTGCGTCACTTCCATCCCGTTCAGCCACACTTCCCAGCCCAGACCCCAGGCACCCAGCGTCGGGTTTTCCCAGTTGTCTTCCACGAAGCGGATGTCGTGAATCGTCGGATCCATACCCAGCTCTTTCAAAGACCCGAGGTACAGCTCCTGAATGTTGTCCGGCGATGGCTTAATGACCACCTGGAACTGATAGTAGTGCTGTAAGCGGTTCGGGTTTTCGCCGTAGCGGCCGTCAGTCGGGCGACGGGAAGGCTGAACATAGGCAGTCGCCATCGGCTCAGGCCCCAGCGCACGCAGACAGGTCATTGGATGAGAGGTGCCGGCGCCAACTTCCATGTCCAGTGGTTGAACAATGGTGCAGCCCTGACGAGCCCAGTAATCCTGTAAGGTCAGGATCAGGCCCTGGAAGGTCCTGGTATCAAACTTTTGCATATTATTTCGTGCTGGATACGTGTGGATTTAAAGGAAGGGATCAGTATACCCGCTGGCTGCGAGATATACAGTACGAAACGGCGCTGTTTAAATAAAATTGCCGAAATTAACGCCATCACGCGGCATCAGGGGCCGATTTAGCGCATAGAAAGATGTAAAAACTGACCATCTGGATCGAAAGAACAGATAAAGCGCTCATTCTGCGATGTCAGACCCGACAGCTCGTAGCTCCCCTGGAACTGCTCGAAGTGGCTGACGTCCACCATACGGGCCCCCGTGCTGTAGCGTTTTGCCGCCTGATCCTTGCACAGTTGCTCCATGTTCAGGGTAATTTGCGGCGTAATCCGGGCACGTTGCGCTTTCTGTACCGGCTGAGGCGGCTGTTGGCTGCAGCCCGCCAGCAGGAGCAATAACAGTCCAGAAAAGAAATATTTCATCACTATTTTCCTCAACCGCCTTGTTAGCAAATTGTTATCGTGCAGGTTACGTGAAATTACCGGGGCATTGTGCGAATCTCTCCGCATCTCTACAAGAGCGTCGCGATAAACTCGGAATTTTCCATTGCGATATGGCCGGTCAGGAGGAGTCAGACCCTCTTTAAGAAGGAGCAACTGAGGTATCGATGCAGGAAAAAATAAACTGGATAACAAGTTTGCGCGGCATCGCATGCCTGATGGTGGTGATGATTCACAGCACAACCTGGTATATCACCCACCCTCACTCCATCAGCTTGCTGGGCTGGGATATCGCCAACCTGCTTAATTCGGCTTCTCGCGTCAGCGTCCCGCTGTTTTTCATGATGTCCGGCTATCTGTTTTTCGGTGAGCGCAGCGCCCAACCGCGACATTTTCTGCGGATCGTACTGTGCGTGGTGTTTTACAGCGCCCTGTCCCTGCTCTACATCACGCTGTTCACCCATATCAACGTGGTGCTGTCGCTGAAACATTTGCTGCAAAAGCCGGTGTTCTACCATCTGTGGTTTTTCTTCGCGATTATCGTCATTTACCTGCTCTCGCCGTTGCTGCAGGTTAAGCAGGTCAGCGGCAAGATGCTGTTGATTCTGATGCTGGTAATTGGTCTTCTGGCCAACCCCAACATGGTGTCGGTCAAGGCCGGCGGCATCGAATGGCTACCGCTCAATCTCTATATCAACGGCGATACGTTTTACTATGTTCTGTATGGCGTGCTGGGGCGGGCGATCGGCATGATGGATACCGATAAAAAGTGGCTCACGCTGCTGTGCGCCGCGCTTTTCGCTACCGCAGTGTGGATTATTTCCCGCGGGACATTGCACGAGCTGAAGTGGCGCGGCGACTTCGGCGATACCTGGTACTTGTATTGCGGCCCGGCGGTGTTTGTCTGCGCGATAACCCTGCTCACGCTGGTGAAGAATACCCTTAACACACGCCCGGTCCCTGCCCTGACGCTGATTGCGCGCCATTCACTGGGGATCTACGGATTTCATGCCCTGATTATTCATGCGTTACGGGCCAGCGGGCTGGAGCTGACGCGCTGGCCGCTGCTGGATATCTTCTGGATATTCGGCGCAGCGTTGGGGGGCAGCCTGCTGCTGTCGACGCTGGTGCAGCGCCTGGATAGCCGACGCCTGGTCAGCTAGCGCGGCGTAAAAGTTAACCCGCCCCATTCGGGGCGGATGTTTATGACGACATCAGAGGCAGAAGCTGCTGATAAATCTGGCGGAACGTTTCGCGGCGCGGCGCATAGTGAGCAACACGCCCGGCATCCGGTCGATGGGCCTGTTCCAGCGGCAGCTGCGGCAGCAGATCTGAAAAAGCCGCCTCTTTATGCTGCGTCAGCTGCGCTAACCGGGCGGCCCCAAGCGCAGGCCCAACGTCGCCACCGGTACGGTAATCCAGCTGCTGGCCACTGATATCAGCCAGCATCTGCCGCCACCAGGCGCTGCGCGCGCCGCCGCCAATCAGAGTGATGCTCTCCGGCGTCACGCCGCAGGCATGCACCACATCCATCCCATCGGCTAATGCGTAACCCACCCCTTCCAGTACCGCACGCGCCAGTTCTGCCGGGCCGTGCTGATGCGTCAGGCCAAAAAAGACGCCTTTAGCATGAGGGTTGTTATGCGGCGTGCGCTCGCCGGAAAGATAGGGCAAAAACCAGATGGGATCGGCATTTTCACGCGCCGATTCCGCCGCCGCCAGCAGCGCAGGAACCGTGCCGATGCCGGTCAGTTTTGCCGCCCAGTCGAGGCAGGAAGCGGCGCTCAACATCACCGACATCAAATGCCAGCGTCCCGGCAGGGCGTGGCAAAAGCTGTGTACAGCGCTTTCCGGTTTGCTGAGAAACCCGTTGCTGACGGCAAAATAGACCCCGGAGGTTCCCAGGGACAGCATCGCCTGCCCGGCATCCGCCATGCCGACGCCTACCGCACCGGCAGCGTTATCGCCGCCGCCAGCGACCACCAGCGCCTGCGGCATATTCCACGCCTGGGCAATAGCGGGACGCAGCGTTCCCGTCACTTCACAGCCTTCAAATAACGCCGGCATGTTATCGCGGCTCAGGCCGCAAGCGGCGAGCAGCTCATCGCTCCAGTCGCGTTTGGCCACATCCAGCCACATCGTCCCGGCGGCGTCCGACATATCGCTGGCAAATTCACCGGTCATGCGCAGGCGGAGATAATCTTTCGGTAACAGCACCTTATC
Organism: Klebsiella sp. CSG-1; assembly: GCF_056521145.1. NCBI lineage: Bacteria > Pseudomonadati > Pseudomonadota > Gammaproteobacteria > Enterobacterales > Enterobacteriaceae > Klebsiella > Klebsiella sp. CSG-1. The sequence goes on along the minus strand of NZ_JBWNLD010000005.1, from coordinate 235,022 downwards.
CACCTGGCGGAAGATATCAGGCTCATGGTGCTGGACCCAGAGCAATTTTGGCGCCGTAAACCCCGGCATCATCAGGTTACCGGCAATTTGCCGCGAGCGGCTTACCGCTTTTTCCAGCTGGACACACTCGTCGCCGCTGCGGCCGTCATTCCACAAAATAGCCGGGCGCAGCACGCGTTGTTGCTTATCCAGCAACGTTGCGCCGTGCATCTGCCCGGCGATCCCCACCGCTTTTACATCGCGCAGCGCGTGCTGTTCAGCCAACGCTTTCATTGCGCGGTCCGTCGCCTGCCACCAGTGCTCGGGGTCTTGCTCGGACCATAGCGGGTGTGGGCGCGATACGGTGAGGGGCGCAGTGTGCGAAGCCAGCACCTCACCTTGCTCATTGAGCAAAATGGCCTTGACGCCCGAGGTGCCCAAATCAATCCCGATGTACATACGGTCTCTCCTTAACAGTGCGCCACGGCTAACCGTGGCGCAAGAAAGCGTGCTCTCACTCATACCCGGCGGCGCCGGGTAGCCTTATTACTTATCAAAGAGATAATGGTTAACCAGGTTTTCCAGCTGCTCCTGATGGCCGCTCTGATGCTGGGGAGCCAGATTATGCTGCGCCGCGTACTGTGCAATCTCCGTCAGCGTCATCTGCCCTTTCAGGATTTGCTGACCCAGGTCGCCATTCCAGCCGGCATAGCGTTTCGCGACCCGCTTATCCAGCTCGCCCTCTTCGATCATACGGGCCGCCACTTTCAGCGACAGCGCCATCGTATCCATCGCCCCAATATGACCATAGAACAGATCGTATTTATCGGTGCTCTGACGACGAACTTTGGCATCAAAATTCAGGCCGCCGGTGGTAAAGCCACCTGCTTTAAGAATTTCATACATCACCAGAGCATTCTCTTCCACGCTGTTCGGGAACTGATCGGTATCCCAGCCCAACTGCGGGTCGCCGCGGTTGGCATCCACGGAGCCGAACAGACCCAGCGCAATGGCGGTCGCAATCTCATGGTGGAAAGAGTGTCCGGCCAGGGTCGCATGGTTCGCTTCGATATTCAGTTTGATCTCTTTTTCGAGACCAAACTGCTTGAGGAAACCATAGACGGTAGAGGCGTCATAATCGTACTGATGTTTGGTCGGCTCCTGCGGTTTTGGCTCAATCAGCAGCGTGCCCTGGAAACCGATTTTATGTTTGTGTTCCACCACCAGCTGCATAAAGCGGCCAATTTGCTCACGCTCCTGACGCAGATCGGTATTGAGCAGGGTTTCGTAGCCTTCGCGGCCGCCCCACAGGACATAGTTTTCCCCGCCCAGTTTGTGTGTGGCATTCATGGCGGTCACTACCTGAGTCGCCGCCCAGCTGAAAACCTCCGGATCCGGATTGGTCGCCGCCCCTGCGCCGTAACGCGGGTTGGTAAAGCAGTTTGCCGTCCCCCACAGCAGCTTCACGCCGCTCTGTTCTTGCTTCGCCGCCAGTACGTCAACCATCCGGGCAAAATTGTCCAGATACTCCTTCAACGATGCCCCTTCCGGAGAGACATCCACATCATGGAAGCAGTAGTACGGTACATTCAGCTTATGGAAAAATTCAAAGGCGACATCGGCTTTACGTTTCGCCATTTCCAGCACGTCGCCCGGCTGCTGCCACGGACGATTGAAGGAGCCCACGCCAAACATATCTGCCCCGTTCCAGCAGAAGGTGTGCCAGTAGCAGGCGGCAAACCGCAGATGCTCTTCCATGCGCTTGCCCAGCACCATCTCGTCCGGGTTATAGTGACGGAACGCGAGCGGGTTGGTGGTTTTTGGGCCTTCATAACGAACGCGATCGAGTTGATCGAAATAGGTTTGCATAATGAACTCCATATTCAGGGATGCGGCAGATAACAAGTCATAAGCCAATATAGAATTCATGTTTTGCTTTCCTCAATTACGTTATTTCACACCGCGATTGAGAGAATCCACAAACGTGCGCCAGATCGCACAACTGAATATTATTAACGGCCTCCCCACCTTCGTTTCAATGACATATCAATGATATAGCTATTTTATTTATTTTTAAAAACCAGATCGCGGTCATAAATCAGAAAACAAACTAAATTTCGTAATCCCAAAATAAGCACAGATAATTGCCAGTCTTCCTTTAGCTGTTAAGAATCTACTACGTATCAGGCCGTTTCTTTACCCCGTTCGTCTTATCCTGCACTTTACAAAAAAGGCTGATTATTATGAAGATAAAGAACCTTTGCCTCACGCTCTGTGCTTCGCTCCTGCTGACCAGTATGGCGGGGATGGCGAAAGAAGTTAAGATTGGTATGGCCATTGACGATCTCCGCCTTGAGCGCTGGCAGAAAGACCGTGATATATTTGTCAACAAAGCCGAATCATTAGGTGCCAAAGTATTTGTTCAGTCCGCCAATGGTAATGAAGAAACACAAATGTCGCAAATTGAAAATATGATAAACCGCGGCGTTGATGTTCTGGTTATTATTCCCTACAACGGTCAGGTCTTAAGCAATGTGATTAAAGAAGCCAAACAGGAAGGCATTAAAGTTCTGGCCTATGATCGCATGATCAACAACGCAGATATTGATTTCTATATTTCCTTTGATAATGAAAAAGTGGGCGAAATGCAGGCCCAAAGTCTGGTGGCTAAAACTCCTCAGGGAAATTACTTTCTGATGGGGGGTTCTCCGGTGGATAATAACGCCAAGCTGTTCCGTGCCGGACAAATGAAAGTCCTCAAGCCTTATATTGACGAAGGTAAAATTAAGATCGTTGGCGACCAGTGGGTTGACGGCTGGCTGCCGGAAAATGCATTAAAAATTATGGAGAACGCCCTCACCGCTAACAATAACAAAATCGACGCGGTTGTCGCTTCTAACGATGCCACCGCCGGCGGCGCGATTCAGGCATTAAGCGCGCAGGGTCTGGCGGGGAAAGTCGCCATTTCCGGCCAGGATGCCGACCTTGCTGGCGTCAAGCGCATTATTTCCGGCACGCAGACCATGACCGTCTATAAGCCGATTACCACCCTTGCCACTACCGCCGCGGAAATTGCCGTCGAGCTCGGCAATGATAAAGCGCCGCATGCTGATACCACGTTGAATAACGGACTTAAAGATGTCCCGTCCCGCCTGCTCACCCCGATCGAAGTGAATAAAGACAATATTGAACAGACGGTCATCAAAGACGGTTTCCACAAAAAGAGCGAATTATAACTCCTGACGCCCCTCGCCGGGGCGTCATTCTCGTCCAGCCGGATATCGCTTATGCGGAGCATCTATGTCCTGGTTACTAGAAATGAAAAATATCACCAAAACCTTCGGAACCGTGAAGGCGGTAGATAATATCAGCCTGCGACTTAACGCCGGGGAAGTGGTCTCACTTTGCGGCGAAAATGGTTCTGGTAAATCCACGCTCATGAAAGTCCTGTGCGGAATTTATCCGCACGGTAGCTATGACGGTGAGATTATTTTCGCCGGTGAAACGCTTAAGCCCAATCATATTCGCGACACCGAACGCAAGGGTATCGCTATTATTCACCAGGAGCTCGCGCTGGTTAAACACCTGAGCGTTCTGGAGAATATTTTTCTTGGTGCGGAAATCTCCCGCTATGGTCTCCTTGATTATGAAACCATGACTCTGCGCTGCCAGAAGCTGCTGGCGCAGGTGAATTTGACCATTTCACCCGATACCCGCGTCGGCGATCTCGGCCTTGGGCAGCAACAGCTGGTTGAAATTGCCAAAGCGCTCAATAAGCAGGTGCGTTTATTAATACTTGATGAACCCACCGCCTCATTAACCGAGCAAGAAACGGCCATTCTGCTGGATATCATTCGCGATCTGCAGGCCCACGGTATCGCCTGTATTTATATTTCCCACAAATTGAATGAGGTGAAAGCCATCTCTGACACCATTTGCGTCATTCGCGACGGCCAGCATATCGGCACCCGCGACGCCAGCGGCATGAATGAAGATGATGTGATAACCATGATGGTTGGCCGCGAACTCACCGCCCTTTACCCGAACGAGCCGCACGACTGCGGCGATGAAATTCTACGCGTCGAGCATTTAACCGCCTGGCATCCGGTCAACCGGCACATTAAGCGGGTCAACGATATCTCTTTTTCATTGCATCGCGGTGAAATCCTCGGCATTGCCGGGCTGGTCGGCGCCGGGCGTACCGAGGCCGTCCAGTGCCTGTTTGGTGTCTGGCCGGGGCGCTGGGAAGGGAAAGTGTTCATTGACGGTCAACCGGTGGCTATCCACCACTGCCAGCAGGCTATCGCCCACGGTATTGCCATGGTCCCTGAGGACCGCAAAAAAGACGGGATCGTGCCGGTAATGGCGGTGGGTAAGAACATCACTCTGGCGGCGTTAAGTCAGTTTACCGGCCGGCTAAGCAGCCTGGATGACGCCGGGGAGCAGCACTGCATCCAGCAATCCATCCAGCGGCTGAAAATCAAAACGTCATCGCCTGAGCTGGCCATTGGCCGCCTGAGCGGCGGCAATCAGCAGAAAGCGATTCTGGCCCGCTGTCTGTTGCTGAATCCGCGCATCCTGATTCTCGATGAACCCACTCGCGGCATCGATATCGGCGCGAAATACGAAATCTACAAATTGATTAATCAGCTGGTGCAGCAGGGGATCGCCGTCATCGTCATCTCATCAGAACTGCCGGAAGTTCTCGGGTTAAGCGATCGGGTGCTGGTGATGCATGAAGGCAAGCTGAAAGCCAATTTAGTCAATCATCATCTGACCCAGGAACAGGTGATGGAAGCCGCGTTGAGGAGCGAACACCATGTCGAAAAACACGTCGTCTGAGATAAAAATCATCCCGCCCGCCCCTGCCGGTGTGTCTGGATTCAAAGGGCTGAACCTACAGGTTTTCGTGATGATCGCCGCGATTGTGGTGATTATGCTGTTCTTCACCTGGGCTACCGAAGGAGCCTATTTAAGCGCGCGAAACATTTCTAACCTGCTGCGGCAGACGGCGATTACCGGCATCCTGGCGGTCGGGATGGTTTTCGTCATTATTTCCGCCGAGATCGATCTTTCCGTGGGCTCGATGATGGGGCTGCTCGGCGGCGCGGCGGCGATTTTTGACGTCTGGCTCGGCTGGCCGCTGCCGTTGACCATTGCGGTCACGCTGGTGATGGGGCTGGTACTCGGCGCCTGGAACGGCTGGTGGGTCGCCTACCGCAAAGTCCCGTCGTTTATCGTCACCCTCGCCGGGATGCTGGCGTTCCGCGGCATTCTGATCGGTATTACCAACGGCACCACCGTCTCTCCCACCAGCCCGGCCATGTCGCAAATTGGACAAAGCTATCTGCCTGACGGCCTCGGTTTCGGCATCGGCGTCATCGGCATGGTGGCCTTTATTGTCTGGCAATGGCGCGGTCGCCTGCGTCGTCAATCCCTGGGATTAACCACACCCGCGCCAACCTCGACGGTGGCACGCCAGAGCATTACTGCGGTTATCGTGCTCGGCGCCATCTGGCTATTAAACGATTATCGCGGCGTCCCCACGCCGGTTCTCATCCTGGCAGCTCTGCTGCTGGCGGGAATGTTTATGGCCACCCGAACAGCCTTTGGCCGGCGAATTTATGCCATTGGCGGTAATCTGGAAGCGGCACGCCTGTCCGGGATTAGCGTTGAACGCACCAAGCTGGCCGTTTTCGCCATCAATGGTCTGATGGTGGCCATCGCCGGTCTGATCCTCAGCTCGCGTCTGGGCGCCGGTTCGCCTTCAGCCGGTAACATTGCCGAGCTGGATGCTATCGCCGCCTGCGTCATCGGCGGCACCAGCCTCGCCGGCGGGGTAGGTAGCGTCGCCGGAGCCGTCATGGGGGCATTTATCATGTCGGCGCTGGATAATGGTATGAGCATGATGGACGTCGCCACCTTCTGGCAGTACATCGTCAAAGGCGCCATTTTACTGCTGGCAGTATGGATGGATTCGGCGACGAAGCGCAGAACATAAGCCAGCTAAAGGGAAGAATGCCCGAATTCTATGCGCTACCACCAGATTTACGCATAAGACGCTTGTCATTATTCGGGCATTGGCCGGTATTGTATGGCCAGAAAGAGAGACCAGGAAAAGAGACTATGTTTGCAAAGCGCCACCGTATTACGCTGCTATTCAATGCCAACAAAGCCTACGACCGGCAGGTGGTCGAGGGGGTAGGAGAATATTTACAGGCATCGCAACAGGAATGGGATATCTTCATTGAAGAGGATTTTCGGGCGCGTATTGAGAATATCAGGGAGTGGCTGGGCGACGGCGTGATTGCTGATTATGACGACCCGGAAATCGAAAGACTGCTGGCCGACGTCGAGGTCCCGATTGTCGGCGTCGGCGGCTCCTACCATCGCCCCGAATGCTATCCCCCGGTACACTATATTGCGACGGATAACGCCGCGCTGGTCGAAAGCGCCTTCCTGCATCTGAAAGAAAAAGGCGTCCAGCGCTTCGCCTTTTACGGGCTACCCACCTCCAGCGGAAAACGCTGGGCTGTCGAGCGCGAACACGCGTTTTGCCAGCTGGTTGCGAAGGAGAAATATCGCGGCGTGGTTTATCAGGGACTCGAGACCGCACCGGAAAACTGGCAACACGCGCAGAACCGCCTCGCGGACTGGCTGCAAACGCTCCCTCCGCAAACCGGAATTATCGCCGTGACCGATGCCCGCGCCCGTCACGTGCTTCAGGCCTGCGAGCTGCTGCATATCCCGGTGCCGGAAAAGCTGTGCGTCATCGGTATTGATAATGAAGAGCTGACCCGCTACCTGTCACGCGTCGCGCTCTCCTCCGTCGCGCAGGGGACCCGGCAGATGGGTTACCAGGCGGCCAAGCTGCTGCATCGACTGCTGGATAAAGAGCCGCTGCCGCTGCAGCGCCGGCTGGTGCCGCCGATGCGCGTCGTTGAACGGCGCTCCACGGACTATCGCTCGCTCACCGACCCGTCGGTGATTCAGGCGATGCACTATATCCGCAATAACGCCTGCAAGGGCATCAAGGTCGAACAGGTGCTGGATGCCGTCGGCATCTCCCGCTCTAACCTCGAGAAGCGTTTCAAGGAGGAGGTCGGCGACACCATTCACTCCATCATTCACCGCGAGAAACTCGAAAAGGCCCGCAGCCTGCTGGTCTCCACCACGCTGTCGATTAATGAAATTTCGCAAATGTGCGGCTATCCATCGCTGCAATATTTCTATTCGGTATTTAAGAAAGAGTACGACGTGACGCCGAAGGAGTACCGGGATCGGCACAGTGAAGTGATGATGTAGAGCCAGTGAGATCGAAAAGAAAAATGCCCGGGGCTTACGCGCCGGGCATTCGCTATTACATATGGGCAGCAATTAGCCGCTGGTTGTCCTGATACATCGCGAAGAGATAGTTGTTGTAGCTCGACCCTTTCGTCGAATAGCCCTTCAGCTTATGAATCATGGTGCTGGCCGTCACTTCCTGATCCGTTTTACGCAGCTGCGCGCGGGATTTACGGAAGGACTTGTATGCCGGATGGGTGTTCAGGTTCGTCACGTAAGCCTGTACAGACTCCTCCACGGAATCAAACTGGGAGTAGCCTTTCATCGCACCACGGCAGTTTCCGCCGCCGCATTTCATACCAAACAGATTGTTGTTCATCCGCGCCAGTTTGGACGTACCCCAGCCGCTTTCCGCCGCCGCCATGGTCGCCACCATGCTGTTCGGAATGATGTCGACGCGCTCCATCAGCGTGTTCCATGGAATATGGCGGGTGTTGCCAGACCATTTCACTTTATAGCGTGCAGTAATATCCTTCAGGCGCGAGCGCTCTGTCGGTGACCAGCGCGAATCGTATTGCTTGGCAACAAGCCAGTTACGATCGGCAGTAATCACCTGATTTTGTTTAGTAATATAAGGCATTACTGTCCGGAGAAACGCTTTTTTCCTTGGGGTTCCGGAAGGGTATTTTCGCAAATCAGGAAGTGAACTACTCTTTACACTATTGCGAGAATACTCTTGTTTACTGCTTACCTTAACTTGACTACTTTTCTTTACTTGTGAGGCTTTATGACTCGTTGTTGCTGTGTGGGTTGTTGCCAACACACTACCTGAAAATATGCAGGTAAGTAACATGAGTATCGCAGCCCCATATCGTCGCATGGGAATCGATATCATTAGGTCTCCTGGTCGGATTTAATCATTCCAACACCTTGTTTTACGCAAAAAAACGTTAATTGAGTCGCGAATAGTATCAAAAATACCCAGTGAGAGCACTAACAGAAATAGTCCAATTCCTAAAAGCTGTCATCTGAAATCGGTTTCCGCGCCGTCATCAGGGGGCGAAAATGCTAGCGCCGTCTCATTTTTTGCCTGTTTTTTGACCTCTGTCACTCACCCCTTTTTGTCATCCCTGCAAAAGCGCAGGTGGGATGAGTTCATTATCCGGTTTGCCGGGCAAACTGAACAAAAAACCGCTCACAGGACTCCAGAATGAAACTCGCTGCGCTCGCGTCGCTCTTGTTGCCAGGAATGGCCTTCGCCGCCTGGACCACCGCCGATTTCCCGGCCTTTACCGAAGAGGGCACCGGCAGGTTTATCAGTCAAAACGAGGTGGCGAAGGGTACACGTCCGCTACAAATTAATTTTGACCAACAGTGCTGGCAGCCCGTCGGAGCCATCAAACTCAACCAGATGCTGTCCATGGAACCCTGCCGCGGCACCCCGGCACAATGGCGGGTCTTCCGCGAAGGTCGCTACACGCTTGAAGTGGATACCCGCTCCGGTACGCCGACGCTGATGCTTTCTCTGGAGGAAAAAGAGGCGGCGACAGCTTCCGCGCCGCAGCTGCGTCAGTGTCCAAAATGGGATGGTAAGCCGCTAACGCTGGATGTCAGCAAGACCTTTGCCGAGGGCAGCAAAGTCCGTGATTTCTACAGCGGCAATGTCGCCACGGTCAGCGCCGGGAAAATTACGCTGCAGCCGGCCCCCAACAGCAACGGTTTACTGCTCCTTGAGCGGGCAGACACCACCGCCGACGCCCCCTTCAACTGGCATAACGCCACGGTCTATTTCGTGCTGACCGACCGTTTCGTCAACGGCAACCCGGCCAACGACAACAGTTATGGGCGGCACAAAGACGGTATGCAGGAAATCGGCACCTTCCACGGCGGCGACCTGCAAGGGCTGACCAGCAAACTCGACTACCTGAAAGAGTTAGGCGTTAACGCGCTGTGGATAAGCTCGCCGCTGGAACAAATTCACGGCTGGGTCGGCGGCGGAACCAAGGGCGATTTCCCGCATTACGCCTATCACGGCTACTACGCCCAGGACTGGACAAAGCTGGATGCCAATATGGGTACCGAGGAGGATTTGCGTCGCCTTGTCGATGAGGCGCACAAGCGCGGTATCCGCATCCTGTTCGATGTGGTGATGAACCACACTGGCTATGCCACCCTCGCCGATATGCAGGAGTTCAAATTCGGCTCGCTGTATCTGCAGGGCGACGAGTTGAAAAAAACGCTCGGGGAACACTGGACCAACTGGAAACCCGGCCCGGGCCAGACCTGGCACAGCTTCAACGACTACATCAACTTCAGCGATAAAGCCGGCTGGGAAAAATGGTGGGGGAAAAAGTGGATTCGTACCGATATCGGCGACTACGACAACCCCGGCTTTGACGATCTGACCATGTCCCTGGCCTTCCTGCCGGATCTGAAAACCGAATCGACCACCCCTTCCGGGCTGCCGAATTTCTATCAACAAAAGCCTGATACGGCGGCAAAAGTGATTCCAGGCTATACGCCGCGCGATTATCTGACCCACTGGTTGAGTCAGTGGGTACGTGATTACGGCATTGACGGTTTCCGCGTCGATACCGCCAAACACGTCGAGCAGGCCGCCTGGCAACAGTTGAAAACCCAGGCCACTGCGGCGCTGGCGGAATGGAAAAAGGCCAATCCGGATAAAGCGCTGGATAACGCGCCGTTCTGGATGACCGGTGAAGCCTGGGGCCATGGGGTGATGCAGAGCGATTACTACCGCCACGGTTTTGATGCGATGATTAACTTCGACTACCAGGATCAGGCGGCGAAAGCATCAGGCTGTCTCTCCAGTATTGACCTGACCTGGCAGCAGATGGCGGATAAACTGCAGACGTTTAACGTTCTGAGCTATCTCTCATCCCACGACACGCGTCTGTTCCGCGAAGGCGGCAGCACCGCGGCAGAACTGCTGCTGCTCGCGCCAGGCGCGGTACAGCTCTTCTATGGCGATGAGTCCGCGCGGCCGTTCGGGCCTACCGGCTCAGATCCGCTGCAGGGGACACGTTCGGATATGAACTGGCAGGACGTCGAGGGTAAAGCCGCGCTCAGCGTCACCCACTGGCAGAAGCTCGGCCAGTTCCGCGCCCGCCACCCGGCAATCGGGATGGGCAAACAAACCACGCTCTCTATGCCGCAAGGTTACGGTTTCGTCCGTGAAAACGCCGATGACAAAGTCATGGTGGTATGGGCAGGCCAACGATAACCCCTTTTCTGATGGCTCTCCGGTCTCCCCGGGGAGCCTTTACAGAATAAAAAACTAATATCTATCGATAATCCAGCATAAAAATGAAATCTTCGACATTCCTGCCGATTTGCACCGCATCGAAGCTGGCGTTATGGTTACCCACTTTCCAGGAAGACCGATAGATTATCCGCAATGACATTTTCACTTTTCGGCGACAAATTCACCCGTCATTCAGGCATCACCCGCTTGATGGAAGACCTCAATGACGGCCTGCGCACTCCGGGCGCAATCATGCTGGGCGGCGGTAATCCCGCGCAGATCCCGGAAATGAACGAATACTTCCAGACCCTGCTGGCTGACATGCTCGCCAACGGCAAAGCCCTTGATGCGCTTTGTAATTACGACGGTCCGCAGGGAAAAAGCGAGCTTCTGACCGTGCTGGCGCAGATGCTGCGCGAAGAACTGGGCTGGGAGATTGAACCACAGAATATTGCGCTAACAAATGGCAGTCAGAGTGCATTTTTCTACTTGTTTAACCTCTTTGCCGGACGCCGTGCGGATGGCACCACCCGCAAAGTCCTGTTCCCGCTGACGCCGGAATATATCGGCTACGCCGACTCGGGTCTCGAAGAGGATCTGTTTGTCGCCACCCGCCCGAATATTGAGTTGCTGCCAGAAGGCCAGTTTAAATACCACGTCGATTTTGAACACCTGCAGGTCACGGAAGAGACAGGGATGATTTGCGTCTCTCGCCCGACCAACCCGACCGGTAACGTGATCACTGACGAAGAGCTGATCAAGCTGGATGCGCTGGCCCACCAACACGGCGTTCCGCTGGTCATTGATAACGCGTATGGCGTGCCTTTCCCGGGAATTATTTTCAGCGACGCCAGGCCGCTCTGGAACCCGAATATTGTACTGTGTATGAGCCTGTCCAAGCTGGGCCTGCCGGGCAGTCGCTGCGGGATCATCGTGGCCAATGAGAAAATCATTACCGCCATCAGCAACATGAACGGGATTATCAGCCTTGCGCCCGGCGGAATGGGGCCGGCGATGATGTGCGAAATGATCAAACGCCATGACCTGCTGCGCCTGTCAGAAACGGTCATCAAGCCGTTCTACTACCAGCGCGTACAGGAAACTATCGCCATTATTCGCCGCTATCTGCCGGAAGATCGCTGCCTGATTCATAAACCTGAAGGGGCGATTTTCCTCTGGCTGTGGTTTAAAGATCTGCCGATCTCCACCGAACTGCTGTACCAGCGGCTGAAAAAACGCGGCGTATTGATGGTGCCGGGCGACTACTTCTTCCCGGGGCTGGATAAACCCTGGCCGCACACCCACCAGTGCATGCGTATGAACTACGTGCCGGATCCGCAAAAAATCGAAGCGGGGGTGCAAATCCTCGCCGAAGAGATTGAGCGGGCCTGGGGCGAAGCGCACGCGTAACGCCTGCTCACAAAGCGTAACCCCGACCTCTTATGGCCTGCCGGACGGCGGGCCATATCGCCCGACTAAGGCGTATTGGTGCCGCTATCCGGGCCTCTCGCACGCCTACATCGCCAGCGCCATTCGCCGACGCCGCTGCGCGCTCAGTCGCTCCAGCTCCGCACCTTCCAGGCAGCGCAACGCCTGAGTCGGACACGCGGCAATACAGGCAGGACCCTCCGCGCGATGGCGGCATAAATCGCATTTCAGCGCCTGCACGCCCTCCCCGGTCAACATGACGGTTATTGCGCCATAAGGGCAGGCGACCATGCAGCTTTTACAGCCGATACAGCGACGCTGGTCAACGTACCAGGCGGCATTTTCACGTTGAATGGCGTCAACCGGGCAGACATTTGCACAAGGTGCATCTTCACACTGGCGACACAGCGTGGCCGTCGACAGCTCGTCACTTTTCACCACCCGGATACGGGGCGCAAACTGCGGCGCAGAAACCGTGGTACAGCTTTGATCGTGCTGATGCGAGACCACGCAGGCCACTTCACAGGTCCGGCAGCCAATACATTTTTGTGCATCCGCGATGATAAAACGGTTCATCCGCTGCTCCATTGAGGATAAAAAAGCAGCGTGCCAGAAAACGCGGTCCCCGCGCCTTGATCCTGAATGGAATCAGCCCTTTTTTTACCTCTCGCCGGGGAATTTTAGTCATTTGCCTGAGTCTTCCTGCCGTAAGCAATGACGACGGGAAAAGATAGCGCGTATGGCAAAGACGCTTCCCGTCTGGGGGATGCCTCGCCTACGCCGAGTTAATATGCTCCTTACAGTAACGACGCTTCCACGCCGCCGGCGTCAGGCTGGTATGTTTACGGAAAATTTTGCGGAAATAGCCGACATCATTGAAGCCGCATTTCATTGCTACTTCGGTCAGCGACAAGGAGTCGCTGATGAGCAACTTTTCCGCGGCCCTCACCCGTTGGCGGTGCAGCGCTTCAGTGAGCGTCAGCCGAAAAACATGACGATAAACGCGTCCCAGATAATCGGCGTTACAGTGCAGCTCTTTCGCTAAGGTTGAAGCGGAAACCGGTAAATGAAACCGGGTATGAATGATTTGCTGCGCTTTCCACGCCAGCGCATTCCCGGGACTATCCGTTGTCTGCTCGCTTGCGGCTGCCGAGATTTGTTGCAGAATGAGCAGCAGAATCAATTCCAGTGCCGTGCTACGGTGGATATTTTCCTGCTCACGCAAGAATTGCCTGAACAGAGAAATAATATACTGCGGCTCACTCACCCGGGAGTGCTGTGGGATAGACAGCGGCGCTTTGGGAGTCAAATCGCCCTCATCCGGCATCACTTCAAAATGCAACCAGTAGAATTTTAAATCCGCCGGGAACGGGTCAATACCGACATGTGAACGCTGCGGCCAAAGCAGTAAACTTTCTCCGGCATTCACCCTGAATATTTGATTTTCTTCGCGAATCGTTAATATCCCTTTTTCGACAAAAATGAGCTCCCAGGAAAGAAGCCGTCGCGCCGGATGGCTACCAATACCCCGGGAAATAAATAACCCACCATTTTGTACTTTAATCGGAAGAGACATGGATAATTCAAGCATAGATATTCAATTTCTCGCTTTTTGCGCCACTTATAACTCTGTTTATATCTGATTATTAACGATAAAAGCGCATCATATCGGATCGAAATCACACTTTTACGATGAAGTCGGAATCGTCATCTTTTTATACTTTTCCCTTCCCTTGTTGGTACCTGTATTTCGTGCAGAATAAATACCGTACTTTGCAAATTACACAATAAAACCCGCGATTAAGTGGGTTATTTTCCGCATATCATCTCCGGGAGTTATTTATGACTTCGGCTCCGATTACGACCAACGATTTGGCACTACGTGCACAAAACGAAAAATTATCCCTCCGTGAAAAAATAGGTTACGGACTGGGCGATGCCGGCGGGACGGTCATTACCTGCCTGATAATGAACTTTCTCACGTTTTTCTATACCGATGTTTTTGGGTTGACGCCCGCACTGGTCGGAACGCTGTTCCTCGCGCTGCGCGTTTTTGACGCCATTTCCGACCCGATCATGGGCGTTCTTGCCGACCGCACCCAAAGTCGCTGGGGACGTTTTCGTCCCTGGCAGCTGTGGATAGCCGTGCCTATCGGCATCGTTGGCGTACTCACCTTTACCGTACCGGACGCCAGTATGGGAGTAAAAATTGCCTGGGCATTCGGGACCTATCTGCTGCTATCGGTCAGCTATACCGCAATCAATGTGCCGTACTGCGCGCTTATCAACACCATGACCACTCGTCATAGTGAAGTGATCTCATGCCAGGCGTGGCGTTTTGTATTATGCGGCGTGGCAGGATTTTTGGTCTCCGTGGGGCTACCGTGGCTGGTGAAAGCGCTGGGCCAGGGAAATACCGCTCAGGGCTATCAGTATGGCGTTGGCGTACTCTGTGCCATTGCGGTGGTGATGTTCCTGTGCTGTTTCTTCTGGGTTCGCGAACGTGTCTCACTGGATGTGATGGGCAAATTTACCCTGCGCGAACATATTGCCGGTCTGCGTAAAAACGACCAGCTGCTGCTGATGCTGGTGATGTCGTTCCTGCTGATCAACGTTTTTAATATCCGTGGCGGCGGCTACATGTACTTCATCACCTACGTCCTTGGCGGTTCAACTGGCTATACCTCCCTGTTTTTCACTATGGTGACCTTTGCCTCTATTTTCGGCGCCGTCATCATCAACCTGTTATCCCGCCGTTTTGATACCGTCACCCTCTACTACCACACCAACCTGGTGTTAGCGGCGCTTGCCGTCGTGATGTGGTTTTTACCCACCGGCCCGGCCTACCAGACCCTGTGGCTGGGAGTGATCCTCGGCAACGGTATTATTCTCGGCTTCACTTTGCCGCTGCACTTCTCGCTGATGGCCTTCTCCGATGACTACGGCGAATGGAAGACCGGCGTGCGCTCTTCCGGCATGAACTTCGCCTTTAACCTGTTCTTCATTAAGCTGGCATGGGCTTCCAGCGCCGGCATCATCAGCCTCGTGTTTATTTACGTGGCCTATCAGCCGGGCGCCGATAATCAGACGGCATCATCGCTGGCCGGTATCACCACAATGGAAACCCTGCTGCCCGCACTTTTCCATCTGCTGCTCGCCTTCGCGATCCGCGCCTGCAAACTCAATAATCCGATGATGGCGCGCATTGCCAGCGACCTGCGCACGCGCCACGTTCAGCCCTAAGGAGTCCGTCATGTCTGTTATGGAAGTCGATCTGCACAAACTGAAAATCACCGATCCATTCCTCGGTCAGTACCAGCAGCTGGTGCGCGATGTGGTGATCCCCTACCAGTGGGATGCGCTTAACGACCGCATCGACGAGGCCGATCCGAGCCATGCGATAGAAAACTTCCGTATCGCCGCCGGGCGTCAGCAAGGCGAATTTTACGGTATGGTTTTTCAGGACAGTGACGTGGCGAAATGGCTGGAAGCCGTCGCCTGGTCGCTGTGCCAGAAGCCAGATAGCGAGCTGGAAAAGACCGCTGATGAAGTGATTGAACTGGTGGCTGACGCCCAGTGCGAAGATGGCTACCTGAATACCTACTTCACGGTCAAAGCTCCAGCGCAACGCTGGACAAATCTCGCCGAGTGCCACGAGCTTTACTGTGCCGGGCACATGATTGAAGCTGGCGTCGCCTTCTTCCAGGCCACCGGCAAACGCCGCCTGCTGGAGGTGGTCTGTCGCCTGGCGGACCATATCGACAGCGTGTTTGGCCCCGGAGAACATCAGCTACACGGCTATCCCGGGCACCCGGAAATTGAGCTGGCATTGATGCGCCTGTATGACGTCACCCAGCAACCTCGCTACCTGGCGTTGACGAACTATTTCGTTGAGGAGCGCGGAACACAGCCGCATTTTTACGATATCGAATATGAAAAGCGCGGCAAAACCTCCTACTGGAATACCTACGGCCCGGCATGGATGGTGATGGATAAGCCCTATAGCCAGGCGCACCAACCGATCGCTGAACAGCCTGTCGCCATCGGTCATGCGGTGCGCTTTGTCTACCTGATGACCGGCGTTGCCCATCTCGCCCGTTTAAGCCAGGACGAGGGCAAGCGCCGGGACTGCCTGCGGCTGTGGCAGAACATGGCCCGGCGCCAGCTGTATATCACCGGCGGCATCGGTTCGCAGAGCAGCGGAGAGGCCTTCAGCAGCGACTACGACCTGCCAAACGATACGGTGTATGCCGAAAGCTGCGCCTCCATTGGCCTGATGATGTTTGCCCGCCGGATGCTGGAGATGGAAGCCGACAGTCAGTATGCCGACGTAATGGAGCGCGCGCTGTATAACACCGTGCTGGGCGGAATGGCGCTGGACGGTAAGCACTTTTTCTACGTCAATCCGCTGGAGGTCCACCCAAAATCATTGAAATTTAACCATATTTACGACCACGTGAAGCCTGTTCGTCAGCGCTGGTTCGGCTGCGCCTGCTGCCCGCCGAATATCGCCCGCGTACTCACGTCGCTGGGACACTACATCTACACGCCGCATGCAGAGGCGCTCTATATCAATCTGTATATCGGCAACCATGCAGAGATCCCGGTGGGCGATAAGACATTGCGGCTGTGCATCAGCGGCAACTATCCGTGGCAGGAGCAGGTAAAAATCACCATTGACTCCTCCATGTCGGTCAAGCATACCCTCGCGCTGCGCCTGCCAGACTGGTGCGATAACCCGCAGGTGACGCTGAACGGCGTGGCGGTTTCACGGGATGTCCGCAAAGGCTATCTGCACATCCACCATCGCTGGCAGGAAGGCGACACTCTGCTGCTAACGCTACCGATGCCGGTGCGCCGCGTCTACGGTAATCCGCTGGTGCGCCATCAGGCCGGCCAGGTCGCCGTACAGCGAGGTCCATTGGTCTATTGTCTGGAACAGGCGGACAACGGCGAACAGTTGCATAACCTGCAGCTGCCGCGTAACGCCCGGTTCAGCGCTTTTGCAGGAAAAGGTATGTTTGCGCATAAGGTGCTTCTTCAGGCGCCGGGTTATAAGCAAACGGCGGAGAATGCGCAAAGCCAGGCGCTGTGGAGTTATGACCACACGCCGGCCACGCGCCAGCCGCAGACCTTAACCTTTGTTCCGTGGTTTAGCTGGGCGAATCGCGGCGAAGGAGAAATGCGCATCTGGGTGAAAGAAACGGACGAATAAACGCGGGAGGTAGTGCCGCGCCCCGAGGGAGTTCAACCTAAACATCCGCGCCGGCGCTACGCTGACCGGGCAGCGCAGGCTGGCCCGGTCACCTGAAGAGACTTAAAGAAACAAGGCTTTATCGCGCAGAATATGGTCATTACCACGACGGCGGGTAAAGCCAATCCGGTCGAAATATTCAAGAATTTGAATCGCCAGTTTACGCCCGACGTTCAGCGTATCGCGGAAATCTGCCGCGCAGGTTGAACCGCGTAGCTGATCCAACTCGCGGATCATTCTGGCAAAGGCCACGATCCGATCGTTGCGATAATAACGATCTTTGACGATCGCGGTAATCATGCCCTGCTGCGCCGCCTGACGCAGCACCGCGCGCATCAGCGCCTCTTCAACGCCCGCCTCTTTCGCCAGGTCGCGCACCCACCATGGCTCATCGGCAAACAGGTCGGCAACCCGTAGCCAGATGGCCTGCTGCTCCTCGGTAAAGCCCGCTTTGTGTTCCGGCAGATGCAACCATCCGTGATGGCTGTCGATAGTCCCACTGGCGCGCATCTGCTCAATCAGCAGCAGTACCAGCGCTTCGTCCTCCATCGGCAGCGCAATACGCCGCAGACGTTCGCGGCCCGGTCCAGGCTCGTCGCGATGCTGATCGTGATAGCGCGCCAGCGCATCAAGGAGTTTTGTCTGCCAGCGCGCCGCCAGCGCAGGGCTGAGCAGGTTATAACCGGCCTGCAGATAGCCGGCGTTGCGGGTCAGCGCCGCCAGGCCATTTTCGTTCAGCTGACGGGCCCAGGCAAATTCATCCAGACGTACCGCGTCGCGCTGCAGGTGCGTCTCCAGCGCCTGGGCATCATCCGCAGCCGCCGCTAGCGCATGGAGCCACTGCAGATATTCCGCTTTCCGTTTGCCGCGCCGCGGCGGATTTAGCGTCACCACGCGGGCACCCGCCAGGGTAACGCGGGCGGAGATATCGCGCAGCACCAGGCGGTCGTTATCTGCCAGCCACAGCGGAGTATCGAGTACCAGTTCGGCGAGATTCCCCTCCAGCAGCGAGACGCGTCCGGTAATATGGCTGGCGGCATGATGGATATGCAAAGACTGCCATTGCGTCAACGGCGTATGGCACTGTAGTTCAACAATCACCCGCCCGGACGCTTCGGGAGGCTGAACGGACAGCAGCCAGTCGCCGCGATTGAGCGCCTCTTTCTGCGCATCGCCGACAATGTTCAGCGCAATTCGCTGACCGGCCCGCGCCCGGTCGACCGGCTGGTTTTGCGCATGCAGCCCGCGCACGCGCATCGGCTTATCCACCCCGGTCAGCCATAGCGTATCGCCGACGTTGACCTCGCCGCTGAGCGCGGTGCCGGTCACCACCAGGCCCGCTCCTTTTACGGTGAAGGCGCGATCGATAGCCAGGCGAAAACGCTGATGCTGTGGGTGGGTGCGTTCAGGCAGCTGGCGCAGATGCGCGCGTAGCTCGTCGACCCCCCGGTTTTTCGTCGCCGCCGTGGCAAACAGCGTGGCGTGGGTAAAGCCAAATTCGGCCAGCACCGCGGCCACCTCGGCACGCACCTCGCTCACGCGCGCCCCATCAACGCGATCGGCCTTAGTCAACGCCACCGTCAGCGACGGCTTTCCCGTCAGCTGCAGGATGGCCAGATGCTCGCGGGTCTGCGCCATCACGCCATCATCGCAGGCCACCACCAGCAGCGCGTGGTCAATACCGCCCACCCCCGCCAGCATGTTAGACAAAAACTTTTCGTGGCCAGGCACATCGATAAACCCCAGCACGCGACCGTCGGGCTGTGGCCAGTAGGCGTACCCCAGATCGATCGTCATCCCGCGTGATTTCTCTTCCGGCAGACGGTCGGCATTAACGCCGGTGATCGCCTGCAGCAGCGTCGTTTTGCCGTGGTCAACATGTCCGGCAGTGGCAATAATCATTGTAATAACATCTCCATAAACCGGGGTTCATCTTCAAGACAGCGCAAGTCCAGCCACAGACGCCCATCGTAAATCCGTCCGATCACCGGGATCGTCAGCCCACGCCAACAGGCCGCCAGCGCCTCCAGCTGACTGCCTCGACCATCGCGCGGCGTAAAGGTCAGCGCCGCCCCAGGCAGACGGTCCACCGGTAGCGAACCGCTGCCAATTTGCGACTGACAGGGCTCCACCCGCACCTCAAACTGCGCGTAATGCGCGGCCAGCAATGGCTGCAGGCGCAGCGCCTGTGCCTGAATCGCCTCCGCCGTGCGGGTCAGCAGGCGTAGCGTGGGCAGCCGATCGGCCAGCGTTTCCGGATGCAGATAGAGCCGCAGAGTGGCTTCCAGCGCGGCAAGGGTCATTTTATCCGCCCGCAGCGCGCGCTTAAGCGGGTGCTGCTGCAGACGGGCAATCATCGCCTTCTCACCAACGATAATCCCCGCCTGCGGGCCGCCCAGCAGCTTATCGCCGGAGAAGCTCACCAGACTGACGCCCGCCGCGATCATCTCCTGCGGCATCGGCTCTTTCGGCAGGCCATACTGGCTCAAATCAACCAGCGACCCGCTGCCCAAATCCGCCACCACCGGAATACCCGTTTCGCGGCCAATCATCGCCAGCTCGGCTTCATCGACGGCCGCCGTGAAGCCCTCGATGCTGTAATTGCTGGTATGGACCTTCATCAATAGCCCGGTATTGTCATTCACGGCCTGGCGATAATCTTTCGCATGGGTGCGGTTGGTGGTACCAACTTCATGCAGGATACAACCCGCCTGGCGCATCACATCGGGAATACGGAATGCTCCGCCGATCTCCACCAGCTCGCCGCGCGAGAGCACCACCTCTTTACCGCCGGCGGTGGCCGCCAGCATCAGCAGCACCGCCGCGGCGTTATTGTTGACAATACAGGCATCTTCTGCACCGGTGATGCGGCACAGCAGTTCCGCCAGCGCCCGATCGCGGTGGCCGCGTCCGGCATCATCCAGGCTGTACTCCAGCGTGACCGGCGCACGCATCGCCTGGGCGACGGCATCAACCGCCGTTTCTGCCTGGATTGCGCGTCCCAGGTTGGTATGCAGCACCGTGCCGGTGAGATTGAACACCGGGCGCAGCGCGCTTTGCAATGTTTGCGCCAGCCGTCGCCCGGTTTCCTGCGGCCAGTCATCGCACCAGCCCGGCAGCGCCTGCTGCTGACGAATGTATTCCCGCGCCTCCTCCAGCATCTGGCGCAGCAGCGTCACCACCTGAGCATGACCATAGCGGGCCAGCACAGCAGAAAAAGCGGGGTCGCGAAGCAAACGGTCGGTGGCCGGAAGCCGGGTGTAAAGCGCACGAATATCGGTAGTCATGAATGGACCTGGCGGTAAGTTATTTACCCCCCTCCCGACGGGAGAGGGAGTCAACAAATCAGCGGTGATTGTAACGTCTCCGGGGGGAAACTGTTACCTGCCTGGGTCAAGTCCTTGGCGGTTCGGTACGGGCAAAACTGGCGCGCTGAAAAAGCGCATCGACCAGCTTAATCAGCTGAGGCCGCGTCGCACACCAGCCGGGCGCAACCCGCCGAAAGTTTAGATAGGCAATCGCACACGCCGCTGAAATCGTGGCCAGATTGACCTCATCGATACGCAGGCTGCCATCGGCAACATAGGCTTCCAGCGCATCGAGGCCCCGGGTCACTTTCTCCCGCTGGCGCAGCAGCTCGCTTTCTGACTGCTGCGCCGCCGGACGGCTCTTTTCACGCACCAGTGCCTGCGCCGCCTCCATTACGCCGTCGGCCAGGGCCTCCAGCTGGCGCATTTTCAACGCCGCTTTCGGGTCCGATGGCACCATTGCCGGCGCCGCGCCGAGCTGATCGAGGTATTGCGCGATAATGGGAGAGTCATACCAGCATTCGCCGCCGTCGGTGACCAGCACCGGCACCTTGCCCAAGGGATTGTATTGGCCGACGCCGTTCTCGTCGTGGTAGGGAGATTCATTGACGAATGCGAAGGGGAGGTTTTTCTCCAGCAGAATGACGGAGATTTTACGTACAAAGGGACTGGTGTAGCTGCCGATCAGTTTCATTGCCTGCTCCTTTCGCCAACAAAAAAGTAAGTATGGTTCAGGCGCAGGCAAAAGGCAGGTCAGACTTAACGTCAGCCTGCCTTCATCGCAATTAATGATCCAGGTAGAGGTAGTGCATCCAGCTGGTCATGCGTAGCAAGACCTTTCTCATGACCGATACATGGCTGAAGTGGTCAGAATAGACCGCCACCTGGGCATAAATACCGTCCGGCAGCGAGTCGACATCCGCGTTGGGATCCAGCTCAATTGTCGCCAGGACGCCATCGGTTCCCGGTAAGACCGTCAGCGACTGCAATGCTCCTTGCGCCTGGTAAGATCCCCCCGGGACCACCGGAAGAATACTGGTCAGCTTGCCATGGAATACCTGGCCCGGCAGCGCGTTAAAGACCACTTCGGCATCATCGCCTGGCTTCAGTCGCAGCAGCGAGTTTTGGCGGAACTGGGCAACAATCTGCCGTTTTTGTTCCGGGATAAAGACCATCACCGGGCGCAGCGGCAGCGCTGCCGCATAGGTGCCGGGACGGATCAGCACCTGGGTAACATAGCCGTTGCTTGGCGCGCGAATCACGGTCTGGTCGAGGTTATATTTCGCCTCCGTCAACTGCGCGCGCAGACTGACAACCTGCGACTGCTCACCCCCCACCATGCTGTCCAGTTGACTCTGTATCTGCGCCTGCTCGGCAACGGATGCTTTCACTAACGCATCCTGCGCCAGATAGTTTTGCCGGGCGTTATCGATATCGCTTTCAGAGAACGGGTTGACCCGCGCCTGGCTGCCTTTCAGATAGCGCTGGTAGTCCTTGTAGAGCCGATCGCGCTCGGCGGAAACACGTACCGTGTTGGCCTGCGCTTCTGAAAGCTGCGCCTTCAGAGTGTTGATGCTGTGCAGCGCGGTCACCAGATCGGCCTGCAGTCTGTCCACCCGGGCCTGATAACGCACGGGATCAATCGTAAACAGGACATCACCCTTATTAACACGTTGATTCGTTTTATCCGTCACGGTACTGACGATACCGGTCACCTGCGGCGTAATGGGAATAGAAATAACCGCCTTTTGTGCGGTAAATGTATAAGGATGATTATAGTTCATTAATAAAATAAGGGCGCTGACGAGAAATATGCCGCCTAATGCCGCCGTGGCTAAAGTCCACTGGTTAACCGGAATGCGAAATATCTTAAAAACCGCCCATGCAATCGCTACATAGGTCAATACAATTAACAGATCCATGATTAGCGCTCCGGGGTCTCTTTATCTGCGGATGATGGCACCGCACCCAGTCTTTTTTCCAACTCGGCAACGCGTTGTGAAAGCCTTTCGATATCGGGATCGCGTTCAGCTGGAGGAATATGAGATTTCATTCCCCACCCGCGCTCAGGTTGATAGAGCGTGGCCCAAATCCACAGGAATGGCCAGATAACATGCAGCGTAAACAGGCTCACCCACCCGGCGGTATGGATGGCATCAGCATGGGGATGATTACGTTTTTTGGCCATTAAATAGGGAATATCATGAATTGCAATGATTCCATAAAAGAGAACCAGAAAAACGAAGATCAATACACCCAACGCAAAATAGTTGAGAAACATATGTGCCTCACTAAACACGACGACAGCTCATCAATAATATAAAATGGTAAGCAACCAAATTAATTAATGAAATTTAAGTAAAAGAAAAATACGCTTATAATTTAAGGCCGAGGAGTATTGTTTTTAGTTATTCTCCTTGCAAGTTTTTAAGCGTGACAAAATATATCCTGAAGAACGATATACTTATCTTTACAACTTGAGCTTAAGCCACATGCTGACTTTTTTCCATACGGCCCGCCGATGATGTTTTTTCATTGTGAAGTCTGTGGACCAACGCCAGCCGCAGAGCGAGGGAGCAGAGTTTGCCGGCGATCACATCTGCAAAATTCAACGAATTATTTTTTGTGAACATGATCACAATATAGAGACAAACCAAAAACAATATTATGTGATGTAATTCACATTAATTGCCCTAATCAGGCTAATTTTGACCCATTGTCTTTTTTTTGCACACCAATTTTGTGATGCACATCACTACAAATAGCTGTCAGACACCTATATTCATGTGATCAGAATCACACAAAAACCCACCGACTGGACAGTTTAACCATTCAGTGCCAGATTCGCTTTATCAATCAGGGTCCGGCGACCTCTGCCGCCATATTCACAACAAGCCTCAGGCTTTTAGCCTACGCGATAAGCAAAACAGAAGAAGGGGTGTTTTATGTCATCCGATATCAAGATCAAGGTGCAAAGCTTTGGTCGTTTCCTCAGCAATATGGTGATGCCAAACATCGGCGCGTTTATCGCGTGGGGTATCATCACCGCATTATTCATACCGACAGGGTGGTTACCGAACGAGACGCTGGCGAAGTTAGTCGGCCCGATGATCACCTACCTGCTGCCGCTGCTTATCGGCTATACCGGCGGTAAATTAATTGGCGGTGAGCGTGGCGGCGTCGTCGGTGCCATCACCACAATGGGCGTCATCGTCGGCGCGGACATGCCGATGTTCCTCGGCGCCATGATCGCAGGTCCGCTGGGCGGCTGGGCGATTAAACATTTTGATGGCTGGGTAGACGGTAAGATTAAGTCCGGTTTCGAGATGCTGGTGAACAACTTCTCCGCCGGTATTATCGGGATGATCCTCGCGATTCTGGCATTCCTCGGCATTGGCCCGGCGGTTGAAGTCCTGTCCAAAATTCTGGCGGCGGGCGTTAACTTCATGGTTGTCCATGACATGCTGCCGCTGGCATCTATCTTCGTTGAACCGGCGAAAATCCTGTTCCTGAACAACGCTATCAACCACGGTATCTTCTCGCCGCTGGGTATTCAGCAGTCTCATGAGCTGGGCAAATCAATCTTCTTCCTGATTGAAGCCAACCCGGGTCCGGGGATGGGCGTGCTGCTGGCATACATGTTCTTTGGTCGCGGTAATGCGAAGCAGTCTGCAGGCGGTGCCGCAATCATCCACTTCCTGGGCGGTATCCACGAAATCTACTTCCCGTATGTGCTGATGAATCCGCGTCTGATCCTTGCCGTTATTCTCGGCGGTATGACCGGCGTGTTCACTCTGACTATCCTCAACGGCGGTCTGGTTTCTCCTGCTTCCCCGGGTTCTATTCTTGCGGTGCTGGCGATGACGCCGAAAGGCGCGTACTTCGCTAACATCGCGGCAATTATTGCGGCAATGGCCGTCTCCTTTGTGGTCTCCGCCATTCTGCTGAAAACCAGCAAAGTGAAAGAGGAAGATGATATCGATGCGGCGACTCGTCGCATGCAGGATATGAAAGCCGAATCTAAAGGCGCGGCTACCCCGCTGTCTGCAGGTACCGTAGCTAACGACCTGAGCCACGTGCGCAAAATCATCGTCGCCTGCGATGCCGGCATGGGTTCCAGCGCCATGGGTGCCGGGGTGCTGCGTAAAAAAGTGCAGGATGCGGGGCTGAGCAATATCTCCGTCACCAACTGCGCGATTAACAATCTGCCGCCGGATGTCGACCTGGTGATTACCCACCGCGATCTGACCGAGCGTGCGATGCGCCAGGTGCCGCAGGCCCAGCACATTTCGCTGACCAACTTCCTCGACAGCGGCCTGTACACCAGCCTGACCGAGCGTCTGGTTGCGGCGCAGCGCCATACTGACAACGAAGAGAAAGTCCGCGGCAGTCTGAAAGACAGCTTCGATACCGCCGACACAAATCTGTTCAAGCTTGGCGCAGAGAATATCTTCCTCGGTCGCAAAGCGGCGACGAAAGAAGAAGCGATCCGCTTTGCGGGCGAGCAGCTGGTGAAAGGCGGCTACGTTGAGCCGGAATATGTGCAGGCGATGCTGGATCGTGAAAAACTGACCTCCACCTATCTGGGCGAGTCCATCGCGGTACCACACGGCACGATTGAAGCTAAAGACCGCGTCCTGAAGACCGGCGTGGTGTTCTGCCAGTATCCGGAAGGGGTACGCTTTGGCGAAGACGAAGATGACGTAGCCCGTCTGGTTATCGGTATCGCGGCACGCAATAACGAGCACATTCATGTGATTACCAGCCTGACTAACGCGCTGGATGATGAGTCGGTGATTGAGCGCCTGACCCACACCACCAGCGTTGAGGAAGTGCTGGCGCTGCTGAAAGGCAACAAAGCGTAAACGGTCCCGGCCACGCCGGGAGACGAATCCCTCTCTCTCTGACTGGAGAGAGAGGGTTCGGGTGAGGGGCAGGCCTCACCCGAACCCTCTCAGGTAAAAACATTAATGAAGGTTAATACTATGAATGCATTACATTTTGGCGCAGGTAATATCGGACGTGGCTTCATCGGCAAATTGCTGGCTGACGCGGGGATCGCTTTAACATTCGCCGATGTGAATCAGGTGGTACTTGATGCCCTGAATGCCCGTCATAGCTATCAGGTTCACGTCGTCGGTGAAAACGAGCAGGTCGATACCGTTTCCGGCGTCAATGCCGTCAGCAGCATCGGCGAGGAAGTGATTGACCTGATTGCCCGCGTTGACCTGATCACCACCGCCGTCGGCCCGGTTGTGCTGGAGCGCATTGCGCCGGCTATTGCGAAAGGGCTGGCGAAGCGTAAAGCGCAGGGGATAACCGCCCCGCTAAACATCATTGCCTGTGAAAACATGGTGCGCGGAACCACGCAGCTCAGAGGCCACGTATTTAATGCCCTGGCGGAAGAAGACAAAGCCTGGGTAGAAGCCAACGTCGGCTTTGTCGATTCCGCGGTTGACCGTATTGTTCCCCCGTCCGCCTCTGCGACGCATGACCCGCTGGAAGTGACCGTGGAAACCTTCAGCGAGTGGATCGTCGATAAAACTCAGTTTAAAGGCACGCTGCCGGCGATCCCGGGAATGGAATTAACCGACAACCTGATGGCATTTGTCGAACGTAAGCTATTCACCTTAAACACCGGACATGCTATAACCGCCTACCTCGGAAAACTGGCCGGGCACCAGACGATCCGCGACGCGATTCTTGATGAGAACATTCGCGCCGTGGTGAAAGGGGCTATGGAAGAGAGCGGCGCGGTGCTGATCAAACGCTACGGCTTTGATGCACAGAAGCACGCCGCCTACATCCAGAAAATCCTCGGCCGTTTCGAGAATCCGTACCTGAAAGATGACGTTGAGCGCGTGGGTCGTCAGCCGCTGCGTAAACTGAGCGCGGGCGATCGTTTGATTAAGCCGCTGCTTGGTACGCTGGAATATGCTCTGCCGCACGTCAATCTGGTCAAAGGGATCGCGGCGGCAATGCACTTCCGCAGCGAAGAAGACCCGCAGGCGCAGGAGCTGGCAGCCTTGATTAACGACAAGGGCCCCCAGGCTGCGCTGGCACAGATTTCTGGTCTGGATGCAGCAAGTGCCGTGGTGACCGAGGCCGTTAACGACTACAACGCCACCAAATGAGGCAAGACCTGGCGCGGAATGAACCGCGCCCATTACTACTCCTGTCAGATATGCAGGCAATAATGGAAGAAACACAGGCATTTGAAAACCGCGTGCTTGAGCGTCTGAATGCTGGCAAAACCGTACGAAGCTTCCTGATCGCCACCGTCGAGCTACTCACGGAAGCGGTCAATATTCTGGTGCTTCAGGTGTTCCGTAAAGACGACTACGCGGTGAAATACGCAGTGGAGCCATTGCTGGATGGCGATGGGCCGCTGGGGGACCTTTCTGTACGCCTGAAGCTGATTTACGGCCTTGGGGTGATTAGCCGCGCCGAATACGAAGACGCCGAGCTGCTGATGGCCCTGCGTGAAGAGTTGAATCACGACGGAAATGAGTACAATTTTACCGATGATGAGATTCTTGGGCCTTTTGGCGAACTGCATTGCGTGACCGCCCTACCGCCGACGCCGCTGTTTGATGAGAGCGACGAAGAACTGCTGGCAATGCAGAAGCTGCGCTACCAGCAGGTGGTACGTTCAACAATGATGCTGTCTCTGACCGAGCTGATTTCCCGAATCAGCTTAAAAAAAGCCTTCCAGAAATCAACGCTCTGATTCAGGTTCGGACTGATCGCAGGTTGGCCGGTAAAGTTGCCGGTAATACTCCAGCCGATTCAAAAATAACGCCTCTTTGTTCTGCGGAATCTCCGGTGGCACATGCTGTAAACGCGGGGATTTTTTCAGATACTCCATAAAAGCCTGGCTTGAAGCCATAAAATCAACTGTCTTGTCGATAATACGCGGTACGCCGTCACCGATTTTTGCCATCTCGCCCTCCTGTGTTCAGGGATCATCCTGTAAAGGATTAGCGAAAAGCGAGGTCAGGGTTGAGGAAAACGTGCTGTATTGACGACAGACTTCACAGAGATGAAAAACAGGCCACTCTTAGTCACAATATGATTAACATTCATATAATTATAAATCATTGCCTCTGAGACTTCCGCGGAAAAAACGCCGGATTCTGGATAAATGACTACCCACAACAGAAGTCACAGCACATACTATATGTTGTCGAAATCCCTTTATTAATAGATTAAGTCATCATGAAAGAAGTCGAAAAGAATGAAATCAAGCGTTTGAGCGACCGCCTCGACGCCATCCGCCACCAGCAGGCAGACCTGTCGCTGGTGGAAGCGGCGGACAAATACGCCGAGCTGGAAAAAGAAAAAGCCACCCTCGAAGCCGAAATTATTCGCCTGCGCGAAGTTCAGGGCCAGAAACTGAGCAAAGAAGCACAGAAGCTGATGAGCCTGCCACATCGCCGCGCGATTACCAAAAAAGAGCAGGCCGATATGGGCAAGCTGAAGAAAAGCGTTCGCGGACTGGTGATTGTTCATCCGATGACTGCCCTCGGTCGCGAAATGAACCTCAAAGAAATGACCGGCTTCGCTAAAACCGAGTTCTAAGCTTTTAGCCGCGAGAACCTCCCCCGGTGTCGCTGCGCTGACCGGGGCGACGGGAACGCGTACGCTGGCGGTCGGTGACCAGACAGGTGTATCAGGCGCCGTGTCCGGGAATCCCACGGTCTCCCGACGGCGCTGCGCTGACCGGGGCGACGGGAACGCGTACGCTGGCAGTCGGTGACCGGACAGGCGTATCAGGCGCCGTGTCCGGGAATCCCACGGCCTCCCGACGGCGCTGCGCAGACCGAGGCGACGGGAACGCGTACGCCGGCGGTCGGTGACCGGACAGGCGCTGAGTCGCATACCCTTCACATCCATGATTCTCCCACCCCATTGGCCCTACCAATTATTTCTTAAACCACTCAACGGTTCACATATCCATCATTTTTAGTCACAGATATATTGCCTGCCAATAACATTTGGTTAACCATTCGTTGTCGTTAACCCTACAACTAAATTTTGGCTGGGCCAGTTTTACAAAAGATGTGATCTGCAAGGAGCGCAGACTCAGCACCGCATCTTTTTGGCCCGATGGAGACCTGCATGAACCTCTGGCAACAAAATTACGATCCGGCCGGTAATATCTGGCTCTCAAGTCTTATCGCATCGTTACCGATTCTGTTTTTCTTTTTTGCCCTGATAAAGCTCAAGCTCAAAGGGTACCTGGCGGCGACATGGACCGTGGCCATTGCGCTGTCGGTCGCGCTGCTGTTCTATAAGATGCCCGTCGATCGCGCGCTGACTTCCGTGGTCTACGGTTTCTTTTACGGCCTGTGGCCCATCGCGTGGATTATTATCGCCGCGGTATTCGTCTATAAAATTTCGGTTAAGACCGGACAGTTCGATATTATTCGCTCGTCGATTCTCTCGATTACCCCTGACCAGCGCTTGCAGATGCTGATTGTCGGCTTCTCCTTCGGGGCTTTCCTCGAGGGTGCGGCCGGTTTTGGCGCCCCGGTGGCGATTACCGCCGCGCTGCTGGTCGGCCTGGGCTTTAACCCGCTGTATGCCGCGGGGCTGTGTCTGATTGTCAACACTGCGCCGGTGGCCTTTGGTGCGATGGGCATTCCGATTCTGGTCGCCGGCCAGGTCACCGGTATCGACAGCTTTGCCATCGGCCAGATGGTCGGTCGTCAACTGCCGTTCCTGACCATTATCGTCCTGTTCTGGATTATGGCGATTATGGACGGCTGGCGCGGTATCAAAGAGACCTGGCCGGCGGTCATGGTTGCCGGCGGCTCGTTCGCCATCGCGCAGTATCTCAGCTCTAACTTCCTTGGCCCGGAACTGCCGGACATCATCTCCTCTCTGGTGTCACTGGTTTGCCTGACCCTGTTCCTCAAACGCTGGCAGCCGGTCCGTATCTTCCGCTTCGGCGATATGGGCGCCGCCCAGGTCGATCAAACGCTGGCGCGTACCCATTACAGCGCCGGGCAGGTCGTCCGCGCCTGGTCGCCGTTCCTGTTCCTGACCGCCACCGTCACTTTGTGGAGTATTCCGCCGTTTAAGGCCCTGTTTGCTCCCGGCGGCGCGATGTATGACTTCGTTATCAATATCTCCGTGCCGTTCCTCGATAAGATGGTGGCCCGCATGCCGCCGGTTGTCAGCGCCGCCACCCCTTACGCGGCGGTGTATAAGTTCGACTGGCTGTCTGCCACCGGCACCGCCATCCTGTTTGCGGCTATACTTTCCGTCGTCTGGCTGCGTATGAAGCCAAAAGATGCGCTGATCACCTTTGGCAGCACGTTAAAAGAACTGGCTCTACCGATTTACTCCATCGGCATGGTGCTGGCGTTCGCCTTTATCTCTAACTATTCCGGGCTGTCGTCGACGCTGGCCCTCGCGCTGGCGCACACCGGCCACGCGTTTACCTTCTTCTCGCCATTCCTCGGCTGGCTGGGGGTATTCCTGACCGGTTCAGACACCTCGTCTAACGCGCTGTTCGCCGCGCTGCAGGCGACCGCGGCACAGCAGATCGGCGTCTCCGATATTCTGCTGGTCGCGGCCAACACCACCGGCGGCGTCACCGGCAAAATGATTTCGCCGCAGTCCATCGCTATCGCCTGTGCGGCGGTAGGCCTGGTGGGGAAAGAGTCGGACCTGTTCCGCTTTACCGTAAAACACAGCCTGATCTTTACCTGCATGGTCGGTGTTATTACCACGCTACAGGCCTATGTCTTAACCTGGATGATCCCATGATAGTGATGCCCCGGCGCCTCGCAGACGATGTAGCCCGTCGTGTGCGGGCGCTGATTGAAGAACAGAAGCTGGAGGCGGGCATGCGACTGCCCGCCGAGCGCCAGCTGGCCGCCCTGCTTGGCGTCTCACGCAACTCGCTGCGCGAAGCGCTGGCGATGCTGGTGAGCGAAGGCCTGCTGGTCAGCCGCCGCGGCGGCGGGACTTTCGTGCGCTGGCAGCACGAGGCGTGGTCGGAACAGAATATCGTTCAGCCGCTAAAAACGCTGCTCGCCGACGACCCCGATTACAGTTTTGATATTCTGGAAGCGCGCCACGCCATCGAAGCCAGCACGGCCTGGCATGCGGCGATGCGCGCAACTGACGCCGAAAAAGAGCGCATTCGCCTGTGCTTTGAAGCGACCCAGAGCGAAGACCCGGACCTGGCCTCACAGGCTGACGTTCGCTTTCACCTGGCGATTGCCGAAGCCTCGCACAATGTGGTGCTGCTACAAACCATGCGCGGCTTTTTCGACCTCCTGCAATCCTCGGTCAAACAGAGCCGCCAGCGGATGTATCTTGTCCCGCCGGTATTCGCCCGTCTGACTGAACAGCATCAGGCCGTGATGGAGGCCATTTTCGCCGGTGACGCCGAAGGCGCGCGGCAGGCGATGATGGCGCACTTAGGCTTTGTCCACGCCACGATTAAACACTTTGATGAAGACCAGGCCCGCCAGGCGCGCATTACCCGCCTGCCCGGTGACCACAACGAAAATGCCAGGGAGAACCCGTGATGATTATTTCAGCCGCCAGCGACTATCGCGCAGCCGCACAGCGTATCCTGCCACCGTTCCTGTTCCACTACATCGACGGCGGCGCCTATGCCGAGCACACGCTGCGCCGCAACGTTGAAGATCTGTCTGATGTGGCGCTCCGCCAGCGGGTGCTGAAGAATATGTCGGACCTGAGCCTGGAGACCACGCTGTTCAAAGAAAAGCTCTCTATGCCGGTGGCGCTGGCGCCGGTCGGGCTGTGCGGAATGTACGCTCGCCGCGGTGAAGTGCAGGCGGCAGGCGCCGCGGATGATAAAGGCATTCCGTTTACCCTCTCCACCGTTTCCGTCTGCCCGATAGAGGAGGTCGCGCCGACCATCAAGCGCCCGATGTGGTTCCAGCTGTACGTCCTGCGCGATCGCGGCTTTATGCGCAATGCGCTGGAGCGCGCCAAAGCGGCGGGATGTTCAACCCTGGTGTTTACCGTCGATATGCCCACCCCCGGCGCTCGCTATCGTGATGCCCATTCCGGAATGAGTGGCCCGAATGCGGCGATGCGCCGCTACTGGCAGGCGATGACCCACCCGCAGTGGGCGTGGGATGTCGGTTTAAACGGCCGCCCTCACGATCTTGGCAATATCTCCACCTATCTTGGCAAGCCTACCGGTCTTGAGGACTACATTGGCTGGCTGGCGAACAACTTCGATCCGTCTATTTCGTGGAAAGACCTCGAGTGGATCCGCGAATTCTGGGACGGTCCGATGGTGATCAAAGGGATCCTCGATCCGCAGGATGCGCGCGACGCCGTACGCTTCGGCGCCGACGGGATCGTGGTCTCCAACCACGGCGGTCGCCAGCTCGACGGCGTTCTCTCCTCAGCCCGTGCGCTGCCGGCCATCGCCGATGCGGTAAAAGGCGATATCACCATCCTCGCCGATAGCGGTATTCGTAACGGTCTCGATGTGGTGCGCATGATCGCGCTGGGCGCCGATAGCGTACTGCTGGGCCGCGCCTATCTGTACGCGCTGGCCACCCACGGCAAGCAGGGTGTAGCCAACCTGCTGAATCTGATCGAGAAAGAGATGAAGGTGGCCATGACCCTGACCGGAACCAAAACCATCGGTGAAATCAGCCGCGACTCACTGGTTCAGAACGCCGACGCGCTGCATACCTTCAATGCGATGACGCAGGGCAACGCGGCATAATCCCCCCGCCCGGCGCTCCCCCACGGGGATGAGGGCCGGGCAAATATCTGCTATTCTGCCCGCGCGATTAAGAGCCTAATGAGACAGGGCAGCATGCTGAACATTGTACTATTCGAACCTGAGATCCCGCCAAATACCGGGAACATCATCCGCCTGTGCGCCAACACCGGCTTCAATCTGCATATTATCGAGCCGATGGGTTTCACCTGGGACGATAAGCGCCTGCGCCGCGCCGGGCTGGATTACCATGAATTCGCCGCCGTTCAGCGCCATCGTGACTATGCTGCCTTCGTGGAAAGCGCCAGGCCGCAGCGCCTGTTCGCCCTGACCACAAAGGGCACGCCGGCTCACAGCGCGGTCAGCTATCAGGATGGTGATTTCTTGATGTTTGGCCCGGAAACGCGCGGCCTGCCGGCCAGCATTCTTGATGCCCTGCCGCCACAGCAAAAAATCCGTATTCCGATGATGCCGGACAGTCGCAGTATGAACCTGTCAAATGCGGTGTCGGTGGTGGTGTATGAGGCCTGGCGCCAGCTGGGGTATCCGGGGGCGGTATTACGCAGTTAGCCTGAGTCATTCACGGATTGCGAGGCGCTGCGCCTGAGCCAGGCTACCCGATCTCACCGGCCCGTCGCCCGGCTACGCGCAGCGCCAGCCGGGGGAAAGCAGTCCGGCAGCAAATGCCAGAATAGCCGCGCAGGCGCCTGCTCCTCGCTACGTCGGCAGCGCGTTATCGGGATAGCCCGAGTCTAGATACCGTCGCCGTACTCGAAGGTATGGTGAATACCGTTAAAGTGCTGATCCATATCCATCGCCGGCTTGTCGCTCTCTGGCTTACCGACGATACGCGCCGGTACGCCGGCTGCGGTGGTGTGCGGCGGTACGGGCTGTAGCACCACGGAACCGGCGCCAATTTTCGCCCCCCGACCAACTTCGATATTACCGAGGATCTTCGCACCGGCGCCAATCATGACGCCTTCACGGATTTTCGGGTGACGGTCGCCGCTGGTTTTACCGGTACCGCCGAGGGTCACGGACTGCAGAATCGACACGTCGTCCTCAATCACCGCCGTTTCGCCGACCACAATGCCGGTGGCGTGATCGAGCATAATCCCACGGCCAATTTTCGCCGCCGGATGGATATCCACCTGGAAAGAAACGGAAACCTGGTTTTGCAGGAAAATCGCCAGCGCCCGGCGCCCCTGATTCCACAGCCAGTGGCCAATGCGATAGGCCTGCAGCGCGTGGAAACCTTTCAGGTACAGCAGCGGCGTGGAGTACTTATCGACCGCCGGATCGCGGGTACGCACGGCCTGAATATCGCAGGCGGCGGAGGCGATCATCTCCGGATCAGCGGCATATGCCTCTTCCACTACCTCACGAATGGCAATGGCGGGCATAATCGGCGACGCCAGTTTATTCGCCAGCATATAGCTCAGGGCGCTGCCCAGATTTTCGTGCTTGAGTAGCGTTGCGTGGTAAAAACTGGCGAGCATAGGCTCACAGTCGGCCAGAGCCCGGGCTTCGGCTTTAATATTGTTCCAGACGATATCCAGTTCTTCACACGGCATTGCTGACTCCAGGCGATAGCAGAATGACCGGCCAGTTCTACGCTGACCGGGTCATCGAGGTGACAAAGGTTCCTTTAAGCTTAATTGCTGCGCTCGTCCTTGCGTGCGCGGCCCAATAAAGTCAATGCTGCCTCGCGCGCAATTTTTCCGCAATACAATACCTGATAAATTTCCTCGGTTATTGGCATTTCGACACCTAAACGCTGTGCCAGAACGCGAACTTCCTTGGTATTGCGATAGCCTTCAACCACCTGGCCAATCTTATCCTGCGCGCTTTGCACATCCATACCCTGGCCGAGCATCATGCCAAAGCGGCGGTTACGCGATTGGTTATCGGTACAGGTCAGCACCAGATCGCCCAGCCCCGCCATCCCCATAAAGGTTTCCGGATCGGCGCCCAGCGCGGTACCGAGACGAGACATTTCAACCAGACCACGGGTTATCAGCGCCGTACGCGCATTGGCGCCAAAGCCGATACCGTCAGACATCCCGGCGCCAATGGCGATGACGTTTTTCACCGCCCCGCCAAGCTGCACGCCGATAAAGTCCGGGTTGATATAGACGCGGAAGCTTTTACCGCAGTGCAGCAAGCGCTGCAGGTCGTCGGCAAATTGCGGCTCCGTGGACGCCAGCGAAATGGCCGTCGGCAGCCCTGCCGCCAGCTCTTTGGCGAAGGTCGGGCCGGAAATCACCGCCAGCGGGATTGTGTCGCCCAGCGCTTCGCGCGCGACATCCTGCAGCAGACGACCGGTTTCAGCCTCAAGGCCTTTCGTCGCCCAGACCAGGCGCGCATCCGAACGCATCAGCGGTTTAATCTGGCGCAGGACCTCACCAAAGACATGGCTTGGCACCACAACCAGAATGTCGCGGCTGGCAGCCAGCGCGGCAGACAGATCGCTTTCAAGATGCAGCGTGTCAGGGAAAGGGACGTCAGGAAGGAAAGCGGCATTGCAGCGGTCATGTTGCAGCGTCGCGATATGTTTCGGGTCATGGCCCCAGAGCACAACATGGTGGCCATTTCTTGCCAGGGTGATGGCAAGAGCGGTGCCGTATGAGCCGGCACCGATCACAGTCATTGCAGCATTAAGTGCGTTCATCAGGCATCCTGATGTTGTTCGGCACCTTCGCCAGCTTGCTGCTGCAGATAGTTCATGAACAGCGCATCGAAGTTCACTGGCGCAAGGTTCAGTTGCGGGAAGGTACCGCGAGACACCAGGCTGGTAATGCACTCACGCGCATACGGGAACAGAATGTTCGGGCAGTATGCGCCGAGGCAATGCGCCATCTGGTTGCCGTCAATGCCGTCGATGGAGAAGATGCCGCCCTGCTGTACTTCGCACAGGAACGCGGTTTCTTCGCCCAGCGCAGCGGTTACGGTTACGCGCAGCACCACTTCGTAGACGCCTTCAGCCAGTTGGCTGGAAGCTGTGTCCAGATCAAGTTTAACTTCCGGCTGCCAGTCTTTCTGGAAAACTTGCGGCGCATTTGGCGCTTCAAAGGAAATATCCTTGGTATAGATACGCTGGATCTGGAAAGTCATTTCGGTGCTGTTTTGTTCTGACATAGTAAAACCCTTTCGTGTTGTCCTTAAATACGCCTACCCGGCCTGGGTGGACGCAAAATTAGCGCAGCAGGGGATCAAGTCCACCACGTGAATCAAGCGCATACAAGTCGTCACAGCCGCCAATGTGCTGCTCATCAATAAAAATCTGCGGAACCGTCGTGCGACCACTGCGTTGAATCATCTCTTCACGCTTCGCGGCATTGCCATCAATCGGCAGTTCATTGAACGTTACGCCTTTGCTGTTCAGCAGTGCTTTCGCACGGATACAGAACGGACAGGTCGCTTTGGTGTAGATATCAATATTGGCCATGACTTCACTCCTGTTTTTACCCGCAGGATGTTACGCCGCAGACAAGGCTGCCCCCCAACGGATCGCCGCAGCGGGGGAAACCTGGCTACGTCATAAAGACGCGGGTAAATTTATTTGCCGCGTACCAGCGGAAGGTTTTCGCCGCTCCAGCCAGCGATGCCTTCTTTGAGTACAAAGACCTTTTCGAATCCGGCTTTATTCAGCGCGCTGGCAGGCTCTTGCGCCTGCATACCGGAACCGTCTACCACTATAATGGGTTGTGCTTTGTGTTTTTCCAACTCACCAACGTTATTTGCCTTGATTTCGGTCGGCAGCAGGTTGATGGAGCCCGCGATATGGCCTTTACGGAAGTCGTCACGCTGACGCAGGTCGACAACCACGGCATCTTCTTTGTTGATCAGACGCGTCGCTTCACCACGGGTAATGACTTTAACTTTCGACATCAGCCCCTTAAAGGTGGTGAACAGCACCGCCACCAGCAGCGCGATCCACGCGATGCTCAGGACGGGGTGACGGCCGACGAATTGCATAATTTCTTGCATGGGGGGTTACAACTCCCGACTAAGTGATAAAAAAACCAGGGAAGGAGTATACCTGTGCATTGCGGCAAATACAGCCAGTGAGCGCGATGTAATGTATTTTCTGCGGCCCGTCACGAAAAAATCCCCTTCCGACGACTTTCATGCGGGCCCGACGCTCTCTTTCTTTGATCTTTCACGGTGCTTTGAACGATTCAGCTGTAGTAAAATTACGCAAATTTTCTGTCTTTGAGCATGAGGTTGTCGCAATGTCGAATTCTAAAAAGCCGATGGTACTGGTCATTCTGGATGGCTATGGCTATCGTGAAGACCAGCAGGATAACGCGATTTATAGCGCGAAAACGCCAGTCATGGACGCATTGTGGGCGAAACGTCCCCATACGCTGATTGATGCTTCTGGCCTGGAGGTCGGTCTGCCGGATCGCCAGATGGGCAACTCTGAAGTGGGTCACGTTAACCTCGGCGCCGGTCGTATCGTTTACCAGGATCTGACCCGTCTTGATGTCGAAATCAAAGAACGCACGTTCTTTGCAAACCCGGTGCTGACCGCCGCGGTCGACAAAGCCGTTGCTGCGGGTAAAGCCGTGCACATTATGGGCCTGATGTCCCCTGGCGGCGTTCACAGCCACGAAGACCACATTATGGCGATGGTAGAGCTGGCCGCTGAACGTGGGGCAGAAAAAATCTACCTGCACGCTTTCCTCGATGGCCGCGACACGCCGCCGCGCAGCGCTGAAAAATCACTGGCGAAATTTGAAGAAAAATTTGCCGCTCTCGGTAAAGGCCGCGTGGCTTCCATTATTGGCCGTTACTACGCCATGGACCGCGACAATCGCTGGGACCGCGTTGAGCAGGCATATGATCTGATGACCCTGGCGCAGGGCGAGTTCCAGGCCGATACCGCCGTTGCCGGTCTGCAGGCCGCTTACGCTCGCGATGAAAATGATGAGTTCGTGAAGGCGACCGTGATCCGTGCCGCAGGCCAGGCCGATGCCGCGATGGAAGACGGCGATGCGCTGATTTTCATGAACTTCCGTGCTGACCGCGCCCGTGAAATCACCCGTGCCTTCGTCAACGCCGATTTCGACGGTTTTGCCCGTAAGAAAGAGGTCAAACTCGACTTCGTGATGCTGACCGAATATGCCGCCGACATCAAAGTCGCCTGCGCATACCCGCCGGCGTCCCTGGCCAATACCTTCGGCGAGTGGATGGCGAAGAACGACAAGACTCAGCTGCGCATCTCCGAAACCGAGAAGTACGCGCACGTGACCTTCTTCTTTAACGGCGGCGTTGAAGAGCCGTTCAAAGGCGAAGAGCGTATTCTGATCAACTCGCCAAAAGTCGCAACCTACGACCTGCAGCCGGAAATGAGCTCCGCCGAGCTGACCGAAAAACTGGTTGCTGCTATCAAGGGCGGTCAGTACGACACCATCATCTGTAACTATCCGAACGGCGATATGGTCGGTCATACCGGCGTCATGGAGGCGGCAATTAAAGCCGTTGAAACGCTGGACAATTGCATCGATCAGGTTGCCAAAGCGGTAGAATCCGTCGGCGGCCAGCTGCTGATTACCGCCGATCACGGTAACGCTGAACAGATGCGCGATCCGGCTACCGGCCAGGCCCATACGGCCCACACCAACCTGCCGGTACCGCTGATCTACGTTGGCGATAAAACCGTAAAAGTCGCCGAAGGTGGCAAGCTTTCCGATATCGCGCCAACCATGTTGTCGCTGATGGGAATGGAAATCCCGCAAGAGATGACTGGCAAGCCGCTGTTCATCGTGGAATAATCCTTCCCCATGAGGGGAAAGGCGACTTATTCAAATACATGGATCGCAACGGCTGTTCGATCCGTCCTTTACGCCAGCGCACTCAGCGCTGGCGTATTGCTGTGCGCCGCACCCGCTCAGGCGGATGACCGCGACCAGCTCAAATCTATTCAGGCCGATATCGCCGCAAAGCAGCGGGCGATCAAGCAACAACAACAGCAACGCGCCTCTCTGCTTGCCCAGCTAAAAGCGCAGGAAGAGGCCATCTCTGCCGCCGCCCGCAAACTGCGTGAAACCCAGGATACCCTGAACCAGCTGAATAAGCAGATTGACGAGATGAACGCGTCAATCGCAAAGCTGGAACGTCAGCGCGCCACTCAGGAGCGTAACCTGTCCGCGCAGCTTGATGCCGCGTTCCGCCAGGGGCCGCATACCGGGATGCAAATGATCCTCAGCGGTGAAGAGGGTCAGCGTAACCAGCGCATGCAGGTCTACTACGGTTATCTTAACCAGGCCCGCCAGGAGACCATCGCCCAGTTGAAACAGACGCGCGAAGAGGTCGCCGCGCAAAAGGCGGAGCTGGAAGAAAAGCAGAGCCAGCAGCAGACGCTGGTTTACGAGCAGCGCGCACAGCAGGCAAAGCTGGAACAGGCGCGGAACGAACGTAAGAAAACCCTTTCAGGCCTTGAATCGTCTATTCAGCAAGGTCAGCAGCAGCTGGGCGAAATGCGGGCTAACGAATCGCGCCTGCGCGGTCGGATCGCGCAAGCAGAAGCCGCAGCGAAGGCCCGCGCAGAGCGAGAAGCTCGCGAGGCTCAGGCCGTGCGCGATCGTCAGCAGGATGCATCCCGTAAAGGCACCACCTACAAACCAACCGAAAGCGAGCGTTCGCTGATGTCCCGCACCGGTGGTCTGGGCTCTCCGCGCGGTCAGGCCTACTGGCCGGTTCGCGGAACGTTGCTTCATCGTTATGGCGAACAGCTGCAAGGTGAACTACGTTGGAAAGGGATGGTTATCGCTGCGTCTGAAGGCACCGAGGTTAAGGCAATTGCCGATGGCCGGGTGATTCTCGCCGACTGGCTACAGGGCTACGGCCTGGTTGT
The DNA here is from genome assembly GCF_056521145.1 of Klebsiella sp. CSG-1. Lineage (NCBI taxonomy): Bacteria > Pseudomonadati > Pseudomonadota > Gammaproteobacteria > Enterobacterales > Enterobacteriaceae > Klebsiella > Klebsiella sp. CSG-1. Next base: position 195,914 of record NZ_JBWNLD010000005.1, on the reverse strand, counting down.
GGTCGTTGAACACGGTAAAGGCGATATGAGCCTTTACGGCTATAACCAAAGCGCGCTGGTCAGCGTCGGCACTCAGGTCCGGGCGGGCCAGCCGATTGCTCTCGTAGGCAGCAGCGGCGGTCAGGGCCGTCCGTCGCTCTATTTCGAAATTCGTCGCCAGGGTCAGGCGGTCAATCCACAGCCGTGGTTGGGAAGATAAGTTTTGCTTCAATTTCGCAGAATTGCATTCGCGGTAGCCGGTACGCTGGCTATGGCATCACCGGCATTTGCCGGTAAACTCTCCATTGTTATTGACGACTTTGGCTATCGTCCACAGACTGAAAATCAGGTACTGGCGCTGCCAGCGACCATCTCCGTCGCCGTATTACCCAACGCGCCGCACGCCCGTGAAATGGCGACCAAAGCGCACAATCTCGGTCACGAGGTGCTTATCCACCTGCCGATGGCGCCGCTCAGCAAGCAACCGCTGGAAAAAGATACGCTGCGCCCGGATATGAGCAGTAACGAGATCGAGCGCATCATCCGCGACGCCTATGGCAAAGTGCCGTACGCCGTGGGCCTGAACAACCATATGGGCAGTGCGATGACCTCCAGCCTGTTCGGAATGCAAAAGGTGATGCAGGCCCTGGAGCGCTACAATCTCTACTTCCTCGACAGCGTCACCATCGGTAATACTCAGGCCATGCGCGCGGCGCAGGGTACCGGAGTGAAGGTGATCAAGCGGAAGGTGTTCCTCGATGACACGCAGAATGAAGCCGATATTCGCGTGCAGTTCAACCGCGCCATCGCGCTGGCGCGCCGCAACGGTTCCGCCATTGCTATCGGTCATCCGCACCCCACCACGGTGCGCGTCCTGCAGCAAATGGTCTATAACCTGCCGCCGGATATCACCCTGGTGCGTCCGAGCAACCTGCTGAACGAGCCGCAGGTCGATACCTCAAGGCCGGACAGCGGGCTACCGCCGTCGAAAACGACGCCGCCAACGTCGCCGCGTAATCCGTTCCGCGGCGTGAAGTTCTGTAAGCCGAAGCATCCGCCGGAGCCGGTGTACGCCAGCCGCTTCTTCAGCATCCTGAGCGAAAGCATCAGCCAGAGCCCTCTGGTGCAGTACTACCAGCTGAAATGGCAGGGCTGGGACAACCCAACGAACTAAACGGATCGGGAATCTGTTCGTTTTTCAGCGGCAGATTCCCGTTTATCTTCAAAGGCATACCAGGCTTTAAAATACTTCATAAAACTGTACAGGGTTGCATACAGCCCGGTCACGGCACCCACCTTCCCTTTCCGCCATGCCCCGCTAAACAGATACCACTTAAAAAAAGCGCCAGTCGCGCTGATGATCCCGCGGCCCAGCGAGGGTTTGATCTTCTGATGTTTCACCAGCCGGGTGGTATAACTATTGAGCTTACTAAAGACTTCGTGCAGCGAATAAAAGGTATCGTGACGCACCCGGCCCGGGAGTTTGACGGACCTGACGTGGCCGACCACCTGATCGTCAACCGGGCGGTTATTAAAGGCCGCCGTGGTACGATTGAATAAGCGAACCGGATAATCCGGCGATGAGACGGGATAAATTGTCCTGACGGCTTCGCCAAGCACATACCAGTAACGCGGCAGGCGCCAGGCACAGACAGGGTCGAGATCCTCGCCGGCTTTCAGCCTCAGAATCTCAGCGACAACCTCATTATCGAGAATTTCATCGCTATCCATGCACAGCACCCAGTCATAGCTGGCCAGCGTCGTCGCGTAGTTCATCTGCGCCCCGTGAGCGGTATAGGGGTGATGATGTACCGTCAGCCCAAACTGGCGACAGATATCCAGCGTCGTATCGGTACTGCCTGAATCCACGACAATGCACTCATCCGCCACCTTCAGGAGCGGAGGTAAAACCTGGCTCAGCAGACGGGCAGAATTACAGGTCAGCAAGCATACAGAGAGTTTAAGCATGGTGTTTATAAAATTAAACGGTAGTTAAACGAACTGTATAAACGAATAGGCCAAAAATCGATTTAGAAAAAGTGCGTTCCCGATGAAGGATCTGTGAAATGTTATCCAAATCTAAATAAAAAAAGCGCCCGCAGGCGCTCAGCGTAAAACCCGACCGCAGCCGGGCTGCCGTTTTATCAGATTTAATCCCAGCTCAGCACCACTTTTCCGGACTGGCCGGAGCGCATCGCATCAAAGCCCTGCTGGAACTCATCGATGCCAAAACGGTGGGTAATGATCGGCGACAAATCCAGCCCAGACTGGATCAATGCGGCCATCTTGTACCAGGTCTCGAACATTTCCCGGCCATAAATCCCTTTGATAAACAGCCCCTTGAAGATAACTTTTGTCCAGTCGATGGACATATCCGACGGCGGAATACCGAGCATCGCAATACGGCCGCCGTGGTTCATGGTATCCAGCATGGTACGGAATGCCGGCGGCGCACCGGACATTTCCAGCCCCACGTCGAACCCTTCGGTCATCCCCAGTTCGGCCATCACATCGGTCAGGCTCTCTTGCGCGACATTCACGGCACGCGTCACGCCCATTTTACGCGCCAGACCCAGTCGATATTCGTTCACGTCAGTAATAACCACATTACGTGCGCCGACGTGTTTCGCGACCGCAGCCGCCATGATCCCAATCGGACCTGCGCCGGATACCAGCACATCTTCACCAACCAGATCGAACGAGAGCGCCGTGTGGACCGCGTTACCAAACGGGTCAAAAATCGACGCCAGATCGTCAGAAATGTTGTCCGGGATTTTGAAGGCGTTGAAAGCCGGAATGACCAGATATTCCGCGAAACAGCCCGGACGGTTCACGCCTACGCCGATCGTGTTACGGCACAGATGTGTACGGCCAGCACGGCAGTTACGGCAGTGGCCGCAGGTAATATGCCCTTCGCCGGAAACGCGATCGCCAATCTTAAAGCCGCGTACTTCCTGGCCGATACCCACGACTTCCCCCACGTACTCATGCCCTACTACCATCGGCACCGGGATAGTTTTTTGCGACCATTCATCCCAGTTATAAATGTGTACGTCGGTACCGCAAATGGCGGTCTTGCGGATTTTGATCAGCAGATCGTTATGGCCGACTTCCGGTTCCGGTACGTCGGTCATCCAGATGCCTTCTTCCGCTTTCAGTTTGGATAACGCTTTCATCTCACGCCCTCAGGCAATCACGCCCAGTTGTTTACCGATGCGGGTAAAGGCTTCTACCGCACGTTCAATTTGTTCAGGGGTATGCGCCGCCGACATCTGGGTGCGAATACGCGCCTGGCCTTTTGGTACCACCGGATAGAAGAACCCGGTGACGTAAATCCCTTCTTTTTGCAGCTCGCGCGCAAAGTTTTGCGCAATCACGGCTTCGCCCAGCATAACCGGGATAATCGCGTGGTCGGCGCCGGCCAGCGTAAAGCCCGCGGCGGTCATTTTTTCGCGGAACAGGCGCGCGTTGGACCACAGGCGATCGCGCAGTTCAGCACCGGACTCCACCATCTCCAGCACTTTGATAGAGGCCGCAACAATCGCCGGGGCCAGCGAGTTGGAGAACAGATACGGACGCGAACGCTGGCGCAGCCATTCAACGACCTCTTTACGCGCGGCGGTATAGCCGCCGGATGCGCCGCCCAGCGCTTTACCTAATGTCCCGGTGATGATATCGACACGGCCCATCACATCGCAGTATTCATGCGAGCCGCGACCGTTTTCACCCACAAAGCCGACGGCGTGGGAATCGTCGACCATCACCAGCGCATCGAACTGATCCGCCAGGTCGCAGACGCCTTTCAGGTTGGCGATCACGCCGTCCATGGAGAATACGCCGTCGGTGGCGATCAGCACGTGGCGTGCGCCGGCTTCACGGGCCTCTTTCAGACGTGCTTCCAGCTCCTGCATATCGTTATTGGCATAACGGTAGCGTTTTGCTTTGCACAGGCGAACGCCGTCAATGATCGAGGCGTGGTTCAGGGCATCGGAAATAATGGCATCTTCCGGGCCTAACAGGGTTTCAAACAGACCGCCGTTGGCATCGAAGCAGGAGGAGTAGAGAATCGCATCTTCCATGCCGAGGAACTCAGCCAGCTTCTTCTCAAGCGCTTTGTGGCTGTCCTGCGTCCCGCAAATAAAGCGCACGGAAGCCATACCAAAACCGTGGCTGTCCATCCCGGCTTTCGCGGCAGCAATCAGCTGCGGATGGTTAGCCAGACCCAGATAGTTATTGGCGCAGAAGTTAATCACATTGCTGCCGCCGACGGTAATATCCGCCTGCTGCGCCGACGTAATAATGCGTTCTTCTTTAAATAACCCTTCCGCACGAGCGGTCTCAAGGCTATTGGTCAACTGTTCGTAAAAATCACCACGCATTGCAACTCTCCAGATTTGGCAAAATTTGGCACATATTACCCAAAGCTATACGCTGATACGAGATGATGCATGCCTGGATGAATTATTTGCAGCATAAATCACGCTCACCACCCCGCTTTTCGGCGAATGGCTGAAGCCTGCCCCATGTGGTGATATGATATGAGTATTCATGTCCGGATTGTCTCTGGACTCCATACTTCAAAGGTTACAGTTATGATCATCGTTACCGGCGGCGCAGGGTTTATCGGCAGCAACATCGTTAAGGCCCTGAATGACAAAGGCATTACCGACATTTTGGTCGTAGATAATCTGAAAGACGGCACCAAGTTTGCTAACCTGGTAGACCTGGATATCGCTGATTACATGGATAAAGAAGACTTCCTGATTCAGGTGATGGCCGGGGAAGAGTTCGGTGAAATTGAAGCCATATTCCACGAAGGCGCCTGCTCTTCCACCACAGAGTGGGACGGCAAGTACATGATGGATAACAACTATCAGTACTCTAAAGAGGTGCTGCACTACTGCCTGGAGCGTCAGATTCCGTTCCTGTACGCCTCGTCGGCGGCAACCTACGGCGGCCGCACCAGCGACTTTATCGAATCCCGTGAATATGAGCAGCCGCTGAACGTTTACGGCTACTCCAAATTCCTGTTTGACGAATACGTCCGTCAGATCCTGCCGGAAGCCGACTCGCAGATCGTTGGCTTCCGCTATTTCAACGTCTACGGGCCGCGCGAAGGGCACAAAGGCAGCATGGCGAGCGTGGCTTTCCACCTCAACACCCAGTTGAATAACGGCGAAAGCCCAAAACTGTTCGAAGGCAGCGATGGCTTCAAACGCGATTTCGTCTACGTAGGCGACGTGGCGGCGGTAAACCTGTGGTTCTGGGAAAACGGCGTATCCGGTATTTTCAACCTCGGCACCGGCCGTGCGGAATCTTTCCAGGCGGTAGCCGATGCCACGCTGGCATACCATAAGAAAGGCAGCATCGAATATATCCCGTTCCCCGAGAAGCTGAAAGGCCGCTACCAGGCATTTACCCAGGCGGATCTGACCAACCTGCGCGCTGCGGGCTACGATAAGCCGTTCAAGACCGTTGCCGAAGGCGTAACGGAATATATGGCCTGGCTCAACCGCGACGCGTAAGACATAACATGAAAATATTGGTGGTTGGCCCGTCTTGGGTGGGCGACATGATGATGTCGCAAAGTCTCTATCGCACGCTCAGGGCGCGCTATCCCCAGGCGATAATCGACGTGATGGCACCTGCGTGGTGCCGTCCGCTGCTGTCGCGCATGCCGGAAGTTAACGAAGCCATCCCGATGCCGCTCGGCCACGGCGCGCTGGCAATCGGCGAGCGCCGTAAGCTCGGACACAGCCTGCGCGAACGTCGCTACGATCGTGCTTATGTGCTACCGAACTCGTTTAAATCGGCGCTGGTCCCCTTCTTCGCCAACATCCCGCACCGCACCGGCTGGCGCGGCGAGATGCGCTACGGTCTGCTGAACGACGCGCGAGTGCTGGATAAAGACGCCTGGCCGCTGATGGTTGAACGCTATGTCGCGCTGGCCTATGACAAGGGCGTCATGCGCAGCGCCAAAGATCTGCCGCAGCCGCTGCTGTGGCCGCAGCTGCAGGTTCATGAAGGTGAAAAATCGCAGGCCTGTAGCGCGTTTAATCTCTCAGCCGATCGCCCGATGATCGGCTTCTGCCCCGGCGCAGAGTTTGGCCCGGCAAAACGCTGGCCGCACTATCACTACGCCGAGCTGGCGAAACAGCTTATCGACGACGGTTACCAGATAGTCCTGTTCGGTTCGGCCAAAGATAACGAAGCGGGCAAAGAGATCATCGCCGCGCTGAGCAGCGAACAGCAGGCCTGGTGTCGCAATCTGGCCGGGGAGACCCAGCTTGAGCAGGCCGTCATTCTGCTTGCCGCCTGTAAAGCGGTGGTCAGCAACGATTCCGGCCTGATGCACGTCGCCGCTGCGCTGGACCGCCCGCTGGTGGCGCTGTATGGCCCAAGCAGCCCGGACTTCACTCCCCCGCTGTCACACAAAGCACGGGTGATTCGCCTGATTAGCGGCTACCACAAAGTCCGTAAGGGCGATGCCGCGGAAGGTTATCATCAGAGCCTGATCGATATTACGCCGCAGCGCGTACAGGAAGAGCTAAACGCGCTCCTGCAGGAAAAAACCGATAAAGAGGAAGCGTAACGGATGCGGGTATTGATCGTAAAAACCTCGTCCATGGGCGACGTCCTGCATACGCTGCCCGCGCTGACCGATGCCGCGCAAGCTTTTCCCGGCATTCGCTTTGACTGGGTCGTCGAGGAAGGGTTCGCCCAGATTCCGTCCTGGCATGAAGCGGTGGATCGGGTGATTCCCGTCGCCATTCGCCGCTGGCGTAAAGCCTGGTTTTCCGCGCCGGTGAAGGCCGAACGCCAGGCCTTTCACGATGCCGTACGGGCACAGAAATATGACGCGATTATCGACGCCCAGGGTCTGGTCAAAAGCGCCGCGCTGGTCACCCGGCTGGCGCGCGGCGTGAAGCACGGTATGGACTGGCAAACCGCTCGCGAGCCGCTGGCCAGCCTGTTCTACAATCGCCGCCACCATATCGCGAAGCAGCAGCATGCCGTTGAGCGCACCCGCGAACTGTTCGCTAAAAGCCTGGGCTACGCCCGACCGGAAAGCCAGGGGGATTATGCCATCGCCCGCCACTTTACCCGCCCGGAAACCGCCACTGCTGTGCCGTACCTCGTCTTCCTGCATGCCACGACCCGCGATGACAAACACTGGCCAGAAAGCCACTGGCAGGCGCTTATCGCCCTGCTGGCCGACAGCGGCCTGCAGATTAAGCTGCCGTGGGGCGCCCCGCATGAAGAAGCGCGGGCCAAACGGCTGGCGGAGGGTCACGACTTTGTCGACGTTCTGCCGCGCATGAGCCTGGAACAGGTCGCTCAGGTTCTGGCGGGCGCCAGAGGCGTGGTTTCCGTTGATACCGGCCTGAGCCATCTGACCGCCGCGCTCGATAAACCCAATTTTACGTTATATGGCCCCACCGACCCGGGGTTGATTGGCGGTTACGGTAAAAATCAGTATGTCGTACGTCCGGAAAGCGGCAACAGCACCGGGGATATTTCCGCCGCCCGCATCGCGCAGCTGCTGCAATCTCAGGGGCTGATTTAATGGGTTCACTGTACAAGCAAATTTACCGCTACACGCACCCGCGTGCTTTTCGCCATAACGAAAATCTCTGGCCGTATACCAAAATCACCCGGGGCGAAAGCGGTGAAATCCGCACGCTGCAGTACAAAGGTCAAAACATTCCGCTGGTCAGCCTGAGCGCGTTAAAAAACAGCGCGCATGGCGAGGTTTTGTTGACGGCGACCGGCCCCTCTACCCGCGGTATTGATTTTTCACGACTGCCGGAGAGCGTGCCGGTGATGGGCGTCAACGGCGCCTGGTTTCTCTCTGATACGCTGCGGTTTTCGTTCTACACCATTGTCGATATGGAGTTTTACGACAAGCAGCCCGACATTATTCGCTCGGTGATCGGCCAGCCCGATCTTGTGCTGTTTACCACCATGCACGGGATCGCCAAAATCTACGATCGCTATCCGGCCGATCTGCGCTGCCGCCTGGCGCTGATTGAAGACGGCTGCTATAAAATTTACCAGCCTAAGGTCGCCAGCAGCGTGATGCGGAAAACCTATCAGCATATCGAAGCGCTGCGTTTCCACCCTGAGCGTCAGGATATCTGCTTTAGCACCGATATCCGCCACGGGGTCTTTGATGCCGGAACCGTGGTCTACTGGTCCTTACAGATCCTCGCCTGGCTGGGATTCGACACCATTCTTATCAGCGGGCTGGACATGAATAATTTCCACCAACCGCGGTTCTACGAAACACAACAGAATAAACTGCCTTCCTACCTGGCAAACAAAGTGGATGACCTGGTCATCCCGTCCTTTTCGCACGCCGCTTGTGTGCTACAACAAAACCATATTCGGGTCATCAATTTCTCTCAGGAGAGTGCGGTGCCGGAAACGATTTTTGCAAAGGTTTCTTTTGATGCGTACTTTAAAAATAAGTAACTATGCCATTCAGGGTTACTCCCTTTTCTTTCCCTTATTTTTATTTTTCAGCGCTATTTTTTGCATCTCCACCCGGACGAATAACCTGCTCCACCTGTCAATTCTGCTGTTCCTGCTGTCTTTACTGAACAAAGACCATCGCCAGGCGCTGGCGGAGAGTACCCGCCAGCAATGGCCGACCTATGCGCTGCTGGTGCTCTTCTTTGTCTACTATGCGCTCAGCAATCTCTGGGGGCATACGCCGCAACATATTGACTCGCCGCTGACTCACGGGACCTATCTCATCTTCTACCTGTTGCTGCTCGCCACCCTGCTGGGCCATCCCCGCACCCGGCATCTGGCGCTGCTCAGCGTGGTTGCCGGAGTCACCGTGCTGTCTGTCTGGACGCTGGCGATAGACCATACGCTGGTACTGACCCTGCGCGAAGTCTCACCGGAAAACCCAGGCCCGACCAACGTTATCGACCTGGCAGGATACTGCGGCATCGCCATCTTAATTTGCTGCCTGCTGTTGAAAGAGAAAGCCGGCCATTATCTCTATCTGCCGATCGCTATCCTGCTGGTGATGATGGTCTTTACCCAGAGCCGCGGGCCGATTATCGCCCTGGCGCTGGCCTTCTGCTGCACGCTGCATCTCCAGGTATTTACGCGCCGTAATTTAGCGATCGTCGCCACGCTGGCGGTGGTGCTCGGGCTGGTCTTCTTCCTGACGCCGGTTGGGGACCTGCTGCTAGCCCGCTTTGAGGAGATGGGGACGCAGAGTGGTCTACGTTTCAGCATCTGGCGCCATACGCTTGCGGAAATCGCGGACCATCCCTGGCTGGGCCGGGGGTTCGATTATGGACTCGAATTCATTAACTACAGCGGTGAACACATCACCACCACCCACAGCGTCTATCTCGGCTCGCTGTTGAAAGGCGGCATCATTGGCCTGCTGCTGCTGCTGGCGGTCATCGCCAGCGGATTATGGCGGGCATGGTGCAAACGCCGCGGCGACAGCCGGTACGGCCTGGCGATCTTCATGTACGCATTGATTTTTATGGCGTCGCAGGGGATGTTTATCGTCAGCAACCCACGAGAAACCTGGGTGCTGTTCTGGCTACCGCTCGGGATTGCGTTAAGCAATAACCTGACGGCAAAACGGCCGTAAGGCCGTCGTGAAACCGTAACAGAGAAGGGCCCGTCCGGGCCCTTTTTTATTGCCGCAAGCGCGTGGCCACCAGACTATCAGCCTGTTCTTTGATCATCGGCCATATGGCGTCAATCGAGACATCCGCCACGTTCTCTTCCTCGCAGACAATCTGTCTGGCCTTAGCATAACCCGGGGCCCAGATGGTATAACCCGGCAGGCCAGTATCCTTGAGCTTGCGCTTGTTATAGACCGCCACCATTGGCTTATCAAACACTCTGGCAATGTGCACAATGGAAGTGTCAGCGGTAATCACCAGATCGCAGCAGCGGATAACTTCTACTGCCGAGTTGATATTGCTGTCGGCCAGATACAGCGCCATATCCAGCCCAAGCTGACGGATTTTCTCACTGCGGCCAACCATCACCACGCTCACTTTATAGGGTAGCTGACGGAGTCGCTCAATGAGCGTGGCGACCTGATGACGGCAGAAGTCCTTATCGGTTGATGCGGTAAAGGGGTTGATGGCGACGCATAGCTGTCTGTCACTTTCTGTCGCCAGTAACTTTTCCACTCGCTCACGCTCGCGTATATCGCCGGGAACGTGATAATGATAGTGCTCATCTCTCACGCCAAAAAGCTTAACCACCTGTTTATAACGGGCGGAAATATGGCTTTTGCTATCATAAAAGGCGATTGACTGGTCATACAGCTTATATTTCTCTTTATTAAAACCAATCACGCAGGGCGCGCGTAAATCAGAGAGAAACTTAAACCGTTCATAGGTTTTCACATCATCAAAATCGATGACCACATCAAAATTAAGTGCCCGTAATGCAGCGAGAGACATCCGCGGTTTATACAAATATATATTCTCAAGAAATATTGAGCCTGCTAATATTTGCATACAGACAGGACCGGTGAGAACAGAGACTTTATAGCCGCGCTCGGCAAGAAGTCTGGCACAGCCTGTGGTCACCACCATGTCACCGACTTTGTCATCCAGACGCAGTAATAAAATGCGTTTCACCTGAGCCGGATTAAACGGCTGGCGCTCAGCTTTATTTCTATAACGAAAATTAATTAAATTAAATTTAATGTCGCGGAAGAAAGCATTCTTCTTCCGCGTCAGTTGTTTAAGGATACGCATACGGTACCTTAGGGTGCCTTTTATCGCTGTGTGTGTTTCCGCTGGTAATATTCTGCCAACGTCATTCCCTTCACCTGCGGCGCCAGCCAGTTAAAAAATGCTTCCAGGTCGACATATAACTGCTCGATATCCTGTTTATTTTTAAATGTTGGGCTGCCGCCAGGCATATACTCAGAAGAGTGCAGCATATATTCGACGTAATCATTACCCTGAGTCAATGTCTGCTGCACCACTTTCTTCATGGTGTCGACATTTCCCCCCATCGGGCGCAGCCAGTGAACGGAAGGCGAGCGCACTTTGCCGCGCAAGCGATCGTAGCCCTGCTTCACGCTGTTCATCCAGCCGGAGTGCTTATACTGAATGCTCATCGGCACTTCCAGCAGCGAAGAGCGGCCTTCGCGACTGATATCATTCTCATCAAGGAAATAGGCATGCTGCGGGAAACGACGGTAATCGGTCCCACCGTCCCCCTGCGGGGCGCCTTTCGCCGTCTTCCAGTTGACCCGCGGCGTGACCGAGCAGTCAACCAGATAGCCATGCTCCACCAGCAGACGGGCGTAGCGCTCATCAAACGCCCAGCGTCCGGCGCGATGGCTGACCATTTTCGTCTGGAAAGTGTCTTCCAGCAGATGGGTCATGTAAGCGACTTTTTCGCGCATCGCCGCATCGGAATATTCAATCAGGTAGGGCTTATGACGCCAGTCGTCATCGGTCAACGGGTCCGTCGGCGGGCTGTTCCAGGCGTGGAGGTGCATGCCGATTTCCGCCGTCCCGCGGGCAATCACATCTTTGGCGAATTCGATATAAAAGGGATCAATCGCCATTTCATAGTTGGTCAAATAGACGGGTTTAAAACCATACTTTTCGCAAAGCTGCTGAAAACGCGGTAAATAGCGCGCATTCTCGGTGGTAATGCTGTCATGTTTTTGCCAGAGGTTATCGCCCTCTGTATCAATCGTGATGAGAAATGCGGGATTGTGCACGAAAACGTCCTCAGAGCATACGTATCGGGTCATGGTAGAGCAATACAACGCTTCTCTCAATCAGTCTGATCCCCTAGAATCGGAAACCTGATATTGAATGAAGAACAGAGAATGACGCCTGAAACCCGCACTTCCGGCCCTGTGACCCCGACGCGAATCCTGGTTATTAAGCTGCGCCATCATGGCGATATGCTGCTGATCACGCCGCTCATTCACGCCCTCAAACAGCAATATCCCGCGGCCAGCGTTGATGTTCTGCTTTATGAAGAAACCCGGGATATGCTCGCCGCCAATCCTGATATCAACCAGATTTTCGCCATTGACCGGCGCTGGAAAAAACAGGGTACCGGCCACCAGCTCAAGATGGAGTGGCAGTTGATTCGCGCGCTGCGCCAGCAGCGCTACGATATGGTGCTCAATCTTGCCGATCAGTGGCCAAGCGCAATTATCACCAAACTGACCGGCGCGCCAACCCGTATCGGCTTTGACTTCCCGAAGCGTCGTCACCCGGCATGGCGTTTTTGTCATACCGCTCTCGCCGCAACGCAGCAGCATAACCAGCTGCACACCGTGCAGCAGAATCTGTCGATTCTGGCGCCGCTTGGGCTGGATATTAATGACGCGCCGGCGAAAATGGGCTACAGCGAGCAGGACTGGGACGCCAGCCGTGCGCGGCTGCCGGAAGGATTTCAGGACAACTATATCGTCATTCAGCCGACCTCCCGCTGGTTCTTTAAGTGCTGGCGCGAAGAGCGGATGAGCGCCCTGATTAACGCTCTCTCTGACGCGGGCTATCCGGTCGTGCTGACCTCCGGTCCTGATATCAAAGAGAAGCAGATGATCGAAACCATTATGGCGGGCTGCCCCAATGCGCGTTTGCACTCCCTCGCCGGTCAGCTGACGCTACGCCAGCTGGCATCCGTCATCGACCATGGCCGCCTGTTCATCGGCGTCGACTCCGTACCGATGCATATGGCCGCCGCGCTGGGTACGCCGCTGGTGGCGCTGTTCGGCCCCTCCAAGCTCACCTTCTGGCGTCCATGGCAGGCCAAAGGCGAGGTGATCTGGGCGGGGGATTTCGGCTCTATTCCCGACCCGGATGATATCGATACCGGCACAGACGAACGTTATCTCGATTTAATTCCCACCGACGCGGTTATCGCGGCGGCGAAAAAGGTACTGGCATGAGCAAATTCAGGCTGGCCCTGGTGCGACAGAAATATCGCCCGGACGGCGGCGCGGAGCGCTTTGTCTCCCGCGCGCTGGAAGCCCTTGATAGCAGCAATCTTGAACTGAACGTCATTACTCGCGAATGGCAAGGACCGGTGAAACCCGACTGGAATATTCATATCTGCAACCCGCGTAAGTGGGGGCGGATCAGCCGCGAACGCGGTTTTGCCGACGCCGCCCGCCAGCTGTGGCAGAGCGAACATTTCGATCTGGTGCAGAGTCATGAACGCATTCCCGGCTGCGACCTGTACCGCGCCGGAGACGGCGTGCACCGCCGCTGGCTACAGCAGCGCTCGCGCATTTTGCCCGGCTGGAAAAGCCGCCTGCTGTTTGCCGACCGCTACCATCGCTATGTGATGCAGGCTGAGCGCGAAATGTACCAGGACTCGCACCTGCGCGGCGTCATCTGCAACGCGGAAATGATAAAACGCGAGATTATTGAAGACTTCGGCCTGCCGGCGGAGAAAATCCACGTTATCTATAACGCCATCGATAGCCAGCGTTTTCTGCCGCCTACGGAAGCGGCCTTTGTTGCGCTACGTAACCAATGGAATCTGCCGCTCCAGGCAACCTGCCTGATCTACGTCGGCTCCGGCTTTGAGCGCAAGGGGCTGGATGCGGCGATCCGCGCCATCGCCCCCACCGATCGCTATCTGCTGGTCGTCGGTAAAGACAAAGATCAGCATCGCTATCAGGCGCTGGCGAAAACCCTCAACTGCGAGGAACGGGTCCGCTTTTTCGGCATGCAGTCGGAAACCCTGCCGTTCTATCAGATGGCCGACGGCCTGCTGCTGCCGACGCTGTACGATCCGTTCCCTAACGTTATTCTCGAAGCGATGGCCTGCGGCCTGCCGGTCATTACCACCACCGGCTGCGGCGGCGCGGAGTTTATCATTCAGGGCAGCAATGGCTATGTTTGCGATGCGCTGGATATCCCGGCGCTTCAGCAGGCGGTGATGGCGCTTCCTGCCCGCGCGTCAGGTTCTGCGGAAGGCCAACGCGCCCGCGAACGCATCATGACCTGCACCAGCGAACGACTCTCGACGCAGCTGCTCTCCCTCTATCAGGATCTGGTGAAATAACGATGCGTATACTGTTTGTGATCGACGGCCTGCCCGGCGGCGGAGCGGAAAAGGTCGTGCTGACCCTGGCAGAGCGTTTTCTGCGCCAGGGCGAACGGGTCTCGCTGTTTTCCCTGCGCGACGTCTGTGATTATGCGCTGCCGGAAGGGCTGGATTATCAGGTTGTGAGCGATCGCAGCCGGACACCCTGGCGCAAAATCACCGAACTTTCGCGCCGTGCCCGCCAGCTGGATGCAGCCATAGTCAACGCCGAGCAGCAGGGCGAATTCGATCTGGTGCTCTCCAACCTGCATAAAACCGATCGCATTGTCGCCCGCAGCCGGTCGCTGAAAAACCGGAACGTCTGGTTCTGCCTGCATGGCGTCTTTTCCACATCCTATCTGGGCCATCGCAGCGGATTTGATCGCTGGATGAAGCAGCAGAAGATTAAGCGTGTCTATCAGGGGCGCAACGTCATTACCGTCTCCGATGCGGTAGGCCAGGATCTGGTCGAACAGTTCGCTATTCGCCCGGCACAGTTAAAAACTATTTATAACCCGTTCGATATTCCCGCTCTGCGCGCCGCCGCCGATGCCCCTGGCGAGCAGCCCGCGGGTGATTATATTATTCACGTCGGTCGGTTCCACCCGGGGAAACGTCACGATCGCCTGATCGAAGCCTATGCGCAAAGCGGAATCACCGCGCCGCTGGTGCTGCTGGGTCAGGGTAAACCGGAGCAGGAACAGCGCCTGCGCCAGTTGGCACAGCAGCTACAGGTTGCCGATCGTGTCCTGTTTAAAGGCTTCCAGAAAAACCCGCTGCCGTGGATTAAGCATGCGCGGATGCTGGTGCTCAGCTCCGACAGCGAAGGCTTTGGTAACGTGGTGGTTGAGGCTCTTCTGCTCAATACCCCGGTCGCCAGCACCCGCTGTCCTGGCGGGGTGACGGAAATTCTCACCGGCGAATTAGCCCGCGGTCTGGCCGATCTGAACAGCCCGGCGCTGGCCCGGACGATGCAAAGCATTTACCATAACCCACCCGCTATCGAACCTTCTGCACTGGAAAAATTCAGTGTGGATACGATTTGTCAGCAGTACCGTCAGCTGCGTCGCGGCTGACGCCGCTATTTAACCAGGATCGAATGATTTATGAGTCAAACGCCTTTACTGAGCATTGTGGCTGCCGTTTATAACGGCGAAAAATTCCTTGCGCAATTCTTTGAGTGCATTGAACAACAGCAGCTGGAAAGCTATGAGCTGATCCTGGTCAACGACGGTTCGACGGACGGTAGCCTGGCGGTTATCGACGAATGGAAAGCACGCTTACCGCATATTATCGTGCTGGAACAGGAAAACCAGGGCGTCTCGGTTGCGCGTAATACCGGCCTGGCTGTGGCAAGCGGCAAGTACCTGGCCTTCCCGGATATTGACGATAAGCTTTATCCTGGAATGTACCGCACGCTGCTGGAGATGGCCGAAAAGGGCCGCCTTGATGTCGCCACCTGTAACGGCCGCTACGTTTACGAAACCCGAAAAGATATCCACCCGATTCTTCCACCGGACCGTCTGCCGTCGACCGGTATCCTGCCAGGCCACGTCTGGCTTAAACAGGCGTTGGATTCGCGCAAATTCCTGCACGTGACCTGGCTGAACATCTATCGCCGCGAATTTATCATGCAGCACAAGTTCCACTTCGAGCCCGGATTACGTCATCAGGACATTCCATGGACCACCGAAGCGCTGCTGGCGGCTGAACGCGTGCAGTACACCAGCGAACAGTTCTACGATTACTATATTCACTCGGAATCGGTATCGCACAAGCCGGACAACGACGACACGCTGATGCGCTCGGCGCGCCACTACATGAAAATTCTGGAGATGCTGGAAGCCATCAACCAACGCTATCCCGATAAGGTGCGTCATATTGCCGCCTGCCGCTGGCAAATCGCCAAAGAGGGGCTGGGAATTATTCATACCTTTGATAGCATGAAAGATGAGTCAAAAAAGCATATTATCATTAAAGAATTCTTTGACCGCGGCATCTGGCGTCTGATCTGGAAAAATGCGCGTACCTTCCGTTTACGCTGGCGCCTTGGCCGACGCTACCTGCGCATTAAACGCTATCGCGACGCGGCCTGACTCTGAATCCCGTTGTTTCCGCCAAAGAGATAGCTTTACGCGGGCTAAATGCTTAGAATTTGCCCGCTAAAACATAAATCGGATAAATCGCTTGGAATTGCTTTATACCACCCTACTCTATCTTATTCAGCCGCTGGTATGGCTGCGACTGCTGCTGCGCAGCCGTAAGGCCCCTGCCTACCGAAAGCGCTGGGCTGAACGTTATGGCTTCTGTCAGAACAAGGTAGCGCCGGATGGGATTCTGCTGCATTCCGTTTCCGTGGGTGAGACGCTTGCTGCTATCCCGCTCGTGCGCGCGCTGCGCCACCGCTACCCCTCGCTGCCTATCACCGTCACCACCATGACGCCGACCGGCTCAGAACGCGCCATGTCCGCCTTCGGCAAAGATGTTCACCATGTCTATCTGCCTTACGATTTGCCCTGCGCCATGAACCGCTTTCTCAACACGGTGCAACCGAAGCTGGTTATTGTGATGGAAACCGAGCTGTGGCCGAATATGGTCGCCGCGCTGCACAAACGTAAAATCCCGCTGGTCATCGCTAACGCCCGTTTGTCGGAGCGTTCCGCCAAAGGCTACGCGAAACTTGGGAAATTTATGCGTCGGCTGCTCAGTCGCATCACGCTGATTGCGGCGCAGAATGAAGAAGACGGCAATCGCTTTCTGGCGCTGGGTCTGAAGCGCAACCAGCTGGCGGTCACCGGCAGCCTCAAATTTGATATTTCCGTGACGCCAGAGCTGGCGGCACGCGCGATTACCCTCCGCCGCCAGTGGGCGCCGCACCGCAAAGTCTGGATCGCCACCAGCACCCATGACGGTGAAGAACAAATTATCCTGCAGGCGCACAGGAAGCTGCTCGATACCTTCCCGGACCTGCTGTTGATTCTCGTCCCTCGTCACCCGGAGCGCTTCGCCGATGCACGAGAAATGGTGCAGAAAGCGGGGATGAGTTTCACGCTGCGCAGTACCGGCGAAATCCCGTCGAACAGCACCCAGGTGGTGATCGGCGATACCATGGGCGAGCTGATGCTGCTGTACGGCATTGCCGACCTCGCCTTCGTTGGCGGCAGTCTGGTCGAGCGCGGCGGTCACAACCCGCTGGAGCCGGCGGCACACGCTATCCCGGTACTGATGGGCCCGCACACCTTCAACTTCAAAGATATTTGCGCCAAGTTGCAGCAGGACGATGGCCTGATTACGGTCACCGACGTCAGTTCGCTGGTCACCCAGATCGCCAATCTGCTCACCGATGAAGACTATCGACTGTGGTACGGCCGTCACGCGGTGGAAGTGTTGCATCAAAACCAGGGTGCGCTCTCGCGTCTGCTACATTTACTGCAACCCTATCTGCCGCAGCGGAGCCACTAATGTCGACCCGACTGTCCGTCGTGATGATCGCCAAAAATGCGGCGGATCTGCTGGCTGATTGTCTGGCCTCGGTAGACTGGGCCGATGAAATCGTGCTGCTGGACTCTGGCAGTAGCGATAACACCGTCGAACTGGCCCGCAGCCTCGGCGCAACGGTCTACATCAACAGCGACTGGCAAGGCTACGGTATTCAGCGTCAGCGCGCCCAGGACTACGCGACCGGCGACTATGTGCTGATGATTGATACCGATGAGCGCGTGACGCCGGAGCTGGCCAGCTCGCTTCGCCGCGTACTGGAGGCGCCCCAAAGCGGCGCCGTCTACAGCATCGCCCGGCGTAACTATTTCCTTGGCCGCTTTATGCGCCATAGCGGCTGGTATCCCGACCGCGTCATGCGTTTGTACGAACGCAGCCGTTTCCGCTATAACAATAATCTGGTGCACGAATCGCTCGATGCCAAAGGCGCGCAGGTTATCGAGCTGCCGGGCGATTTACTGCATCTGACCTGCCGCGACTTCTCCGGCTTCCAGCAAAAGCAGCTGGCCTATGCCTCAGCCTGGGCACGGGAGCGTCACCAGAAGGGGAAGAAAACCTCTCTGGCGAGCATCTTCGGCCATACGCTGGGAGCTTTTGTGAAAACGCTGCTGCTGCGTGGCGGCGTGCTGGATGGTAAACAGGGCTGGCTACTCGCCGTGGTCAATGCGCAGTATACGTTTAATAAATACACCGAGCTGTGGGCGCTGAGCCGCGGCTATTCAGAGAAAGTGTAATTATGAGCACAAAAGCGATCTATCCGGGCACCTTCGACCCCATTACTAACGGGCATATCGATATCGTCACGCGTGCCGCCAGCATGTTTGACAAGGTGCTGCTGGCCATTGCCGCCAGCCCGAGCAAAAAACCGATGTTCACGCTCGACGAGCGTATTGCGCTGGCGGAGCAGGCAACGGCGCATCTGGTCAACGTCGAGGTGGTTGGTTTCAGCGATCTGATGGCGAATTTTGCCCGCGCGCAGCAGGCGAATATCCTCATTCGCGGTTTACGCGCGGTAGCGGATTTCGAATATGAGATGCAGCTGGCACATATGAACCGCCACCTGATGCCGACCCTGGAAAGCGTCTTCCTGATGCCCTGCAAAGAGTGGTCGTTTATCTCTTCATCGCTGGTGAAGGAAGTGGCCCGCCACCAGGGCGATGTTTCCCACTTCCTGCCGGCCAACGTACACCAGGCGCTGCTGAAAAAGCTGTCATCTTGCGCCGCAGAATGATGCCCGGCACCCGTCCGGGCTACTCGTCAGCAATCGCGTAGACTCGTAGCCCGCTCAACGAAGCGTCACCGGGATGGTGGCAACATCAGCACCTTACTTCTGGCACTGGCGGCAATAAAATGTTGCCCGCTGAGCATGTTTGCTGGCCGTAATCGGCGTACCACAAACGCGACAAAGTTCGCCCTTGCGGCCATAAACCTGCAGCTCCTGAGCGAAGTAGCCCGGCTTGCCATCACTTTGCAGGAAATCCTTCAGCGTCGTGCCCCCCTGCTCAATCGAGCGTAGCAGCACCGCTTTAATCACTTTTACCAGCCGTTCGCACTCTTCGCGCGACAGCGAAGACGCCAGCCGATCGGGATGGATCCCGGCCGAAAACAGCGATTCGCTGGCGTAGATATTGCCTACCCCGACCACCAGCTTGTTATCCATCAGCCAGGGCTTAATGGCGGTTTTCTTTTTCGCGCACTTGTGCTGCAAATAGTCGGCATTAAAATCATCGCTTAAGGGCTCTGGACCAAGATGCGCCAACGCAGGATGCCCTTCCAGCGTGCGGGTCCACAGCCAGGCGCCAAAGCGGCGCGGGTCGGTGTAGCGCAGGACCTTGCCATTACTCATCACCAGGTCAACGTGATCGTGCTTTTCTGCGGGCAGCTCTTCACTCAGAATCCGCAGACTTCCCGACATCCCAAGGTGGATAATAATCCAGCCGCCGGGAAGCTCGAGCAGCAGATATTTGGCACGCCGCTGCACGCTCAGCACCGGTATGTCGCTCAAACGATAGATTTCTTCACTGACCGGCCAGCGCAGACGTCCGTTGCGAATAACAGCATGCAGAATGGTCGCGCCCACCAGGAATGGTTCGATGCCACGCCGGCTGGTTTCTACCTCAGGTAATTCAGGCATTCGTTTTCCTCCGTTAACCCAGAGTATTGTGATGCAGCAACAGACGGTAGGGAAGTAAATTCCCGGGAGGGTTTATCCGACGGTGTCTGCCGGACAAAAACAAAAAACCCCGCCGGGGCGGGGTTTTCTTTACAAGGAAACTAAAATTATTTGATTTTAGCTTCTTTGTATAAAACGTGCTGACGGACAACTGGATCGAATTTTTTCAGTTCCAGTTTTTCCGGCTTAGTACGTTTGTTCTTCGTGGTGGTATAGAAGTGACCAGTACCAGCAGAAGAAACCAGCTTGATTTTCTCACGAATACCTTTAGCCATGATTTATTTCCTCTTAGTACTTAGTACTTTTCGCCACGGGCACGCAGTTCAGACAGAACTGTATCGATGCCTTTCTTATCAATAACACGCATACCTTTAGCAGATACACGCAGGGTGACAAAACGCTTTTCGCTCTCAACCCAGAAACGGTGAGAGTGCAGGTTCGGCAGGAAACGGCGTTTGGTCGCGTTCAGTGCGTGGGAACGGTTGTTACCGGTCACCGGACGCTTGCCAGTAACTTGGCAGACTCGGGACATGTCTATTCTCCAAAAATCAAATTAGCTCGAGCTTCGTATGGGGTATCGGCGCCTCGTCAGGCTTTACAGCCCGGTCATCGCAGTTCTAAGTGAACCATCGATTGCCAGGCCCAAATGCCAAACCCGAGATTCTCAAAGGTGGCGTAGTATACGCTGACTCGGCGATGTGCTCAAGTCCCGAACAGACAAAGATCCCGCTGGATCGCGTGATCGGGGCTAAATCCAGCCGCGTTCGGCAAAAGATACGTACGCACCGCGGCCGATTACGAGATGATCGAGTACTCGTATATCCATGAAACCACAACACTTTACCACACGTTCGGTCATCAGTCTGTCGGCCTTACTCGGCTCGGGACTACCGGACGGATGATTATGTGCAAGGATCACCGCAGCGGCGTTCACTTTGATGGCTTCGCGTACAATTTCTCGCGGATGCACCTCTACGTGGCTAAGAGTACCAGAAAAAAGCCGGCTATGTTTCAATACCCGGTTCTGATTATCTAAAAAGATCACGATGAAGATCTCCCGCTCTTCATCAGAGAGATGGCTTTGCAAAAACTCCAGCGTCATCATCGGCGTGACCAGAGAAGGCTCTTCAACCAGCCGCAGGCTAAAATAACGCCGCGCCAGCTCAGCCACCCCTTTTAGCTGGGCATATTTCGCCAGGCCAATCCCGTCTACCGTCTCAAACTGTGCTTTATTCGCTGACAGCAGGCCATACAGCGAGCCAAAACGCTGTAGCAGGTCATGCGAGTACGTCATGACATCTTTATCCCGCGTTCCGGTGCGCAAAAACAGCGCCAGCAGCTCAACGTCCGACAACGTTTCAATGCCGTAAAGCCACATTTTTTCCCGTGGCATCAGGGGTTCCGGTGTATCCATAGGGCCTCTCCTTTCTCGTGCCCCCCATCCTGGCACAGCCCGACGGTGCTGCCGACTACCGCATGTACCTCTTGCGCAGCGCCTCGCAAAGTGAATTCCTGGCAGTCACGCGACGGCGACCGGATTGTGGTAATATGCGCGGATTCTGGTGTACTGCAACAGGAAAGAATCATGATGAGTCTGGCTGGTAAAAAGATCGTTCTTGGCGTGAGCGGCGGCATTGCTGCCTATAAAACGCCGGAACTGGTGCGCCGCCTGCGTGACCGTGGCGCGGATGTGCGTGTTGCCATGACGGAAGCCGCCAAAGCCTTCATTACGCCACTGAGCCTGCAGGCAGTGTCTGGCTATCCGGTCTCCGATAGTCTGCTCGATCCGGCCGCGGAAGCTGCGATGGGTCACATAGAGCTGGGCAAGTGGGCGGACCTGGTTATCCTCGCCCCGGCAACCGCCGATCTGATTGCCCGCGTCGCGGCCGGTATGGCCAACGATCTGGTTTCCACTATCTGCCTCGCGACCCCCTCTCCGGTTGCCGTTGTCCCGGCAATGAATCAGCAAATGTACCGCGCAGCGGCTACGCAGCATAACCTTGAGGTGCTTGCCTCACGCGGCATACTGCTCTGGGGCCCAGACAGCGGTAGCCAGGCCTGTGGCGACATTGGCCCTGGCCGCATGCTGGATCCGATGATGATTGTTGATTTAGCCGCCGCGCATTTTTCGCCTGTCAAAGATTTGCAACATCTCAACATCATGATTACCGCGGGCCCCACGCGTGAACCGCTGGATCCGGTGCGTTATATTACTAACCACAGCTCCGGCAAGATGGGGTTTGCCATTGCCGCCGCTGCCGCAAGCCGCGGGGCGAACGTCACGCTGGTGAGCGGGCCGGTTGCATTACCGACGCCGCCGTTTGTCCAGCGAATCGATGTAACGACCGCGCTGGAAATGGAAGCAGCGGTCCAGCAAAGCGCTCAGCAGCAGCAGATTTTTATTGGTTGTGCCGCCGTAGCCGACTATCGTGCCGTCGCCATCGCTGAAGAAAAAATTAAAAAGCAAGGTGATGAACTCACCCTCAAAATGGTCAAAAATCCGGATATTGTTGCCGGGGTGGCAGCACTCACGGCTAATCGGCCTTTTGTCGTAGGGTTTGCCGCCGAAACGAATAATGTGGAAGAATACGCGAGGCAAAAACGCGCGCGCAAAAATCTCGACCTGATTTGCGCTAACGATGTTTCGCAGCCTGATCAAGGATTTAACAGCGACAGCAACGCATTACACCTTTTCTGGCAGGATGGAGATAAGCGCTTACCACTTGAGCGTAAAGAACTCCTTGGCCAATTATTACTCGACGAGATCGTGACCCGTTATGATGAAAAAAATCGACGTTAAGATTCTGGACCCGCGCGTTGGCCAGCAATTTCCGCTGCCGACCTATGCCACCTCCGGCTCCGCCGGACTTGACCTGCGAGCCTGTCTCGACGACGCCGTAGAGCTGGCGCCGGGTGCAACCACGCTGTTGCCGACCGGTCTGGCTATTCATATCGCCGATCCGTCTCTGGCGGCGGTGATTCTACCGCGCTCCGGGCTGGGTCATAAGCACGGCGTGGTTCTGGGCAACCTGGTTGGTCTTATCGACTCCGACTACCAGGGGCAGCTGATGGTTTCCGTCTGGAACCGCGGCCAGCAGAGCTTTACGATTGAACCTGGCGAGCGCATCGCTCAAATGGTCTTTGTACCCGTCGTACAGGCGGAATTTAACCTGGTGGAAGATTTTGACGCCACCGAACGTGGCGAAGGTGGCTTTGGTCACTCAGGGCGCGCATAAGCCCGACCACATCGAATCCGCATCCCAAAGTGCACTAATGCAATAACATCACCGCAAACGACCGTTTGCGGTCACTTTGTGGATGCCTGCCTGACAAGTGCTTATTTTCAGGGGTATTTTAAAACATGGCAGAAAAACAAACTGCGAAAAGGAATCGTCGCGAAGAAATACTTCAGTCTCTGGCCCTGATGCTTGAATCCAGCGATGGTAGCCAACGCATTACCACAGCGAAACTGGCGGCGTCTGTCGGCGTGTCCGAAGCGGCGTTGTACCGCCATTTCCCCAGTAAAACCCGCATGTTCGATAGCCTGATCGAGTTTATCGAAGACAGTCTGATTACGCGCATCAATTTGATTTTAAAAGATGAAAAAGATACATCAGCGCGCCTGCGTCTGATTGTACTGCTGATTCTTGGGTTTGGTGAGCGTAATCCTGGGCTGACGCGCATTCTGACCGGCCATGCGCTGATGTTCGAACAGGATCGTCTCCAGGGGCGGATTAACCAGCTGTTTGAGCGTATCGAGGTTCAGCTACGCCAGGTCATGCGTGAGAAGAAAATGCGTGAAGGTGAAGGCTACACCATCGATGAGGCGCTACTGGCCAGCCAGCTACTGGCATTTTGCGAAGGCATGCTGTCGCGTTTTGTGCGCAGCGAGTTTAAATATCGTCCGACGGATGATTTTGACGCCCGCTGGCCGCTGGTCGCCGCACAGCTGCGGTAGCGGAAATCCCGGAGGCATATCGCCTCCGGGGCTTTTGACTTATACGCCAAACTCTTCGCGGTAAGCACGTACCGTCGCCAGATGCTCAGCCATCTCCGGCTTCTCTTCCAGATAGGCAATCAGGTCTTTCAGAGTAACGATAGAAATCACTTTGCAGCCGTAGTCACGCTCGACCTCCTGAATCGCCGAGATTTCGCCGCGACCGCGTTCCTGACGGTCCAGAGAGATCAGCACGCCGGCCAGTTCCGCGCCGTGCGCCTGGATAATTTCCATCGACTCGCGAATCGCGGTGCCTGCGGTAATCACATCGTCAACCAGCATGACGCGTCCCTGCAGGGGACTGCCGACCAGGTTGCCCCCTTCACCGTGGGTTTTTGCTTCTTTGCGGTTAAAGCAGTAAGGCAAATCCAGGTCATGGTGCTCCGCCAGCGCAACCGCGGTAGTCGTCGCGATAGGAATCCCTTTATAAGCCGGCCCAAACAGCAGATCGAAATCAATTCCGGAATCGACCAGCGCTTCGGCGTAGAAACGGCCTAACAGTGCCAGATCGCGCCCGGTATTAAACAGGCCGGCGTTGAAGAAATAGGGGCTCTTACGCCCGGATTTCAGCGTAAATTCGCCAAACTTAAGTACCTGCTTGTTAAGCGCAAACTCAATAAACTGGCGCTGATACGGTTTCATGGATTCGCTCCTCATCTTACTTTTCATCATTTAGGTTTACGCCAAATACTTCACGCGTCATCAGGCGGCACAGATACGTCGATAACGCTGTGAGCTGGTCGCGTGTGGCAGCCGAGAAAGACCGCATGAAGGATAAAACGTAAAAAAAAGGGCGGCTCATCAGCCGCCCTTAAAATTAATTTTCTAACGCCGCTTTCTGCGTCGCGACAATGGATTCGATACCCCCGCGGGCCAGCGCCAGCAAGGTGAGTAGCTCTTCGTGGGTAAACGGCTCGCCTTCCGCGGTGCCCTGTACCTCAATGATGCGACCATCTTCGGTCATCACCACGTTCATATCGGTTTCCGCCGCTGAATCCTCGACATATTCCAGATCGCAAAGCGCTTCGCCATTGACGATACCGACAGAAACCGCCGCCACCATCCCTTTCATCGGGTTGGTTTTCAGTTTACCCGCCGCGACCAGCTTATTCAGCGCATCGGCCAGTGCCACACAGGCGCCGGTAATCGATGCGGTACGAGTGCCGCCGTCTGCCTGCAGAACGTCGCAATCAAGGGTAATGGTGAATTCGCCAAGCGCTTTCAGGTCTACCGCCGCGCGCAGGGCACGGGCAATCAGACGCTGGATTTCCATGGTACGGCCGCCCTGTTTCCCTTTCGCGGCTTCACGCGCGTTACGGGTATGCGTTGCACGCGGCAGCATGCCATATTCCGCCGTGATCCAACCCTGGCCCTGACCTTTCAGGAAGCGCGGCACGCCTTCATCGATCGATGCGGTGCACAACACTTTAGTGTCACCAAATTCGACCAGCACGGAGCCTTCTGCGTGTATTGTATAGTTACGGGTCAGGGTGACGGGACGCACCTGATTAGCGCTACGACCTGCTGGACGCATAATGATCTCTCCGGCTTGAAACGAATGTGGCGCGCATTATACACAAAATCATGCGGGATGCATGAGGTGACGCGCCCCTGACAGCATAGATAACTGGCGCTCAGGGCGGAGCGATGCCGCCAACAGAGGGGCTGTCAGAAGGATAACGTGTATATACGGATAATGCTCGCTTATTCCTATCCTGATAAGGCCCTGAAAGCTATAATCCACCTCACTCTCCTTTAAAAACAGGAACGTCTATGATCCGCAGTATGACCGCCTATGCCCGGCGTGAAATCAAGGGTGAATGGGGCAGCGCCGCATGGGAACTGCGCTCGGTAAACCAACGATATCTGGAAACTTATTTCCGTCTGCCGGAGCAGTTCCGTAGCCTGGAGCCTGTCGTGCGCGAGCGTATTCGTTCTCGCCTGACCCGTGGCAAAGTTGAATGTACCTTGCGTTTTGAGCAGGATCCCAGCGCCCAGGGCGAGCTGATTCTCAACGAAAACCTGGCAAAACAGCTGGTCAATGCCGCCAACTGGGTCAAGATGCAGAGCGACGAAGGCGAAATCAACCCGGTTGATATTCTGCGCTGGCCTGGAGTCATGGCCGCTCAGGAACAAGATCTCGATGCGATTGCCGCTGATATTCTGTCGGCCCTGAACGGCGCGCTGGATGATTTTATCGTTGCCCGCGAGACCGAAGGTAAGGCGCTGAAAGCGCTTATTGAGCAACGTCTGGAAGGCGTCACCGCTGAGGTCGCCAAAGTGCGCGCTCATATGCCGGAAATCTTACAGTGGCAGCGCGAACGCCTGGTGGCCAAACTGGAAGATGCGGAAGTGCAGCTGGAAAACAACCGTCTCGAACAAGAGCTGGTGCTAATGGCACAGCGTATCGACGTCGCCGAAGAGCTGGACCGTCTGGAAGCGCACGTAAAAGAGACCTGGAACATCCTGAAGAAGAAAGAAGCCGTTGGCCGCCGTCTTGACTTTATGATGCAGGAATTTAACCGCGAGTCGAACACGCTGGCATCAAAATCCATTAATGCCGAAGTGACCAATTCCGCCATCGAACTGAAAGTCCTGATCGAGCAAATGCGCGAGCAGATCCAGAACATCGAGTAATCTCTTTTGCTGGCTCGTCTTGTTGCGAGCCAGCATTACTTTTACTTATCTTTTTTTCTCATCCTTCGATCAACATCCCCCTGCAATACTGCTCATGAAATATCTCTCACATTAGTTTTTCCTGGTGTAAATGCTTCACCTTAGAAAATCTCAATCGTGATCTTACGCACAAATCGCTAATCTGCCCGACATCATTGTGGGGGATTTATGCTGCTTCATATTCTGTATTTAATCGGTATTACCGCGGAAGCGATGACCGGCGCTCTGGCCGCCGGTCGCCGCCGGATGGACACTTTTGGCGTCATCATCATTGCTACCGCCACCGCACTGGGCGGCGGCTCAGTCCGGGATATCCTGCTGGGTCACTACCCGCTGGGCTGGGTAAAACATCCGGAATACGTCATTATCGTCGCCGTCGCGGCAGTGTTAACGACCATTGCTGCGCCGGTCATGCCCCATCTGCGCCGCCTGTTTCTGGTCCTCGATGCCCTGGGCCTGGTGGTATTCTCGATTATCGGCGCGCAAATCGCGCTGGATATGGGAGAAGGACCGGTGATCGCCTCTATTGCCGCAGTGATTACCGGCGTATTTGGCGGCGTACTGCGGGACATGTTCTGCAAGCGCATCCCGCTGGTTTTCCAGAAAGAGCTGTATGCCGGCATCTCTTTTGCGGCAGCTATCCTCTATATTGCCCTGCAGCATTACGTCAGCAGCCACGACGTCGTGGTGATCTCCACCTTGCTGTTTGGCTTTACCGCTCGCATGCTGGCGCTGCGCTGGAAGCTGGGGCTGCCCGTCTTCCACTACAACCATAACGCCCACTGATCTCCTCAAAACCCGGGAATATGTTGCCCGCTGAGCCACTGCGCCAGCGCGGCAACATCCGGGTGCTGGAGAAAGGCAACCAGCTGTCTCGCTCTCTCTGCCCCCATGCCCGGTAGACGCTGCCACTGTTCTTCAGAACGTTCCCGTAGCTGCTGCCAGTTTTCCCTCGCCAGACCGGCAAGCGCCACCCGGGGTATCGGTACGCCCATCGCCTGGACCCAGCGCAGAAAGGGCTGTTCGCGCGCCAGATTAAACTGGTGCCAAAGCCGCTGCCCGCGCCCGACGGTTATCCCTGGAATCCCCTGCAGCTGCGCTGGCGTCAATGTCAGCCACGAGAACAGATGCTCCAGCGGGCGCGCATGTTGCACCGTGCGCCACACTGATTCACCCACGCCATCAAGATTCAGAATCGGTTTTGACGACAGCCAGATAAGCCTTGCGAGAAACTGCGCGTCACACCCCGGCGTGGTGAAATAGCAGGTTAATGGGGTAAACCGTTCCGGGGGTGGCTGCGGTTTCGTACGCTGCGCCGATCGCCATACGACGCTGTCGAGACGCGGAATGCCCTGACCCGCCAGACTGATTTGTAGCTGATCGCCGGGACCAATATCCAGGCGCTTCCAACGGGAAAGCGACCCGATACTGACTTGCTTAACCCGTTTGTCATCCAGGTACTGCGGCTCCAGCAGCGCGACGACGGAAATTTTGCCGCTGCGCCCGACCCGAAAGTGAATGCCGCGTACTTCCATTAACCGCGACGCCGGCGGATATTTCCACGCAACGACCCACTCACCCTGCCCTGGCGACCACAATCGCCCGGCGGGTTCGTGGCCGCGACGCACGACCACGCCATCGGTCGCAAAAGGCAGAGGCGAGGTTAACCAGCGCTCTCGCCACCGTGCCACCTGCTGAGCATCCGTAACGGGCTGCGTAAAAGATGCGCTATGGAGAAATCCGCTCTTGCGCAACAGGGCCAGACGCTGGCGCATGTCCTGAGGACCATCTGGCCATGCCCAGATAAAGATCCCCAGCTCCGCGAGCTGCGCCGAGCTATCAAGGCGCATCAGAGTACCGGCCACTTTCGCCCGGGCATTCATTCCCCCCATCTGCTTCTGCACATGTCCGTCGCGCTGCAGGAAAAGCTCTCCCTGCAGCACGCTGTTCGCCAGCTCGCCCTCCGTCACCTTCGGCACGGCTGGAATCTGCCGCACCCTGGCGGTCCACTCCTCCCCGGATCGACCATCGCCACGGCTAATGGCCTGTGCCAGCCGCCCGTGGCGATACACCAGCGTCACGGCGACACCGTCCACCTTCGGCTGCACCCAGAGATCCGTTTTATCGCGCATCCACCGCGCGACATCCGATTGATCGGCCAGTTTACGCACGCCGGTATGGGCAACCGGATGCCCGACCTCTCCGGTTGTGGGCGGCATATCAGCGTTATCCGCGGGCGACACCAGCGAAAAACAACGCCGCCACTGCATGAGTCGCGCCGAAAGCTGGTCGTATATCTCATCACTGACCCCACTGCTTCCCTGTCGCCAGTATGCATTGTTCCAGGCCGTCACCTGCTGGTTCAGACGATGTACCTCCTGCCGGGCCTGCGCCTGCGGCCATTCAGGGCAGGCAGTCTGCCCGTATCCAGCCACCGCCCACGCGCCAATCATCCAGATCCATTTATGCATGACTCCACCTCCTGTTTACCGGCGAACATTCTGCAGGAGAGCGGTTTTATGCGGCGACGAGGGATTTATCACGCTGCGATCGGACATCCAGACTTTGTTTGTCTTCTGTGTAATACACGGCGAAATCAGGGAAACGGCTGGCAAAATGAAAGAAACAGAAGCAAAAAGTGTGACAGGGACTGCGTCACGGTGCGGCGCCGTGTATAATAGGCTCGTATGTAGTATCTCTTTCGACAATCACATACAAAAGACTCTCATGGCTCAAGGCACGCTTTATATTGTTTCCGCCCCAAGTGGCGCGGGTAAATCCAGCCTGATTCAGGCTTTATTGAAAACCCAACCGCTGTACGACACCCAGGTCTCTGTTTCACATACCACGCGCGCGCCGCGTCCGGGTGAAGTGCACGGCGAACACTATTTCTTTGTTAATCACGACGATTTCAGAGCGATGATTAGCAGAGACGCATTTCTTGAGCACGCGGAAGTTTTTGGCAACTATTACGGCACCTCGCGCGAAACCATCGAGCAGGTACTGGCAACCGGCGTCGATGTCTTCCTGGATATCGACTGGCAGGGTGCTCAGCAAATCCGTCAAAAAATGCCTGGCGCGCGCAGCATCTTTATTCTGCCGCCGTCAAAAGATGAGCTTGACCGTCGCCTGCGTGGTCGCGGCCAGGACAGCGAAGAGGTGATCGCAAAACGTATGGCTCAGGCTGTTGCAGAAATGAGTCATTACGCGGAATATGATTACCTTATTGTGAATGATGATTTTGATACCGCGCTGAGCGATCTGAAAAACATTATTCGCGCCGAACGTCTGCGCATGAGCCGCCAAAAGCAGCGACATGGCGCTTTAATCACCAAACTGTTGGCAGACTGAACCCACATTCAGTATCATGCCCAGTCATTTCTTCATCTGTGGAGCATTTTAAGTATGGCACGCGTAACTGTTCAGGACGCTGTAGAGAAAATTGGTAACCGTTTTGACCTGGTACTGGTCGCCGCGCGTCGCGCTCGTCAGATGCAGGTTGGCGGAAAAGATCCGCTGGTACCGGAAGAAAACGATAAAACTACCGTAATTGCGCTGCGCGAAATCGAAGAAGGTCTGATCAACAACCAGATCCTCGACGTCCGCGATCGTCAAGAACAGCAAGAGCAGGAAGCCGCTGAATTACAAGCCGTTACCGCTATTGCCGAAGGTCGTCGTTAATCACGCAGTGGGTAGCCCTTGTATCTGTTTGAAAGCCTGAATCAGCTGATTCAAAATTACCTGCCGGAAGAGCAAATCAAGCGTCTTCGGCAGGCATATCTCGTTGCACGTGACGCTCACGAGGGCCAGACACGTTCAAGCGGTGAACCCTATATCACGCACCCGGTAGCGGTAGCCTGCATTCTGGCCGAGATGAAGCTCGACTATGAAACGCTGATGGCTGCGCTACTGCATGATGTGATTGAAGATACCCCTGCCACCTACCAGGATATGGAGCAGCTCTTTGGCAAAAGCGTTGCTGAGCTGGTAGAGGGGGTATCGAAACTTGATAAGCTCAAGTTCCGCGATAAGAAAGAGGCGCAGGCCGAAAACTTTCGCAAAATGATTATGGCGATGGTGCAGGACATCCGCGTCATCCTGATCAAACTTGCCGACCGCACGCACAACATGCGCACCCTGGGCTCACTCCGCCCGGATAAACGCCGCCGCATTGCCCGCGAAACGCTGGAGATCTACAGCCCGCTGGCCCACCGTTTAGGTATCCACCACATCAAAACCGAGCTCGAAGAGCTGGGCTTTGAAGCGCTGTATCCCAACCGCTATCGCGTCATCAAAGAAGTCGTCAAAGCGGCGCGCGGCAACCGTAAAGAGATGATTCAAAAGATCCTCTCTGAAATCGAAGGGCGTTTACAGGAAGCGGGAATCCCCTGTCGCGTCAGCGGTCGCGAGAAGCATCTGTACTCCATCTACTGCAAAATGGTGCTGAAAGAGCAGCGTTTTCACTCGATTATGGATATCTACGCCTTCCGCGTGATTGTGCATGATTCTGACACCTGCTACCGCGTGCTTGGCCAGATGCATAGCCTTTACAAGCCTCGTCCTGGCCGGATGAAAGATTACATCGCCATTCCCAAGGCGAACGGCTATCAATCTTTGCACACCTCGATGATCGGCCCTCACGGCGTCCCGGTTGAAGTACAAATTCGTACCGAAGACATGGATCAGATGGCAGAAATGGGGGTTGCGGCGCACTGGGCATATAAAGAGCACGGCGGCGAAAGCAGCACCACCGCACAAATCCGCGCGCAGCGCTGGATGCAGAGCCTGCTGGAGCTGCAGCAAAGCGCAGGCAGCTCGTTTGAATTTATCGAGAGCGTCAAATCCGATCTGTTCCCGGATGAGATTTACGTTTTCACCCCGGAAGGGCGTATTGTCGAACTCCCCGCTGGCGCCACGCCGGTGGATTTCGCCTACGCGGTGCATACCGATATCGGCCATGCCTGCGTTGGCGCACGCGTCGACCGCCAGCCGTATCCATTGTCCCAGTCGCTCTCCAGCGGCCAGACGGTGGAAATTATCACCGCACCGGGCGCACGTCCGAATGCCGCGTGGCTGAATTTTGTCGTCAGCTCAAAAGCGCGCGCCAAAATTCGCCAGCTGTTGAAAAACCTTAAGCGCGATGACTCCGTCAGCCTGGGCCGCCGTCTGCTCAACCATGCCCTGGGCGGCAGCCGTAAACTGGCTGAAATCCCGCAGGAGAGCATTCAGCGCGAACTGGAACGCATGAAGCTGGCCAGCCTTGACGATCTGCTGGCGGAAATTGGCCTCGGCAACGCGATGAGCGTCGTGGTAGCCAAAAACCTGCAACAGGGCGAGACCGTCACCGCACCGGCGCAGGGTGCCTCTTCAGGCCACGGTCATCTGCCGATTAAAGGCGCTGACGGCGTGCTGATTACCTTTGCGAAGTGCTGCCGTCCGATTCCCGGCGACCCGATTATCGCCCACGTCAGCCCCGGCAAAGGCCTGGTCATTCACCATGAGTCCTGCCGTAACATTCGTGGCTATCAGAAAGAGCCAGAGAAGTTTATGGCCGTCGAGTGGGATAAAGAGACCGCGCAGGAATTTATCACCGAAATTAAGGTGGATATGTTTAACCACCAGGGTGCACTGGCGAACCTCACTGCGGCCATTAACACCGCCTCTTCCAATATTCAGAGTCTGAATACCGAAGAAAAAGATGGTCGCGTGTACAGCGCGTTTATCCGCCTGACGGCGCGCGATCGCGTCCATCTGGCGAATATTATGCGCAAAATTCGCGTTATGCCGGATGTAATTAAAGTCACCCGTAACCGAAACTAACCTTGTGCGCAAAATCATTTGCGTTTTGCACCGTACCGATCCCGAAGGGCCGTGCAGTCAGCCGGATCGCGCGGCGAGCGAATGAATTACCCGGCCCGTACAGGAATACGTAGCCGGGGTAATGAGTACGGCTAACGCCGAGGCAATTTGAAGGATGAAGTGTTTATGAATCCACAGCGTTATGCGCGTATCTGCGAGATGCTCGCCAGGCGCCAGCCTGACCTGACGGTCTGCATGGAGCAGGTCCATAAACCTCATAACGTCTCTGCGGTGATTCGTACCGCAGACGCCGTTGGCGTGCATGAAGTCCACGCCATCTGGCCCAGTAGCCGCATGCGTACGATGGCCTCTGCCGCCGCCGGCAGCAATAGCTGGGTGCAGGTTAAAACCCACCGCTCGATTGACGATGCCGTCAGCCATTTAAAGGGCCAGGGCATGCAGATCCTGGCCACTCACCTCTCTGACAAAGCCGTCGATTTCCGCGAAATCGACTATACCCGCCCAACCTGCATCCTGATGGGTCAGGAAAAAACCGGAATTACCCAGCAAGCCCTGGCGCTGGCCGATCGGGACATCATCATTCCGATGACTGGCATGGTGCAGTCGTTGAATGTCTCCGTCGCCTCGGCTCTGATTCTGTATGAAGCCCAGCGCCAACGGCAAAATGCGGGGATGTATAAGCGTGAGAACAGCATGCTGCCGGAAGAAGAACAGCAGCGCCTGCTGTTTGAAGGCGGGTATCCGGTACTGGCCAGAGTGGCAAAACAAAAAGGTCTGCCTTACCCCTACGTGAATGCGCAGGGCGAAGTCGAAGCCGATGACGCGTGGTGGGCAACCATGCAGGCTTCTGGTTCCGCTCACAGCAGCACGCGGGACAACCGTGCCGGAGCAGGCCAGACAAGACGCAGTCTGAAGGATGAAGGGTAAATGGCCGGTCGCCTGTTAGATGCTGTCCCGCTCAATTCGCTCACCGGCGTTGGAGCGGCACAAAGCAACAAACTGGCGAAAATCGGCCTGCATACCGTGCAGGATCTCCTTCTGCACCTGCCGCTACGCTATGAAGACCGCACCCATCTTTACCAGATAGGCGAGCTGCTGCCGGGCGTTTACGCCACCGTTGAGGGTGAAGTTCTCAGTAGCAACATCACCTTCGGCGGCCGCCGAATGATGACCTGCCAGATCAGCGACGGTTCAGGTATTCTCACCATGCGCTTTTTCAACTTCAACGCCGCCATGAAAAACAGCCTGGCGACCGGCCGCCGCGTGCTGGCCTACGGAGAAGCCAAACGGGGAAAATACGGGGCGGAGATGATTCACCCGGAATATCGCGTGCAGGGTGACATGAGCACACCCGATCTACAGGAAACGCTGACGCCGGTTTACCCCACCACCGAAGGCATCAAGCAGGCGACGCTGCGCAAGCTCACCGATCAGGCGCTGGAATTACTGGATACCTGCGCCATCGCCGAGCTGTTGCCGCCCGAACTGGCGCAGGGAATGATGAGCCTGCCGGAGGCGCTACGCACATTACACCGTCCGCCGCCGTCGCTGCAGCTCAGTGACCTGGAAAGCGGTAAGCATCCGGCGCAACAGCGCTTAATTCTGGAAGAACTGCTGGCGCATAACCTGAGCATGCTGGCGCTTCGCGCCGGCGCCCAGCGTTATCATGCCCTGGCGCTCGGCGCAAACGACACATTCAAAAACCAGCTGCTGGCCTCCCTGCCCTTTAAGCCAACCGGCGCACAACAGCGAGTCACCGCCGAAATTGAACGCGATATGGCGCTCGATGTGCCGATGATGCGTCTGGTACAGGGCGACGTCGGCTCTGGTAAAACGTTGGTTGCCGCCCTCGCAGCGCTGCGGGCGATCGCTCACGGCAAACAGGTAGCGCTGATGGCGCCAACCGAACTGCTGGCGGAACAACACGCCAATAACTTCCGCCAGTGGTTCGCGCCGCTGGGCATCGAAGTGGGCTGGCTGGCCGGCAAACAGAAAGGGAAAGCCCGCCAGGCACAGCAGGAGGCCATCGCCAGCGGCCAGGTACAGATGATCGTCGGCACCCACGCCATTTTTCAGGAACAGGTGCAGTTCAACGGTCTGGCGCTGGTGATTATTGATGAGCAGCACCGCTTCGGCGTCCACCAGCGTCTGGCGCTGTGGGAAAAAGGCCAGCAGCAGGGCTTCCATCCCCATCAGCTGATCATGACCGCCACCCCGATTCCACGAACCCTGGCGATGACCGCCTACGCCGATCTTGATACCTCAGTTATCGACGAATTGCCGCCGGGCCGAACGCCGGTCACCACGGTGGCCATCCCCGATACCCGTCGCCACGATATTATCGATAGGGTTCGCAACGCCTGTACTCAGGAAGGGCGTCAGGCCTACTGGGTCTGCACCCTGATCGAAGAGTCCGATCTGCTGGAAGCGCAGGCGGCAGAAGCGACATGGGAAGAGCTTAAGCTCGCGCTGCCGGAGCTGAATATCGGCCTCGTGCATGGCCGGATGAAACCGGCAGATAAACAGGCGGTTATGCAGGCCTTCAAGCAGGGCGAACTGCACCTGCTGATCGCCACCACGGTCATTGAGGTCGGGGTCGACGTACCGAATGCCAGCCTGATGATTATCGAGAACCCGGAACGTCTGGGGCTGGCGCAGTTGCACCAGCTCAGAGGACGCGTCGGGCGCGGCGCGGTCGCTTCCCACTGCGTGCTACTCTATAAATCACCGCTGTCAAAAACGGCGCAGAAACGCCTGCAGGTTCTGCGCGACAGCAACGACGGTTTCGTTATTGCCCAGAAAGACCTGGAAATCCGCGGCCCCGGCGAGCTACTCGGTACCCGACAAACCGGTACCGCCGAGTTTAAAGTCGCCGATCTGCTGCGCGATCAGGCGATGATCCCGGACGTTCAGCGCATCGCTCGTCATATTCACGAACGTTATTCTCAGCAGGCCCAGGCGCTTATTGAACGCTGGATGCCGGAAACCGAACGCTATTCCAACGCCTAGCGTCCGCTCTGTCCCGCAGGGCCAGAGCAGGATGCTGCGCGCAATTTATCTTCACAACGAGTGGATTATGAAACGAGAACTGGCCATCGAATTTTCGCGTGTCACCGAGGCTGCCGCGCTGGCAGGCTATAAATGGCTGGGCCGCGGCGATAAAAATACCGCCGACGGCGCCGCCGTCAACGCCATGCGCATTATGCTCAACCTGATTAATATCGACGGCACCATCGTAATTGGCGAAGGTGAAATCGATGAAGCGCCGATGCTGTATATCGGTGAGAAGGTCGGCACCGGCAACGGTGATGCGGTGGATATCGCCGTTGACCCTATCGAAGGGACGCGCATGACGGCCATGGGCCAGGCCAATGCGCTGGCGGTGATGGCGGTCGGCGATAAAGGCTGCTTCCTGAACGCACCGGACATGTACATGGAAAAACTGATTGTCGGTCCAGGGGCAAAAGGGGCGATTGACCTCAATCTGCCGCTGGCGGAGAACCTGCGTAATGTCGCAGCGGCGCTGAATAAACCGCTGGCCGAGCTGACCGTCACCATTCTGGCCAAACCGCGTCATGATGCGGTGATTGCCGAACTCCAGCAGTCGGGCGTTCGCGTCTTCGCCATTCCGGATGGCGATGTGGCAGCGTCGATTCTGACCTGCATGCCGGACAGCGAAGTAGACGTCCTGTATGGCATCGGCGGCGCCCCGGAAGGGGTGGTTTCCGCCGCGGTGATCCGCGCTCTGGATGGCGACATGCAGGGTCGCCTGCTGGCTCGTCACGATGTCAAAGGCGATACCGCAGAAAACCGTCGTATCGGCGAGAACGAGCTGGCGCGTTGCAAAGAGATGGGCATCGAAGCGGGCAAAGTGCTGCGCCTGGACGAAATGGCCCGTAGTGATAATGTGGTGTTCTCCGCAACCGGTATTACCAAAGGCGATCTGCTCGATGGCATTACCCGTAAGGGCAATATGGCCACCACCGAAACGCTGCTGATTCGCGGTAAATCCCGTACGATTCGCCGTATTCAGTCCATTCATTATCTCGACCGTAAAGACCCGGATATCCAGCTGCACATTCTGTAAACATCCGATCGCCCGTGCGGAATGCACGCTGGCGCCAGGCCCAGGGACGGGCCGAAAACGGATGCCGCCAACGCACAGGCAATTGAAGTATGACGGGAATATTTGATCAATAGAGCTTTTCGGCGCCGTCAGGCTGGAAATCTTTGCCGCGTGCAACGAAGATAAGGCAACGCTTTGCGCAACGGGAGAAGATGATGGCGGACTGGGTTAGCGGTAAAGTAAAAAAAATAGAGTTCTGGACCGATACGCTGTTCAGTTTGTACGTCCACGCGCCCGTTCACCCGTTTACCGCCGGGCAATTTACCAAGCTCGGACTGGAAATTGACGGTGAGCGCGTTCAGCGCGCCTATTCCTACGTTAACGCGCCGGGCAATCCCGATCTGGAATTCTATCTGGTCACCGTCCCGGACGGTAAGCTCAGTCCACGCCTTGCGGCGCTCAAACCGGGCGATGACGTTCAGCTGGTCAGCGAAGCCGCGGGATTCTTCGTTCTGGAAGAGGTGCCTGACTGCGAAACCTTATGGATGCTGGCGACCGGCACCGCGCTCGGCCCGTATCTGTCAATTCTGCAGGAAGGTAAAGACCTTGAGCGCTTCAAAAACCTGGTGCTGGTCCATGCCGTGCGCTATGAGGCCGATTTAAGCTACCTGCCGCTAATGCGCGAATTAGAACAGCGCTATGGCGGAAAGCTGCGGATTCAGACCGTCGTGAGCCGTGAAACCGCCGCCGGTTCGCTGACCGGACGGATTCCGTTTCTTATCGACACCGGCGCCCTGGAAGAGGCCGTTGGCCTGCCGATGAACGTCGATACCAGCCACGTGATGCTGTGTGGAAACCCGCAGATGGTGCGTGATACCCAGCAGCTGTTGAAAGAAACCCGGCAGATGACCAAACATTTGCGCCGCCGGCCGGGCCACATGACCGCCGAGCAATACTGGTAATCAGGGCTCCGCCTTCCAGCGAACATCCTGCGTATCTTTACCAAATTTATTCTCGCCCTGGGTGCCGACAAATGCGCCCAGGTCGATGAACATCATGACGATAATCAGCGTCGGCACAAACCGCCCGACAACCCATTGCCAGACGCCCGGCAGCACCGACCAGTTCCCCGCCAGCAGCATCCACGCCAGAATCATCAGCAGCGCCCAGAGCCCCGATTTACCGCGATCGTGCAGGCGTTTGATCGTCACCGCCGCCGTCGGCCACAGCAGGCACACCAGGATAAACGCGGCGGTCTGCACATTGAGCAAATGGGTGCCGGCCAGGGTAAAGAGCGCGCTCATGGCAAGAACCCAGATGGCCATCCAGATCCAGAAATCACGGCGCCCGATACGCCCCTTAATTGAGAACATCCACTGCTGTAGGGTCATGTTTCATTCCTTATCATCATCATTCGCGTAGTTTACCCTGAAGCCGTCACTTTTTGACAAGCGCGACGGTTCCCGTTTTAATCGTCTGCAGGCAAAAAAAGGAAAGACCGGCATGAAGACGTGGATGACTGTATGTTTTATTGGGCTGACGGCTATATCCGTCGGCCCGAAGGCGTTGTCCGCGGTGCCCGAATCCTCCGCCACCGCCCCTTATCTGCTGGCGGGCGCCCCTACCTTTGATATGTCTATCAGCGACTTTCGGGAAAAATTCAATGCGCAGAATCCGAAGCTGCAGCTGAATGAATTTCGCGCCATTGCCTCCAGCCGCGACAGGGAAAATCTGACCCGTGCGGCGAGCAAAATTAATGAAAATCTCTACGCCTCCACGGCGCTGGAGCGCGGTACTCTGAAAATAAAATCGATGCAGGTGACCTGGCTACCTATTCAGGGGCCCGAGCAGAAAGCGGCGAAGGCCAAAGCGCAGGAGTATATGAGCGCCGTGTTACGCATATTCGCGCCCACCTTAAGCGTGGCTCAGAGCCAGCAAAAACTGCAGAAAATGCTCGCCGCCGGCAAGGGAAAACGTTACTTCGCTGAAACGGAAGGCGCGATACGTTATGTTGTCGCAGACAACGGTGAAAAAGGACTGACCTTCGCTGTTGAACCGATTAAGCTGGCGCTATCTGAAACGCTGGAGAGCAATAATAAATGACAAAAAGCAAAGCCTTTCCAACGATGAATCTCTATACTGTTTGACAGACCATGCTGCCCTGACGGGTGGCTATATTCCTTAATTCGCTTAACGTAGCGTGGAGAATTAAAATGCGACATCCTTTAGTGATGGGTAACTGGAAACTGAACGGCAGCCGCCATATGGTAAACGAACTGGTTGCTAACCTGCGTACCGAACTGGCTGGCGTTTCTGGCTGTGCCGTTGCAATCGCTCCGCCAGAAATGTACATCGATCTGGCTAAGCATGCGGCAGAAGGTAGCCACATTCACCTGGGCGCGCAGAACGTTGACCTGAACCTGTCCGGCGCATTCACCGGTGAAACCTCGGCTCAAATGCTGAAAGATGTCGGTGCTGAATACATCATCATCGGTCACTCTGAGCGTCGTACTTACCACAACGAGTCTGACGAGTTCATCGCTAAGAAATTCGCGGTTCTGAAAGAACAGGGTCTGATTCCGGTTCTGTGCATCGGCGAAA
This sequence comes from Klebsiella sp. CSG-1, assembly GCF_056521145.1. Taxonomy (NCBI): domain Bacteria; kingdom Pseudomonadati; phylum Pseudomonadota; class Gammaproteobacteria; order Enterobacterales; family Enterobacteriaceae; genus Klebsiella; species Klebsiella sp. CSG-1. The sequence continues at coordinate 157,034 of NZ_JBWNLD010000005.1, read as the reverse complement.
CTGAAGCAGAAAACGAAGCGGGCAAAACGGAAGAAGTGTGCGCACGTCAGATCGACGCCGTTCTGAAAACTCAGGGCGCTGCGGCATTCGAAGGCGTGGTTATCGCTTACGAACCTGTCTGGGCAATCGGCACCGGCAAATCAGCGACTCCGGCACAGGCTCAGGCCGTGCACAAATTCATTCGCGATCACATTGCGAAAGCAGACGCGAAAGTGGCTGAGCAGGTCATCATCCAGTACGGCGGTTCCGTTAACGCTTCTAACGCAGCAGAACTGTTCACCCAGCCAGACATCGACGGCGCGCTGGTTGGCGGCGCCTCCCTGAAAGCAGACGCTTTCGCGGTGATCGTTAAAGCAGCTGAAGCAGCGAAAAAAGCGTAACCTGCACTCATCCCGGCCCCGGCGGCGCACCGCTTACCGGGGTGAAGGGATAGCGCAATACGAGGAGCCCGGACAACGCGCGCAGGCGCCGCATCCGGGCTTTTTTATGCCGCTACAATTTCCCCAACGCGTGATACCACAGATAGTCCAGCGGCAGCAGAATCAAATAGCTCACCGCCGCCAGCACGATACACAGCAGCATTCCCGCCCGCGCTGGCACTTTGCCTAGCCCCATCGCCACGACAATCGGCGACGCCTGATACGGCAGCAGCGGCGTGGAATAGCCCAATACCTGAATCATAATCACGCTTAGCAGCGGGAAACCGGTGGCATCGGAAAAGCTCTGCGCAAAGGTGGTGTACAGCGCGGGGACGCCGTTAGCGGTCATAATAAAGTTCAGGGCGCTGGTCATGCCGGTTAATGCCAGGAAGCTGGTGAACGGACTCTCTTTGTCGAGCGGCATCACCTGCAGCAGCGCATTGCCGACCACCTCGCCGATCCCCGTTTGGGTGACGGTAATCGCCAGTCCGAGGATCCCGGCGACGTAAATGCAGGTGCGTATATTCACCCCGCTGGAGAACTCCTCCCCGCTGATAAAGCCAACCCGCGGCAGCAGCGTGACGACTGCGGCTGCCAGTCCCGTCCAGGCGGGCCCGATACCGTGCCAGCTTTCACTCACCCACAGCACCAGCACTACGGCCAGCAGCCAGGCCAGGCGCTTCTCGTCCCGACTCATCGGCGGAAGCGGCGTCAGTTCGCGCGGCGGATGCGGCTTGCCCGGGAACAGCCAGCAAATCAGAGCAATTAAGATCCCCCCCTTCAGCCAGCCCAGCACCGGTGTGTGCAGCAGCAAGTACGGCAGGTAATTAAGGTGGATCCCGTACGAACCTTCGGCGGCGCCGCTCATCACCAGGTTCGGGACATTGGCGGGCAGAATGGTCGCCGACAGCTGAAAGGTTCCAAACCCCACCGCCAGCGCCAGCCCATACCAGGCCCGCGTGCCGTCTGCGATACCGGCCCGCTTCGCCATCGCCGCCACGATGGGCATCAGCAGCGCGATGCGCCCCATATTCGACGGCATCACGAAGGCCAGCGCATAGCTGAGTAGCACGACGCTACCCACCATCAACGGCCAGGAGTCCGTCAGTCGCGCCGATAGCGCCCGCGCCGCTCTGTCCGCCAGTCCGGTTTTACGAATCGCAATCCCGAGGACGAAGCCGCTGAATACCAGCCAGAATGCTGACGAGGCAAACCCGCCAAAGATCGCTTCCGGCGGCGCAATTTTGGCGATCATCGCCGCCGCGAAAAACAGCAGCGCGGTCATAAACTCCGGCAACAGCGAGGTCGCCCACAGCAGAATGGTTATCGCGATAATCAGCGAGGGAAGGAACAGAGGGTGAGAAAACCAGAGCGACATGCCTGTCTCCTGTCGTTTTTTCAGCAAGAATACGATCGGGGGCGAGGCAGGTAAACCTATCAAAAAATAGCCAGCCATGCGGGAACCCGCATGGCTCAGCAATAAAGGTTATTTCAGGATAGAGCAGCGATGATCCTGGATCTCTTCCGCAGAGGCACGGTTCAGGGTCAGCAGGTTGCGCTCGGTCGCCAGCAGCACCAGCGAGCCATCGCTCTGTTTCGCCAGCGCCAGCGCAAAGCGCCCCATATGTTCACGCGCCTCCGGCACCTCTTCCGCCAGCATCAGAAACGGGCTACGCTGCGCCAGTTCGGACTCAGTCACTCGCCGCGCGAGATATTCATGGCCGAGCAAACCACCGGGAAGCGGCAGCCATCGGCTGCTGATGGCGGCGGTATCGTTATCCAGCCGGGCACGCACATCTTCGCGTAGGCAGGAGATATGAATATGGAAATGGTTTTGCGTGCGTCCGCTACGGGAGTTAATGGCTAATGACACGGCGCTATCCGGTATCGCCGAACCGCGGCGTTCACTCATGATGTCGCGTCCCTGCCATGCCTGCCAGAAGAAGTTCGGCGTTAACAGGTCGAGCAGCAGCGGGCTCTCGGTGCCGTTAATTCGGTACGTCGGCATCAGCAAATACTGCAAGGGTCCGTTACGATCTTTAAACAGCACGTAGCCGCCCTGCAGATTAACGTCGGCACACGGCGAGGGAGTTTGGTGCTGCTGTTGATTAGGAACGCATTGCTGCAAAACAATCTGTCGCAGCGCGTCAGGGTTACCGGAATGCAGCCAGTACCAGCCGCCGGCCGCCGCTGCCAGCACAAGCACCGGCAGCAGCCATAAAAGGTATCGTACTCTTCTCATCATCTTTTCCTGTCCAGCCAGAAACGGAAGAGTAGCGTAGTTTGATGACTAAATAAAAACGCCCGGCTATTTAACCGGGCGTTCGGAACGATTAACGCTGACTGATTTGATCGAAAGTGCCGCCGTTTGAGAAGTGCTCTTTCTGGGCCTTAGTCCAGCCACCAAACTCCTGGTCGATGGTAAACAGCTTCAGTTTCGGGAACTCATCGGCATATTTCTTCGCCACTGCCGGGTCACGTGGGCGGTAGAAGTTCTTCGCCGCAATCTCCTGGCCTTCCGGCGAGTAGAGATACTTCAGGTAAGCTTCAGCCACCTGGCGGGTGCCTTTTTTATCGACCACTTTATCAACCACGGAGACGGTCGGTTCAGCAAGAATCGATTCGCTCGGAGTCACAATTTCAAACTTATCTTTGCCCAGCTCGTTCGCCGCCAGCAGCGCTTCGTTCTCCCACGCAATCAGCACATCGCCGATCCCGCGTTCAACAAAGGTATTGGTCGAACCGCGCGCGCCGGAATCCAGTACTTCGACGTTCTTATACAGCGCCTTCACAAACTCCTGGGCTTTTGCCTGGTCGCCGTGATTCTGGTGCAGGGCATAGCCCCAGGCGGCCAGGTAGTTCCAGCGTGCGCCGCCGGAGCTTTTCGGGTTTGGCGTAATCACCGACACACCCGGTTTAATCAGGTCGTTCCAGTCATGAATCTGTTTTGGGTTGCCTTTACGCACCAGGAACACGATGGTGGAGGTATACGGCGCGGAGTTATCCGGCAGACGTTTCAGCCAGTTTTTATCGATACGGCCGCGTTCAGCGATCGCATCAACATCGTAGGCCAGCGCCAGCGTCACGACATCGGCTTCGATACCGTTGATCACCGACGTCGCCTGTTTGCCGGAGCCGCCATGCGACTGGCGAATCACCACATTGTCGCCGGTTTCTTGTTTCCAGTGCGCGCTGAATGCCTTGTTGTACTGTTCGTACAGCTCGCGCGTTGGATCATAAGATACGTTTAATAACTGAATGTCTTTGGCCAGAACGCTGGCGGATGCCAGCAACAGAGTTAACCCAACGCCCCACTTGTTCATCGCACCGCTCTCTTTATGTCGTGTTGTGATGAGTTAAGCGTGCCAGAAAGCGAAACAATGATTAAAGAATAAAAAAAGATTGGCTATAACTTGCGAGTATATGTAAAGCGGAGGGGAATGCTTACCCTCTCCAGGAGAGGAGAGGGTGAGGGCGAGAGGGTTACACTTCTTCCATGCGACCCAGCAGCGCCTGCAGACGATCCTGCCAGCCCTGCAGCTGTTCTCTCAGCTGACCGTTTTCACGCTCCAGCTCTTCACGGCCGTGCTGTGCGCCCTGAACTTCCTGCGCCAGCGTGTTGTTTTTTTCTTTCAGCTCTTCGATTTCCATCTGCAACAGAGTGATGGTATCAATCGCCTGCTGTACTTTTGATTCTAATTTCTCAAACACTTCTAATGACATCGTCATACCTCTCCTGAACTTGCAAGGCGTTGATAGAGTACTATCCCGTACACGTCGTCCTTCAAGCTGCTTCTGCGTTAGCGGGTGCTTCCCGAACACTTACCGAAGTAAGCGGCGAGGATTCATTCGCTTGCCGTTTTGACACATCCCGAATGATGTTGTGTACCTACGCGGTGACGCCTTAACGAAAATAAGCGCACTACAGTGGTCATGCAGTCGATTGTATGAATCCCCGCCTTCCCTGTCCAGCGACAACCCGCGCAGATTGCGGTTTGCAACACTTTTCAGTCTTTACCTGGCGCATTCGGCGCGTTTCTGTGGAAGTTATCCTGCAATTGTTAATCAATGGGTTAACAAAATCCGCCGGAAAAGCGGGGCAAATGTGTCACAACACGCGTTTATGGCGCGAAAACGCTCATTTTCTTGACGCAGCACACACATTTATATTTCGATATTTCTCGTTTTTGTTCGTTAACGATAAATTAACACTATGCCTACAAGGCAGCGTGGTCGTCTATGACCTTCATACATACAATAATCACCACTTCGCTTCAGGATTCGATATGAGCCAAACATCAACATTAAAAGGCCAGTGCATCGCAGAGTTCCTCGGTACCGGGTTGTTGATCTTTTTCGGCGTTGGGTGCGTCGCGGCGCTCAAAGTTGCGGGAGCCAGCTTCGGTCAGTGGGAAATCAGCATCATCTGGGGTCTGGGGGTGGCCATGGCTATCTACCTGACCGCGGGCGTATCCGGTGCGCACCTTAACCCGGCGGTCACTATCGCATTGTGGCTGTTTGCCTGCTTCGACGGGCGTAAAGTTGTTCCTTTTATCATTTCTCAATTCGCAGGCGCCTTTTGCGCCGCGGCGTTAGTTTACGGGCTTTACTACAATCTTTTCTTCGATTTCGAACACAGCCACAATATGGTGCGCGGTAGCGTCGAAAGTCTTGAGCTGGCCGGTATTTTCTCCACTTACCCGAACCCACACATCAATTTTGTGCAGGCTTTCGCGGTAGAAATGGTGATTACCGCTATCCTGATGGGCGTTATCCTGGCACTGACTGATGACGGCAATGGGATTCCGCGTGGTCCGCTGGCGCCGCTACTAATCGGCCTGTTGATTGCGGTTATCGGCGCATCCATGGGACCGCTGACCGGATTTGCCATGAACCCGGCCCGCGACCTCGGACCAAAAACGTTTGCCTGGCTTGCCGGCTGGGGCGACGTCGCCTTCACCGGCGGTAAAGATATTCCTTATTTCCTGGTGCCGCTGTGCGCACCGGTGGTGGGCGCCGCGCTGGGCGCGTTCAGCTATCGTAAGTTGATCGGCCGCCACCTGCCTTGCGACACCTGCGTCGAGGAAGAGAAAGAGAGCACCTCGACTACGCAACACAACGCTTCGCTGTAATCTGACTACGGGACTCATACTATGACCGACAAAAAATATATCGTTGCGCTCGACCAGGGCACCACCAGCTCCCGAGCCGTTGTGATGGATCACGATGCCAATATCGTCAGCGTTTCTCAGCGAGAATTTGAACAAATTTATCCGCATCCAGGCTGGGTTGAGCATGACCCGATGGAGATCTGGGCGTCGCAAAGCTCCACGCTGGTTGAAGTGCTGGCAAAAGCCGATATTAGCTCCGACGAGATCGCCGCAATCGGGATCACTAACCAACGTGAAACCGCCATTGTGTGGGAGCGCGAAACCGGTAAACCGATCTATAACGCTATCGTCTGGCAGTGCCGTCGTACCGCAGAGATCTGTGAACAGCTCAAACGTGACGGCATGGAAGAGTACATTCGCAAGGCCACCGGCCTGGTGGTTGACCCGTACTTCTCCGGCACCAAAGTAAAATGGATTCTCGATCACGTGGAAGGCGCCCGCGAGCGGGCAAAACGCGGCGAACTGCTGTTCGGAACCGTGGATACCTGGCTGGTGTGGAAAATGACCCAGGGCCGCGTCCACGTGACCGACTACACCAACGCCTCGCGTACCATGCTGTTCAACATCCACGAACTGGACTGGGATGACAAGATGCTGGAGGCGCTGGATATTCCGCGCGCCATGCTGCCGGAAGTGCGCAAGTCTTCCGAGGTATACGGTCAAACCAACATCGGTGGTAAAGGCGGCACGCGTATTCCTATCGCCGGTATCGCCGGTGACCAGCAGGCGGCGCTGTTCGGCCAGCTGTGCGTCAAAGAGGGGATGGCAAAAAACACCTACGGCACCGGCTGCTTTATGCTGATGAATACCGGGGAAAAAGCGGTAACCTCCACGCATGGCCTGCTGACCACGATCGGCTGCGGCCCACGCGGGGAAGTGAACTATGCGCTGGAAGGCGCAGTCTTCATGGCCGGCGCCTCCATTCAGTGGCTGCGCGATGAAATGAAGCTTATCAACGACGCCTTCGATTCCGAATATTTCGCCACTAAAGTGAAAGACACCAACGGCGTGTATGTGGTTCCGGCCTTTACCGGTCTCGGCGCGCCATACTGGGACCCGTATGCGCGCGGCGCCATCTTTGGCCTGACGCGCGGGGTGAACGCCAACCATATTATTCGCGCCACGCTGGAGTCTATCGCCTATCAGACACGCGATGTACTGGAAGCGATGCAGGCAGATTCAGGGATTCGTCTGCACGCCCTGCGCGTCGACGGCGGTGCCGTGGCCAACAACTTCCTGATGCAGTTCCAGTCCGATATTCTGGGTACCCGCGTAGAGCGCCCGGAAGTGCGTGAAGTGACGGCGCTGGGCGCCGCTTACCTCGCAGGTCTGGCCGTTGGCTTCTGGCAAAATCTGGATGAGCTGCAGGAGAAAGCGGTGATTGAGCGCGAGTTCCGCCCGGGTATCGAAACCACCGAGCGTAACTACCGCTACAACGGCTGGAAAAAAGCGGTGAAACGCGCGCTGGCGTGGGAAGAACACGAGTAACCGCGACCACAGGACTGTCCCGGTGACGCTACGCTTACCGTGCCTACAGAGTCAGGATTTTGTAGGCACGGTAAGGCGCAAGCCGCCACCGGGCCACTCATCAGCCAAATATCGGCAGCAGCAGATACAGCTTAATCACCAGCGCATTCACGATATCAATAAAGAACGCGCCGACCATCGGCACCACCAGGAACGCCATATGAGACGGGCCAAAGCGGTCGGTGATTGCCTGCATATTGGCAATCGCCGTCGGCGTCGCCCCGAGACCAAAACCACAGTGCCCGGCCGCCAGCACGGCGGCGTCATAGTTTTTCCCCATCATGCGATAGGTCACGAAGACGGCATACAGCGCCATCGCCACCGTCTGGACCGCGAGGATCGCCAGCATCGGCAGCGCCAGCGAAGCCAGTTCCCACAGCTTCAGGCTCATCAGGGCCATGGCAAGGAACAGCGACAGACTAACGTTGCCCAGCACCGATACCGCACGCTCAAACACGCGATAGAAACCTAACAGCGACAGACCGTTGCTGAGGATCACCCCGATAAACAGTACGCAGACAAAAGTGGGCAGTTCAAAGACGGTGCCGGTCAGCAGTTGCGCAACCACCCTCCCTACCGTCAGGCAGATGGCAATTAAGGCGATGCTCTCAATCAGCACCAGCGAGGTGATCATGCGGCCCATATCCGGTTTTTCGAAGGCGGTAGGCGCCAGCTGATCATCCGGCGTTCCGTCAGGTGAAGAAGAGTGTTTAACCAGATAGCGCGCCACCGGGCCGCCAATCAAACCACCCAGCACCAGACCAAAGGTGGCGCACGCCATTGCGACTTCGGTCGCGTTGGCAAAGCCGTAGCGTTCAACAAACAGCTTACTCCACGCCGCGCCGGTGCCATGGCCGCCAGACAGGGTAATTGAGCCTGCCAGCAGACCCATCAGCGGGTCCAGCCCTAACAGCTTCGCCATCCCGATGCCGAGGGCGTTTTGCAGCAGCAACAGTCCCACCACCACAATCAGGAAGGTGCCCACCACTTTGCCGCCGGCCCGCAGGCTGGAGAGGTTAGCGTTCAGACCGATAGTCGCAAAGAACGCCATCATCAGCGGGTCTTTCAGGCTCATATCAAAGTCAATTTCCCAACCCATGCTCTTTTTCAGCACCAGCAGCGCCAGCGCCACCAGCAGGCCGCCCGCGACGGGTTCAGGGATTGTGTATTTTTTCAGGAAGGGGACATTCTGCACGAGTTGTCTGCCCAACAGCAGCACCAATGTTGCGGCAACGAGCGTCGATAAGGTATCGAGATGAAACATAAAAAGAGCTCCTTAAAGGCGCATGATCCATTCACACGCGTCGGTATTCCCGGTGTCGATTACTTCTCATCTTGAGGAATCGGAGGGGGATTTTAAGCAGAACCGCGCAAAAAATGACAGGAAAAGATATTTTGTTTTGATATTGATGCGATCAAGCATACAAAATGTTAATTAATAACCGACCCCGCTGAGTTGTATAAATATTTCTCAGCAAACGCTGGCAAACGTTTGCTTTTGTACTACAGTCCGATAAAATTCCCGCTTTGCCACCTTGGGATTGTTTGTGATGTCCGTTAACACCGCCGAGTCAGAAGCTGCGCAACCGGTTGCGCATAAAACAACCAGCGAATTAATCTACCGCCTCGAAGACCGCCCGCCGCTGCCGCAAACCCTGTTCGCCGCCTTTCAGCATCTGCTGGCGATGTTTGTCGCGGTCATCACGCCGGCGTTGTTAATCTGTCAGGCGCTGGGCCTCCCGGCTCAGGACACGCAGCACATCATCAGCATGTCGCTGTTCGCTTCCGGCGTGGCATCCATTATTCAGATTAAAGCCTGGGGACCCGTCGGTTCCGGCCTGCTCTCTATTCAGGGCACCAGCTTTAACTTCGTCGCCCCGCTGATTATGGGCGGCACCGCGCTGAAAACCGGCGGCGCCGACGTGCCGACGATGATGGCCGCGCTGTTCGGCACCCTGATGCTGGCCAGCTGCACGGAAATGGTCATCTCGCGCGTTCTGCACCTGGCGCGGCGGGTGATTACCCCGCTGGTCTCCGGGGTGGTGGTGATGATTATCGGCCTGTCGCTGATTCAGGTCGGGCTGACCTCCATCGGCGGCGGCTATGCGGCGATGGCCGACCATACCTTCGGCGCGCCGAAAAACCTGCTGCTGGCAGGCATCGTCCTGGCGCTGATCATTATTCTTAACCGCCAGCGCAACCCGTATCTGCGCATCGCGTCGCTGGTTATCGCCATGGCGGCGGGTTACCTGGCGGCCTGGCTGCTGGATATGCTGCCGGCAAATACCGCGCCTGCCAACGATAGCCTGATTACGGTTCCGACCCCGCTCTACTACGGCCTGGGCATCGACTGGAGCCTGCTGCTGCCGCTGATGCTGGTGTTTATGATCACCTCGCTGGAAACCATCGGCGATATCACCGCCACCTCTGACGTGTCGGAGCAGCCGGTCTCCGGTCCGCTGTATATGAAGCGCCTGAAAGGCGGCGTGCTGGCTAACGGCCTGAACTCCTTTGTCTCCGCCGTCTTTAATACCTTCCCGAACTCCTGCTTCGGCCAGAATAACGGCGTAATTCAGTTGACCGGCGTCGCCAGCCGCTATGTCGGCTTCGTGGTGGCGCTGATGCTGATCGTACTGGGCCTGTTCCCGGCAGTCAGCGGCTTTGTCCAGCATATTCCGGAGCCGGTACTCGGCGGCGCAACGCTGGTGATGTTCGGTACTATCGCCGCTTCCGGGGTGCGCATCGTCTCCCGCGAACCGCTCAACCGCCGCGCGATTCTGATTATCGCCCTGTCGCTGGCAGTGGGCCTCGGCGTTTCCCAGCAGCCGCTGATTCTGCAGTTCGCCCCTGACTGGCTGAAGAACCTGCTCTCCTCTGGCATCGCTGCCGGGGGTATCACCGCCATTGTGCTGAATTTAGTGTTCCCGCCAGAGAAGAATTAAACCCGTATCCCCGATGGCGCATTGCCTGACGGGGATAACGGCGGAATATCCCGGATGAGGCCTTCACACCGCCCTCCGGGTATGCCTGAATAAAACGTATCTCCCATCACTCTGTCATTCAAATAAACAACTCCTGTCTTGAGGATTGCGCATAAATCGTGCATAACAGCCCTATGTGCACTTCTCAGGATGGAAGATCATGAAATTTATTGGAAAGCTGATTTTGTGGCTCGCGATCGCCCTACTGGTGGTGGCGATTGCCCTCTATTTCCTGCTCCAGACCCACTGGGGTTCACGTCAGGCCAGCGCCTGGCTGAGCGATGGCACCGGCTGGCAGGTTTCCTTCGATGAGATGGAGCACAGCTTCTCTTCCCCTCTTCACCTGCAGCTGCAAAATGTCACTTTCGGACGCGACGGCAAACCGCCGACGCTGGTCGCTAAAGCGGTGGATATTGGCTTCAGCACCCGCCAGTTCAGCGATCCGCTGCACGCCGACGAGATTGTGCTTAGCGACGGGACGTTAAATCTCTCGCCCTCCTCCGCTTCTTTACCCTTTGCCGCCGACCGTCTGCAGTTGCGCAATATGGCGTTTAACAGCCCGGAAACCGGCTGGGCGCTGAGCGCACAGCGCGTTGACGGCGGCGTCAGCCCCTGGGCGCCGGAAGCGGGCAATGTGCTGGGTAAAAAGGCACAGATTCAGATGAGCGCAGGCTCGCTGACCCTCAACGGCGTGGATGCCAGTAACGTGCTGATCCAGGGAAGCCTTGATAATGGCGAAGTAACGTTATCCACGCTGGGCGCCGATATTGCGCGCGGGACGCTGACCGGCAACGCCAAACGCAACGCCGACGGCAGCTGGCTGGTAGATAATCTGCAGCTCAACGAAATTCGCCTGCAGAGCGATAAATCGCTGGCAGAATTCTTCACCCCGCTGACCAGCGTCCCTTCACTGCACATTGGCCGTCTCGACATGACCGACGCCCGTTTGCAGGGGCCAGACTGGGCGGTGACCGATCTCGACCTCAATCTACGCAACCTGACCCTGAGCCAGGGCGGGTGGCAAAGCGATGACGGCACCCTGTCGATGAACGCCAGCGAATTTATTAACGGATCGCTGCATCTGCTTGATCCCATCGCCAATGCCGAATTTTCACCACAGGGTATCGCGCTGCGCCAGTTCACCTCACGCTGGGAAGGCGGGATGGTACGGACTTCTGGCAACTGGCTGCGCGCGGGTAACGCGCTGGTGCTGGACGACACCGCCTTTGCCGGGCTGGAATATACCCTCCCCGCTAACTGGAAACAGCTGTGGATGGAGTCGCTGCCCACGTGGCTGGAAAACCTGACGCTGAAGAAATTCAGCGCCAGCCGCAATCTGGTTATCGATATCGATCCCGCATTCCCATGGCAGATCACCGCCCTTGACGGCTACGGCGGCGAACTGCAGCTGGTGAAAGACCATCGCTGAGGCGTGTGGAGCGGCAGCGCAACGCTGAACGCCGCCGCCGCAACCTTTAATCGCATCGACGTTCGCCGGCCATCGCTGAAGCTTAACGCCAATGCCTCAACGCTCAACATCACCGAGCTAAGCGCCTTTACCGAGCGCGGTATCCTGCAGGCCACGGCGGCCGTCTCGCAGCTTCCCCAGCGCCAGGTCACGCTCAGTCTGAACGGTCGCGGCGTACCGCTGAATATTCTGCAGGCCTGGGGCTGGCCCGCCCTGCCGGTTTCCGGCGACGGTAATTTCCAGTTGACCGCCAGCGGCAGCGTGCAGGCCGATGCGCCGCTGAAACCGACGGTTAACGGCCAGCTCAGCGCGGTGAATATGGAGAAACAGCAGGTTGCGCAAGTGATGCGCAACGGCCAGCTAAACAGCGAGCCGGCTCAGCCGATCGCTCCCCCGCCAGCACCGTAATCGCCCTCCGCCCTCTCTCCGCCGGAGAGAGGGTCCCGCTCTGGTCTTCGTCCATCGATCCCTCTTCCACTCCCTCGGGCACGCCTTTCTCGTCAGCGAAACCTGTGTGCATTTTGCGGCTACCTGTACCTATTTCCCGCAACCTGTTTCTTTCAAAGATCGGAATTGCTATAAACAAAATACTGGAAGTAGAGATAAAAATTAAAAACCCTATGTAAATATAAAAATAAAGGAACGACTATGTCCGCAATACGTCAACGTATTCTGGAGAATATGCAAAAATTCTCCAGAGCAATGATCGGTGCAGTCCTGTTCTTGCCCGTCATTGGCCTGATTCTGGCACTCAGTTCTGTCTTAACCAACCCTACATTAATTTCTGAAACCAGTTTTTTACATCAGTCAGGACAATTACTCGGCGATACGTTCTGGCCGCTGTTTGGCAATCTTGGATTACTTTTTTGCGTCGGTATTAGTTATGGGCTGGCGAAAGATAAAAAAACAGAAGTCGCCCTGGTTTCAGTGATGTGTTTTATTATGTTTCTGGGCGCTAACCATTCGTGGCTGGAACATATCCACGGCATCGCCGAAAAAATTAATGGCGAATACTACGGCACCGGTCAGACACAACTGCTCGGTTTTGTGGTCGTCGATATGGGGGTGTTCCTCGGCATTATCCTCGGCTGCACCATCGCCTGGGTGCATAACAAAGTCTCGAACATCGAACTGCCCGGCGCGCTGTCCATGTACGGCGGCGCCAAGCTGACCCTGGTAGCCATGACCCCGGTGGTGATTTTCTATGCCATCGCCTTCACCTGGATCTGGCCGTTTATGACCCACGGTATCGGGGCGTTAACCGGATTTATGAAAAACGCCGGCGTGGCGGGGGTTTTCGTTTATGGCTTCTTTGAAAAATTCCTTATCCCCACCGGCCTGCACCATTTCGTCTGGTCGCCGTTCCAGCTCACGCAAATCGGCGGTACGCTAAACGTTGACGGACAGGTGGTTTCCGGTACCCAGGCGATTTTCCTCGCCTATATGCGCCACCCGGATCTGACCCCGGTCATGAACGATGCGCTCCGTTTCTCACAGCAGGGGATGACCACGATTTTCGGCCTCGCTGGCGCATCGCTGGCCTTTTATCACACGGCGAAACCGGAGAAAAAAATGATGGCTAAAGCGATTCTGCTGCCCGCCATTATTACCTCAATGCTCACCGGTATTACGGAGCCGATTGAGTTCACCTTCCTGTTCGTGTCGCCGCTGCTCTGGGTGATTCACGCCACCCTGACCGCCGCGTCACAGGCGATTTGTGACATCTTTACCGTTCGGCCGTGGGGCGCATCCGGGCTTATCGAATTCCTGATTTATAACCTGCCGCTGCCGGTCTCATTAACGCGCTGGCCTGGGTATGTTCTTATCGGTATCGGTCAGTTCGCCGTTTATTACGTTATTTTCCGCACCCTGGTAGTGAAGCTGAATTTAAAAACGCCGGGCCGTGAAGACGACGATAACGTGAAGCTCTACAGCAAAGCTGATTATCGTAAAAAGGTCGGTAATCCGCAGTCGGTGACCGATGAGATTATTAGTGGCCTCGGCGGCAAAGAAAATATTATTTCGGTCGACAACTGTTTCACTCGCCTGCGGGTGGTAATTAAAAATATGGATTTGGTTGATGATCTCATATTGAAAAGTACCGGTGCCAATGGCGTCGTACGAAATCGTAACGAAGTTCAGGTTATTTATGGCGTCAAAGTGGGACAGGTACGTTCCCGGGTTGATAGCTGGCTGGCAGAAAATTAATTGGGAGTGATGTATGAAATTAACCGTATTAGGCGGGGGCGGCGTTCGCTCTGCATTTTTGGCGAAATCTCTGGCTTATAACGCCCACCGCATAGGTTTAACGGAAGTGGTATTTCTGGACAGCTCGGAAGATAATCTGGCCCTGTTTGGTGAAATTGCCCGCTACGTGTTTAATACGATTCGTCCGGATATTGCGTTCAGTACGACCAGCGATCCGGTCGCCGCGCTGAAAGGCACAAATTATGTGATTACTACCCTGCGGGTGGGCGGCGATGAGAGCCGTATTCGCGATGAGCGTATTGCGCTTGAGCATAATACCTTAGGCCAGGAGACCACCGGTGCGGGCGGCTTTGCCATGGCGATGCGTTCGATCCCGGCAATCCTCAACTACTGTCGCCTGATCGAAGAGCATGCCGCCGAGGATGCGATCCTGTTTAACTTTACCAACCCATCGGGGCTGGTCACCGAGGCGATCATCAAGTCCGGCTTTAAACGTCGCGTATATGGCATTTGCGATGCGCCGTCGGAGCTGATTCGCGAACTGCCCGAGATTCTCGGCTGCGACGAGCGCGATCTCAGCGTCGAGTGCTACGGGCTGAACCATTTCTCCTGGTTTACCCACATCACCGTACGCGGGGAAGAGGTGACCGAACGCCTGATCGCCAGCCCGGATTTATACCGTAAAACGGCGATGCAGTATTTCTCGCCGGAGCTGGTTCAGCTGTGTGATAAGCAATTACTCAACGAGTACCTCTATTATTACTATTATCGCGAGGTAGCCTTAAAAGCGATTCAAGAGGCGGACGAAACGCGCGGCGAGCAGATTGCCCGTATCAATCGCGATATGCGGGACGCGCTGCGCGGCATTGATGTGAAAGCCGATCCGCAGGCGGCATTTTCTCTGTGGATGACGCACTACCTGCGCCGGGAAAATAGCTATATGCAGAACGAGTCGCAGCAGGAGAAATTCCATACCCGCGAACCGTTAACCCTGCGCCAGTTTATCGAGGAGCCGGATACCGGCGGCTACGCCGGGGTGGCGCTGGACATTCTGGAGGCGGTCAACAGCCGCACCACCAAACGAATCGTGGTCTCCATACCCAATAACGGCACTCTCGATTTCTTGCGTCCTGACGATGTGATTGAGATCAGCTGCGACCTGAGCAAAGATGGCTTAAAACCGGTGACGCCAGCGCACGTGCCCACGGCGCAGAGAAACATGATTGCCAGCGTGAAAGAGTATGAGCGGCTGGCAGTGGCGGCCATTTTGCAGCGCGATAAATCCCTGGCGATACGCGCATTAATGGCACACCCGCTAATCGGCTCTTTTTCGCTGGCCAAAACCCTGGTCGAGGCCTATCTCGACGACGCGCAGTTCGCCGACTGGCAATAAACGCCCGGCTCAATCCCCCGGATAGCGGCTAACGCCTTATCCGGGCTACCGGATAAGGCATGATTGGCCGGTTTTGTAGCCCGGGTCAGGCGTCTAAGCCACAACCCGGGAACGCGTAAGTTGTCATTTTATCGCCCTGACAGGCGCGTCAAACGCCGCCTCCAGGGTTCTCCGTCTGTATAAACCACATCTTCAGCAGCCGCTCAAACCCGAGTATGCAGTAACCGAAAAACGGGTTGCTCCAGTAAATATCATCGTCGAACTTCTGCGGGTCATGAATAATGAATGCGGTATCCGCCGCCTGCGCCAGCGGACTTTGATAATCGCCGGTAAAGCACACCAGATTAATCGCCTTGCCTTCCAGCGCCTTCACCCAGTTCAGAGCCGAGCTGCTGCGCCCGGATTTTGAGACGATCCAGATGGAGTCGAATTTCGCCGCATTTTTTTGCTCCAGGATTTCGTAATCCGGCCATAGCGCGAGGCTGGCGTTCACGCCGGTCACCAGGAACTTATTATAAATATATTGCGCAATCAGCTGCGAAAAGCCGCTGCCGTGGATCAGGATCCGCTGATGCTGCAGGCTTTCCAGCAGCGGCGTCAGCCGCTCTGTCGGCTGAATACTCATATAGTCGATGTCGTTGGTGACATCGAGTTTCGGCATGGTGATATTGAATTTAATAAAATAGACCAGCTCCAGCCAGCCGCTGAACTTCAGTTTCTTCGCCAGCCGCACCAGCGAGGAGGGGTTGCTATAGCAGCGCTCAGCGACGCTGCGGATGCCTTCCCGCACACACTGTTCAGGGTCATTCTGGATAAAGCGCAGCACGGTCATTTCCGTTTTGCTCAGCTTGACGTCACGAAAGATATTTTCTAAGTCCATTGCGGGCTCCTCTCAGCGGCAGATTACGCTATCACCAAACGGCAAAGGTGTCTGTGGGGGAACTCACTGGCAGGAAAGAGCGAATAGCGACATAGCATGCATGCGCCACGCTGACTGAGACGCATGGAGGCGGCCGCGTATCTCTCTAGCGTCGTTTTTTCCTGCCAGATCGCCCTCGCAGAAAAAATATAAAAGTGTAACCCGCGGATTTTACGAGGGTTTGTGTCAGACTGTTCTGTAAAGTCCAGTTTTAACAGTAAAAAAGTGCGTTCAGGTATGTGGTAAATGCCTGAAAGTAGCTATAATGCGCCCCGCCTCCATGTAGCAATCGAGGCGCGGAAGATCGTCATCTCCGGTGAGGTGGCTGGACTTCAAATCCAGTTGGGGCCGCCAGCGGTCCCGGGCAGGTTCAACTCCTGTGATCTTCCGCCAGTTTGCTACCTCTGAACTTCCCCATATGCAATAAACCATACCAATCCGCGGTGTCATCCTCAGGCCAACTCATGTTGATCCAGACCCCGAATATCATCAGGAATAACCGGCTTCATGTTGCTTGCATCTTCTGGCAACCGGCAGACTTCTTAGCAGGATGGCTGTGCGAAGCGGGGGCTTTTGAGAAGCCAGTTCCCCTCATCAGAAGTAATAACCAATATTAACGTTAGTGCGGAAATACCATTTACCGCTGCCCTCGGACTGAGTGCTGGTCCAGCCGGTAGAGTTCAGCGCGCCGCCCCACGGATTGACGTTCTTCGCCCAGCTGAGATCGACCCAGAACATCACCGGTAGCGCGAAGACCTGCACGCCGAGGGTGTTCATCTGCGAATCCTGCCAGCCGCTTTTGTCTTTCCACAGTACGCTGTAGTCATTGTAGAAACGCAGCTTCGAGACTGTCCCCCACTTCACATCGACGTCGCGGGCAAGGTTGAGCGATGCGGTGGTCGCTTTAGCCGGGATCAGGTAGTCCGGAGTCAGGCCGTTGCCGCCCATCAGAATCGTATCGTCGCTGACCCCCGCCGGGTTCTTCGGATCGTACTGGTAGCGAATCAGCTGCGAGGTGAGCTGCCACGGCCCGTTATGCAGCATGCCGTGTACTCCCGCCGCCCAGAAAGTACCGTCGTCGTCAGTCTCGCGGTTGTGCAGGCGCGCCAGCGCCAGCGAGCCGCCCAGCTCGTTACTCCAGCCGCCGCCGTGAAAATTGCGCGCGATACGCACATTAACCTGATCGCGCTTTTCATTATGCTGCTGATGCTGGGTAGGATAAATCGTGTTTTTCAGACGATCGTAATCGCCGACATCCGGCGCGTAGCGTAAATTCTCCGGCTCCATCCACGGAAAATAAGCCACATCCAGCGACCAGTTATTATCGTGATATTGATAGTTGATGCCGCTGCCGGCGCTGACGCCAAAACCTAAATAAAACGGTATGCCGTACGACCAGCCAAATTGCGGATAGGGCTGCAAACCGAAAGGTTTGCCGGGAATGCCCAGCTGAATATTATTATTACCATCAACGCGATATCCTACATAGGCGCGGTCGACGGCGTATTTACGATGATCCTGGAACCAGAATCCGGCATCAAAGAAATAATGATTATAAAAACCGCTGCTGTCGATACGAAAGGTATCAAAACGCAGATGCGGCGGGTTACGATAATTACTGCCCTTCCAGTCTTCATAGCGGTAATTGGCCCGCAGCGCGCCGCCGAAATCCAGACCAGCGAGATTGTCCGCGCTGCGCCAGCCGATATGCGGAAAAGGCTTGCCGTCGTCCGCCTGTGCCAGCCCGTTGGCGCTGGCGACCAGCAGCAGCGAAAGAACTAATTTACGCATAGCACATCCCTCACTTTATATTTTAATAAGCGATAAAAAGCCTCGCCGCTTAATATCGGCGTTTTTATTTATTTTTGTCTCAGCAGTGAAACTATCGATTAAATAGCAAGATTTTTATATTTTCGTTCCAGATATGAAACTCTGTTTATTATTTGATAGAGGGAAAATCGCACGCAGGATGCCAGGAGTCAAGGCATAAACCTTGAGCGATAACGCAATATTATTATTCCCTGCGGAAGATATTCATATTTGTGGTACAGGAACAAAAACATTCTCAAATATGAAACATAATTAGCGAAGTACAAACCACATTCCCCGGAGCGATCGTTTAGCGATATTCCTCCCGGGAGTCTCTGCATTGGCGCCGTGCCACCGGCGAAGTCAGCGTATCCGCGCTGAGGGATCTGCGTCGGATAGCGCGACGCTTATCCCCGGAGCTGATTTTCAGCTTTTCAATATAACTCTTATCGCCCGGGCCCCGTTTTTCCCTCCCCGCCAGGGGTCTACCATTAATGGATTCCCACAGAAACCCCATTTAAAACCGGAGAGTGTATGAAAGCGATTGCCATTACCCGCGCCGCTACTGAAGGCAGTAACATCCCATTTTTAAGCGCCATCGAGCTACCGGTTCCGGTTGCTGCGGGGCATGACCTGCTCATCGAAGTGAAGGCGATTTCCGTGAATCCGGTGGATACCAAAGTGCGCGCCGGATTTACCGGCGATACCCCGCGCGTGCTGGGCTGGGATGCGGTTGGCGTCGTAAAATCGGTCGGCGAGGCGGTCACCCTGTTCGCGCCGGGCGATGAAGTCTGGTATGCCGGTGCGCTGGGGCGCGCGGGAAGTAATAGCGAGTTTCAGCTCGTCGACGAACGGATCGTCGCCCTGAAGCCGCGTTCGCTGGATAACGCCTCTGCCGCCGCCCTGCCGCTGACCGCCATCACCGCATGGGAATTGTTGTTCGATCGTCTTGGCGTGCAGGAAGGCGGCAACGCCGGGGACGCGCTGCTGATTGTCGGCGCGGCGGGTGGCGTCGGCTCCATTCTCACGCAGCTGGCGCGCAAACTGACGCGTATGACGATCATCGGCACCGCTTCGCGCCCGGAAAGCCAGAAATGGGTGCTTGATGCCGGGGCGCACCACGTTATCGATCACAGCAAGCCGCTCAGTGAAGAGCTGGCGCGGATTGGAGTCAACGCCGTGACGCACGTCGCCAGCCTCAACAATACTGAGCAACATTACGCGCAGCTGATTGCGGCTCTCGCCCCGCAAGGCAAGCTGGCGTTGATTGACGATCCGCAAACCCTCGACGCCCGCCCGCTGAAGGCCAAAAGCCTTTCGCTGCATTGGGAGTTTATGTTCACCCGTTCGATGTTTGAAACGCCGGATATGCTGGCCCAGCATCAGCTGCTGACCCGGGTGGCGGCCCTGATTGACGATAAGACCCTCAAAACTACCCTCGGCGAGCATTACGGTCCAATCAACGCCAGCAACCTGCAGAAAGCGCACACTCAGCTGGAAACCGGACGCGCGGTTGGCAAAATCGTGCTGGAAGGGTTTTAGGATGACGAACGACACGGTATCTGTCATTGCGGTTCTGAAGGCCAAACCGGGGCAAACGGCCGCTCTGCGGCAGGCGCTGAAAGCGCTGTTACAGCCGACCCGTCAGGAAGCGGGTAATCTGGATTATGCCCTGTTTCAACTGCGCGATGCGCCGGACACCTTCTACATGCGCGAGTCGTGGCGTGACCCGGCGGCGCTGGAGGCACACATCGCTCTGCCACATTTTCAGGCCTTTATCGCGCAAATGGACAGCCTGCTGGCTGAGCCGCTGCGCCTGGATTATCTGACGCCGGTTGAATAATCGCCTCAACGCTGCGGGTTCCCTGCCTGGCAGGGAACCCGCCTCTTTTTGCCCCTTTCCGCTTTTATCCCGTCTTTTTCCCTTTGTCTGTTTAACACTCTGAGCTAATCGCCCCACGCCCCGCGCTGACCAGGCTACGCTTACCGTTGCCGCCAAAAAGCAAGTCATCCCCTCCGAATCATCCAGCACGTTCATTCAGAAAGAGGTTTCGCTATGCAGATCAATGCTATTGGTACGTACTCCGCCACCCAACCGCTGAAATCGATGGCTATCTCCCGCCGCGACCCGGGCCCCCACGATGTACAGATCGCCATCGATTACTGCGGCGTCTGCCACTCCGACCTTCATCAGGCGCGATCTGAATGGGCCGGTACGCTCTATCCTTGCGTGCCGGGACATGAAATCGTCGGCCAGGTGACCGCCATCGGCAATCAGGTCTCGGGATTCAACGTGGGAGATCTGGTCGGCGTCGGTTGTATGGTCGACAGCTGTCAACAGTGTGAAGAGTGCGAAGCAGGGCTGGAAAACTACTGCGACCATATGATTCTCACCTACAACGGCCCCACGGCAGACGCGCCCGGACACACTCTCGGCGGTTATTCGCAGCAGATTGTGGTGCACGAACGCTACGTGCTGCACGTGCGCCATCCGAAAGCCCAACTTGCCGCCGTGGCGCCGCTGCTCTGCGCGGGGATCACCACGTACTCTCCGCTGCGCCACTGGAACGTCGGGCCGGGAAAAAAAGTCGGCATCGTAGGTATTGGCGGGTTGGGACATATGGGAATTAAGTTGGCCCACGCCATGGGCGCCCACGTGGTGGCCTTTACCACCTCAGAATCGAAGCGGGAAGCGGCAAAAGCGCTGGGCGCGGATGAGGTGGTTGTCTCACGCAACGAGGACGAAATGGCCGCCCACGTGAAAAGCTTCGATTTCATCCTCAACACCGTGGCGGCACCGCACAACCTTGATGCCTTCACCACCTTGCTCAAACGCGATGGCACCCTGACCCTGGTCGGCGCGCCGGCCAGCCCGCATCCTTCGCCGGAAGTGTTTAATCTGATATTTCGCCGTCGTGCGATTGCCGGTTCGATGATTGGCGGGATCCCGGAAACCCAGGAGATGCTCGATTTCTGCGCCGAACACGGCATCGTCGCCGATATTGAGCTGATTCGCGGCGATCAGATCAACGAAGCCTGGGAGCGGATGGTCAAAGGCGATGTCAAATATCGCTTCGTGATCGACAGCGCGACGCTCGCCGGCTAAATGCCGCGGCGAAAGGTGCGCCGCCACTCCGCCGGGCTGACGCCAAAGCGGGATTTAAACTGCTGGCGCCAGGTCACGGCGGAGCGGAATCCAACGCTCTCCGCCACCTGCTCGACGGGCATATTCCCCTCCTCGAGCAGGAGCTGACTGCGCCGTAGACGTTCAATGGTCAGCCAGTCGGCAATGCTCATGCCGGTAGCCCGGGTAAAGTGACGAGTCAGCGTACGGCGGCTCATCGCCACCACCTGCGCCAGCGAGTCGAGGTTGTGCGGCTCGGCGATATGCTGCTGGAGATACTCCAGCAGGCCGTTAATCCGCGCGTCGCGGGTATTTTTCGGTACCGGCTGGGCGATAAACTGCGCCTGGCCCCCTTCACGATGGGGCGGCACGATCATACGCCGGGCGATCTGATTCGCCGCGAGGCTGCCGAAACGCTGGCGAATGATATACAGACAGCAGTCGAGCGCCGCCGCGGTGCCCGCTGAAGTAATGATCCGCTGGTCATCAACGTACAGCGCGTTGATATCCAGCCGCACCTCGGGAAACTGCTGCTGAAATGCCTGCTCAAACTCCCAGTGGGTCGCCGCCCGTTTGCCGTCCAGCAGCCCGGCATAGCCGAGAACAAAGGCACCGAGGCACAGCCCGACGATTTCAGCGCCGTTCTCCCTTGCCCGTACCAGGCTATCCAGCAGCGACTGGGGCGGACGCTGATGCACCGCTCCCCAGTAAGGCACCACCACGATATCGGCCTGCTCAAGGGCGGTGAAATCTGCGCTGGCGTTGAGCGCAAAACCGTCGCGCGCGGTCAACAATCCCGGCCGTTCGGCGCAAATCTGCAGGTTAAAGCGTTTCGTTTCCGAGACGCTATCGCCAAACAATATGCAGGGAACCGAGTAGTGAAAAGGGCTGAACCCGTCCACGGCAACAATCGCGACATCGGTTAATTTCATCATCCTCTCCGTTCCCCGCGGCGGGCTTAAAAGATCATACTTTCCCCATCCTGCGGGATGCTGACAGAATCGGCAATCTGATTATCCGCCACGTATTCGCGCAGCTCCTCGCGGCTCAGCAGGCAGTGATTAACCGCCTCAAGATGGATGGCGACAATTTTCGCCTCTGGCAGGGTGAAATGGGTTTTCAGCACATCTTCTTTGCCCATGATAATCGGCCCGAATCCAATCACGTGCGCGTACCCGGCATTCAGTACCACGACATCGGGACGTAGCCGTAGCATGTCGGCCGCAATTTCAGGACGCCAGATGGTATCGCCGACCAGCCACAGCGTCTTCTCCTGCGGATGGCGAAACACCACGCCGCAGGCTTCGCCCAGCCGCTCCGCCATAGCCGGTACGGCATAGGTGCGGTCGCTACCATGCTGCCCGGAGGTGGTTTTCTGTAAGCGGACGCCGGCAAACTCGCTCTCTTCCGACAGCAGACGGACATCCTGAAATCCCTGTCCACGCAGCAGCCCGGCATCACCGTCATGCTGCACAAAAACCGGCAGCGTTTTCGGGATCGCGGCGATCGCCGCCTCATCCCAATGATCATCATGCGTATGGGTGACGATCGCCGCATCGACATCAATGATAGTTTTCAGGGAAAAAGGTAGCCCGACCAACGGATTACGCAGCGCTGCGCGGGCGGTGCCCGGGAATCCCGGCCAGGCGCCACGATCCGCCAGCATCGGGTCAATCAGGAACTTTTTCCCTGCATATTCAATAAGCTGAGTTGAGTTACGGATCTGGGTCATTTTCATGATGTTCACTCCTCTTCGCGGTTATCTGGCGAACATCGTACGTCCCACCAGCCTGGCGCAATATGGGCATTTGGGCAATGTTCGATGAGATTGGGCCAACTTTCTGCGGTTGCCATCCGCCCCAGGCTATGGTGTCCTGAACACTGGTTTTCTGAGGAAGTGGCTACGATGAAAAAGAGACTAAGCGCCGCCGATATGCACGACGCCGAAGTGATTGCGCAAACTCCGTGGTTCAGCATGCGTAAAGTGGCCATCGATGTCACCGACGCCGAGCGCCGCGATTTTTACTCTGTCCATTACCCGCGTCCGGCGGTGGGGATTGTCGCCATGCAGCAGGACAAAGTGCTGCTGATCCGCCACTATCGGTATCTGATCGATAAGGTGGTATGGGCTATTCCGTCCGGCGGTATTGATGAAGGGGAAGAGCCGCGCGCGGCGGCCCTGCGCGAGCTACGGGAAGAGACCGGCTATCAGGCGAAACAGGCCACCGAAATTATCCGCTACAACCCCTCTTACGGCAGCAGCGACCAGCTGTTTATCACCTGGCTTGCGCGCGATCTGACGTATGTCGGAATGGATGAGGATCAGGATGAGGTGATGGAAACAGGCTGGTTTACCTTCGCCGAAATCAGCCAGCTGATCGCCCGCGGCGAGATGCCTGACGGGCTGTCGCTGGTGCCGCTGCTGCATCTGATGGCGCAGCAGCATAACGGTTTAGCGTAACGGTCTGAGCATCCGCCAGCGGAACCACAGCTGCGCCACCAGGATCAGCATACCGCCAATAATCTTTTGCAACGGCAGCTGTTCGCCGTACCACAACGCGGCGGCAATGACCGTCAACAGCGGCTCCAGCACCATGATAATCGCAGCGCTCGCCACCGCCGCGTACTTCTGCCCCTTCATTTGCAGGCCGAAACGCAGACTGGTGGCGATAACAATACTGGCCAGCAGCCAGCCGAAAGTGGGCAGCGTGAACGGCTGGTCCCAGGTTTCGACAGCGGCGGAGATCCCCAGCCCAACGACCCCGGTAATCGCCAGTTGCACGGTGGTCAGCGGGATCAGGGGCACATCGCGGGCGCAGCGGCTGGTGTAGCAAAACCAGATCGACTGCACCAGCGCGGTCAGCAGAAACCAGCCCTGGCTAGGGTGGAAGGCAATCGGCATATGCAGACTGAGCAGCCCGAGGCCGACGATCGCGACCGGCAGGCACTCCCAGTATGCCCGGGCCGGGCGTGTTTTCATCATCACCCATGCGGTGAGCGGCACAAACAGCATCGACAGGCTCATGATAAACGCCCCCTCGCCCAGCGAGGCGGTGGTCGAGACCGAGTAGATCCACAGACACAGGTTCAGCGCAAACCACAGCCCGCCGATCGTCATCTGCCGCCAGTGTCGCCTCTCAACGTGAAAGCCGCGACAAAACGGCAGCAGCAGCAGCGCCGCAAAAAAGAAACGCAGCCCGAGAAAGGCGAAAACCGGCATTCCGGCGATGGCTTCGCGAGAAAATATCCACCCACATGCGGCGATAACCGTAGCGGCTACCAGCAGTAAATCCGCCTGACGCTGCCGGACCATATTCACCTCTCCTTGTGTTGACGATTACCAGCCGGGAACCGCACCACCGTTAAAGATAGTCTCTGCCGCCTTTGCCACTTCCGGCGACTGATAGGACTGCATAAATTCCTTCACGTTTTCCGCGTCTTTATTCTCTTCGCGGGCCACGATGATATTCACGTACGGCGAGTTTTTATCTTCAATAAAAATCCCGTCATGCACCGGCGAGAGACCGGTCTGCTGAAGATAAGTGGTGCTGATAATCGCCACATCCACTTTCGGGTCGTCCAGCACGCGCGGCAGCTGCGCCCCTTCCAGCTCCATAATGTTCAGGTGACGCGGGTTGGCGGTGATATCGACCGCCGTAGGCAGCAGGCCAGTCCCTGCCTTCAGGGTAATCAGCTGCTCTTTTTGCAACAGCAGTAACGCGCGGCCCAGGTTGGTGGGATCGTTCGGAATGGCGATAGTCGCCCCGTCTTGCAGATCGGCCACTGATTTTATTTTGCGTGAGTAGCCCGCCATCGGAAACACGAAGGTGTTGCCGACCGCCACCAGATGGTAGCCGTGCGCTTTATTATCCTGCGCCAGGAACGGCCGGTGCTGGAAGACGTTAGCATCCAGATCGCCGGCGTTCGTCGCTTCGTTAGGCAGAAGCGAACCGCTAAAGCCCACCAGCTCGACATCCAGACCATATTTCTCTTTGGCGACCTTTTTAGCCACTTCCGCTACATCCTGTTCCGCGCCGTTGATGACGCCGACTTTAATGTGTTTCGCATCGCTGCCTTTCTGGTCGCAGCCTGCCAGCAGCAGACCCGCCAGCACCACGGCGGCGGCTGTCCGTAAACGCAATTTCATCATTTTTACCCTGTCAGTCCATAGAAGTCGTTATTATTTTTCGTCCGAAACTATAACGACTTTATGGTCAGGTTTTAAACTGCAAAAACAACAACCGGAAATAAAATCATCTACCGGTGTTTGGCTTCATGCGCCAGCAGCCCAGGCGTCGCCTGTTGCTGTTGTTGTGCGAAATCCATAATTCCTCCGGTTTGGTAATGATACGGCGGATGCTGGCCCGTGCGTCACAACCGGAAACCGGACGACAATGCTGTGTTTACGCCGCTGCAGCACCGGCCGTCACGACCAGCCTCGACGACACAGCCGCTTACCGACGCCGCCACTCCCCAGGCGTCACGCCATACAGTTTTTTAAACGCCTTCGAGAACGAGGCCTGCGACTGAAACCCACAGCGCCCGGCAATCACATCAAGGTTGGTCTGCCGCTCCACGCGCAGCAGGCGCGCAGCCATCGCCATCCGCAGCTGCGAAAGCCAGGCCTGCGGCGTGAGGTGATAAGCACGGGCAAAGTGCCGGGCGAAGGTCGCGCGCGATAAAAAAGCGCGGGCGGCCATGCTCTCCAGCGTCCAGGGCTGCTCCGGCGTCTCCAGCACCGCGAAAACAGCGGGCATCAGCCGTTCATCGCTCATCAGCCGCAGCAGCCCTTCCGGCGGCGCTTCGCTGCCCAGTAGCGTACGCAGCAACAAAACCAGCAGCGTGTCGCCGAGGCTACGCACGATAGCCCCGCCGCCGGGGCGCGCCATCAGGCTCTCCCGTACCAGCACGTTAAGCAGCAGCTCCAGCTCCGGGCACTCCGCCCGCTCATCGGTGTGCAGATGAATCAAGTCAGCCGGTTTCGCAAATAACCAGCTGACGTGCGGGCCGAAGTAAAATTCGCCGCACAGCATCTCCAGCGCATCGTGGTCGGTAGCGGTTCGGACCTCGGTCAGGGTCCCGTTAAAGCGGTGGGCGACGGGCAGAATCTGCCCCCACTCCACCAGACTTTCCATCAGATGCGGCGAGCCGTGCGGGAGCAAGATGACATCGCCCGCCCGCATCTGCCGGGTTTGCCTGCCGACCGTCAGCCGCCCCTCGCCACGCAACACAAAATGCCAGGGCACCACGCCGCTGCGCATCTGCTCATGCCCGGCCTGCCAGCGACCGCCAAACCGGCAGTGCAGATTCACTTCGCAGCGCGGCGCCAGCAGCGCCAACAGATGACTGAGACTGTCCATGCCACTCCTGAGACGATAAGACAAAAAAATGAGACGAAGAGCCTCAGTCTAGCACGCCGCCTGTCCCTAACATGTCGCCATTGCCACATCACACCCTCACAAACACAGGAGCACACCATGAGCCGTTTAGCTGATATTCGTGAACAAGACGTCACCGGTAAAGCCGCAGAAATTTTCGGTGCGATCAAAAAAGCGATGGGTAAAGTGCCCAATGCCTATCTGACCATTGGCGGTCATTCACCGGCGGCATTGCAGCAGGCGTTGGCGCATAACGCGATGCTGAGTAAAAGCAGCCTGAATGCCAAACAGCTGGAAGCGATTAACCTGGCCGTGAGCGAGGCCACCGGCTGCGATTACTGCCTGGCGGCGCATACCTTAATGGCGAAAAAAGCGGGTTACAGCGGCGAGCAAATCCATGCCCTGCGCCGCGGCGAGTTTACTGATGATGCCCGTCTCGATGCGCTGGTCAAGTTTGTCCAGACCCTGGTGCGCACTCGCGGTACGCTCCCGGAAGCCGACGTCAGCGCACTGCGTAACGCTGGCTTCGGCGACCAGCAGGTGATTGAGATTATCAGCGCGGTGAGCGCCATTCTGTTCACCAATATGGTGAACCGGGTGAATGATACGGTCGTCGACTTCCCGAAAGCCGATTAACCCGTCACATCGCCTGTTTATAGCCCCAGCTCGCTCAGCCCCGGATGGTCATCGGGGCGGCGCCCCTGGGGCCAATGGAACAGGCGATCCCGCGCGGCAATCGGCAGATCGTTAATGCAGGCGTAGCGGGTATGCATCAGGCCATGCTCATCAAACTCCCAGTTTTCATTGCCATATGAGCGGAACCAGCTGCCGCTGTCATCACACCATTCATAGGCGAAACGCACGGCAATACGGTTATCGTTCCACGCCCACAGCTCCTTAATCAGCCGGTACTGCTGCTCCTTTTGCCATTTTCGCGTCAGGAAGCCGATGATTTCCGCACGCCCATGGACAAACTCACTGCGGTTGCGCCACTGGCTGTCGGCCGTATAGGCCAGCGCCACTTTTTGCGCGTCGCGGCTGTTCCAGCCATCTTCGGCGGCGCGAACCTTTTGCAGCGCGCTTTCCCGGGTAAACGGCGGTAGCGGCGGGCGAACTTCGGTCATGGTCGTTCTCCTTTTAACGTTAACTGTTGTTGTAGCTTCAGATTTTCCTGCTCCAGCGCCTGGATACGCTGCTGCAGCGTCTGGCTGTACTCCGCCACCTGTCGGGCGCTGTAGCGCGGCGTTATGTGCTGCGGACAGTTCCAGTCAAACGCCTGCAGATGAAAGCGAAACAGGCGCTCCACCCGGGCGCGGTAATTGTCCGGCGTGACCCGAGCCAACAGCCCGGGATCATCGTCCTTCGCCAGCACCTCGACGGTGGCATAGATTTTCAGCCTGGCGCGGCGCGGGTAATCCATCAAAAACAGGCAGGCCCGGTCGCTGCCGCGCAGGTTGCCGGTGGTGATGTACTGCCGGTTGCCGCCAAAATCCGCCATCGCCAGGGTGGCGTCATCCAGCAGATGGAGAAAACCCGGCGGCCCGCCGCGATGCTGGATGTAGGGCCAGCCGGTTTGCGATAGCGTTGCCAGATAAAAACTGTCGCGGGTGGCGATCATCTCCTCTTCGCTGGCGCCGAAACGTTCTCCCCTGCGCTGGCGATACGGCGACTGCCACAGACCATCGCTTCCCATTTCATGTTGAACGTCCATCACATCAGGCGTGATGGCAATATCGAGAAAGTCCCCCGGCATAGATCCTCCGAACGCGCTGTGACTGCGCTCATCATGGACTCTGCCGCCATAAATGATAATACTGCGATACTGACAATCATCTTTCCGGAAAACGGGATAATTATGGATCGCTTGAGCGCCATGGCGCTGCTGATAAAAGTCACTGAACTGGGCAGCATGTCGGCGGCGGCGCGGGCGCTGAATACGCCGTTGACCACCATCAGCCGCCATATTGCCGAGCTGGAAACCACGCTCGGCGTGCGCCTGCTGCTCCGCACCACCCGCAAGCTGACGCTGACCGATGCCGGTATCGATTATGTCGCCGCAGCACGGCGGATTCTCGAAGAGGTTGACCAGGCCGAGCGCCAGGCGGCGGGGGAATATCAGCAGCCGAAGGGTGAGCTGACGATCGCGGCACCGACGATGTTTGGCCGACAGCATGTTTTGCCGGTTGTCACCGCTTTTCTCGCCCGTTACCCGCAAATTCGCGTCCGTTTGCTGCTCAGCGATCGTAATGCCGACCTGGTCGACGACCATATCGATCTCGCGGTGCGTATCGGTACGCTACCTGATAGCGGAATGGTTGCCACCCGCCTGGGCGAGATGCGTATTGTCACCTGCGCCCACCCGGCGCTGCTGGAGAAGCACGGATACCCGCAGCGCCCGCGTGAGCTGAGCACACTGCCGGCCATTGGCATTGAATCACCGATGCCCTATCGCGGCTGGCGGTTTAAGGCGCCGATGGCGGAAGACCGGCACGTAGTGCTCCAGCCGGTGCTCTGCGTGACCACTCCGGAAAGCGCCGCCGACGCCGCGCGACTGGGGGCCGGCGCGGCGCGCCTGCTGCACTACCAGGCCATCGATGGTCTGGCGTGCGGTGAACTGACGCTGATACTGGAAGCGATGGAACCGGAGCCTGCGCCGGTACACCTGCTGTATACCGCCCGCGGGCTGGCACCTCTTAAGTTGCGGAAGTTTATCGATTTCGCCACCCCGATGCTGCGCCAGGCGCTGGCGCGCATCGCGGCAACCCGCTAGCTCGCCACCGTTTTCAGCGGCGCCTCTTTCAGCAGCCATGAGAGCAGGAAAGCGACCGCCATGATGCAGGCTGCCATCAGGAATGCGGCATGAATCGCCGAGCCAAAGGCATCGAGATAATCGAGGCGGATCTCTGACGGCAGGTTCTGCACCGCGGCCGGATTCAGCGCCCGCGGCAGCGCCGTCCCTTCCGGCAGCAGACGCTGCAGGTTGTTTTGCAGAACGTGGGTGAACACCGCGCCGAACAGCGCCACCCCGATGGAACCGCCTATCGAACGGAACAGCGTCACGCCAGAGGTCGCCACGCCGTACATCTGCGCCGGCATGGCGTTCTGTACCGCCAGCACCAGCACCTGCATCACCAGTCCCAGGCCCATCCCCAGCACGGCGGTAAACAGATACAGCTGCCACATCGGCGAGTAAATGGTAATACGCGTCAGCAGCACCATCCCCACCATACCTGACAACGTGCCAAGAATCGGGAATATGCGGTACCGGCCAGTGCGGCTGATAATGCGCCCGCTGACGATCGACGTCATCAACAGCCCGCCCATCAACGGAATGAGCTGCATCCCGGCTTCGGTCGGCGTCGCCGCCTTCACCACCTGCAGATAGAGCGGCAGGAAGGTGACCGAGCCAAACAATGACATCCCGATGACAAAGCCAATCAGGCTGCACAGCAGAAAGCTGCGATTGCGAAAGAGGGAGAGCGGGATAATCGGTTCTGCGGCGATCCGTTCTTCATAAATAAAGCCGATAACCCCCACCACGCCGAAGGCGAGAATGCACCACAGCTGCGGGTCGTTCCACGCGCGCACGCTGCCGCCTTCAGAGGTGAAGAGAATGATACACAGCAGCGCCATACTCAGGTAAATCGCGCCCAGCCAGTCAACCTGATGCTGGCTACGTTTATTGCTGCTGTGGAAAACCGCGCCGATCACCAGCAGCGCAAACAGCCCCAGCGGCAGGTTGATATAGAAAATCCAGCGCCATGAAGCGTGCTGGACCAGGAAGCCACCGATGAGCGGCCCGATCACCGTCGCCAGGCCGAATACTCCGCCGAACAGCCCCTGATAGCGGCCGCGGTTGGCCGGTGGGATCACGTCGGCCACCGCCGCCATGCTGATCACCATCAGGCCGCCGCCGCCCAGCCCCTGTAGCCCACGCATCAGCACCAGCTGCGTCATATTCTGCGCGACGCCGCACAGCGCGGAACCGACCAGGAACAGCACGATCGCAACCTGGAGCACAATTTTGCGGCCAAACAGATCGCCAAATTTACCGTACAGCGGTACGACAATCGTCGAGCTGAGAATATAGGCGGTGACCACCCAGGAGAGCTTATCCAGCCCCCCAAGCTCACCAACAATCGTGGGTAGCGCCGTCGACACAATGGTCTGATCCAGGGCCGACAACAGCATAACCAGCATCAGCGCGCTAAACAGCAGACGGATCGACGGTGCCGGTTGGGTCGCGACTTGAGACGTCATCACATCACTCGCTTGAAATTAATTAAATGTATAATTAATATTTAGGGAAATGATGAATCCCGTCAAGAGAGGATCAAGAAATGGCCGCACAAAAAGACAATGATGTCCCTCGCCGCCCGGGCCGCCCGCGGGGTAAAAAACCCGGCACAGCCAGTCGCGAGCAGCTTATGGATATTGCGCTGATGCTGTTTGCCCGTCAGGGGATCGCCCATACTTCGCTCAATGCCATTGCCAAAGAAGCCGGCGTGACGCCGGCGATGCTGCACTACTATTTCAGCTCGCGGGAAGCGTTAGTAGACCAGTTGCTGGAAGAGCGCTTCATGCCTTTGCGCAGTGAGATAGGCCAGATTTTTATCGAACATCCGGAAGATCCGGTGACCGCTTTCACCTTGCTGATCGAGGCACTGGGGACGCTGGCGGAGAAGCACAACTGGTTTGCGCCGCTGTGGATGCAGGAGGTGATTGGCGAGATGCCGATACTTCGCCAGCATATGCACGCGCGCTTTGGCGATGATAAATACCACCGGATGCTGGCAACGGTGAAGCGCTGGCAGGAAGAGGGTAAACTCAACCCGGCCCTGTCGCCAGAGCTGCTGTTCACCACCCTGATTAGCCTGGTTCTGGTGCCTTTCTCCCGCCTGCGTACCGACACACGCTTAGCCTCCGTCTCCCGACAGACCATTGTCAGCCACGCGCTGACGCTGATCCGCCAGGGAATTGCCGGTTAAGCCACGCGCTATCGGCTGCCCGCCGGAGCTACAGCGCTTTCGACAGGTAGTGGCGCGCCATCCCGACGTGCGGAAAATCAGGAAGCGACATCTGCAGCTGATAGCCCTGCTTTTGATAAAACGGCAGGGCCTGGAAGCTGAAGGTATCGACCAGAACATGGCGACAGCCCTCCTCGCGCGCCTGCTTTTCCGCCGCGCGCATCAATTCGCCGCCCAGCCCGCTGCCGCGCGAAGCTTCACTGACCCACAAATACTCAATACAGAGCCAGTTGGCCTTTCTTTTGGCAATCAAACCGCCCAACATGACCCCGGCCTCATCACGGAAGTAGACGCCCAGGTCAGCAAACTGCGTCGCATCCAGATAGCGCAGGTTGTATTCACGTAATCCTGCCAGCAACTCCTCCTGATCCGCTGGATTAATACTTTTCGTTATAATCAATGCCATCGGTATTCTCCTTAATTCAATATTATGAAGATATCTCTGCGCTTACTTTCACAAAAAATACTTATTTTCTCCATTATTTCCTGTCTAAATTTTCCGGGCTTATTTTTAATTAAAAAAACCTTTCCATCATCCGCTGGAAACGTATAATGAAGGAAAAATGAGAATGATCATTCTCACTTTATGTCACCACGGAGAAAACCATGAGCAACGCCCTGGCCGCCCGGCAAAAGATCCGGCAGGATGAAATCATCGCTGCCGCACGTCACTGCTTTCGCCGTCATGGTTTTCACGGAGCCAGCATGGCGCAGATCGCCAGCGAGGCGAAGCTGAGCGTCGGGCAAATCTACCGCTACTTCGCCAATAAAGACGCCATTATTGCGGAAATGATCCGCCGCATCATCGATTATCGTATTGCCGAGATGGACGGAAAAACGCAGACGGACCAAATTCCGCGGCTGCTCGCCTGGCGACAGACCCTGGATGAAGATGATGACGCGCTGATGCTGGAAATGGCCGCCGAAGCGACCCGCAATCCGCAAATCGCGGCCATGATGGTGGAAGCCGACAAGCGCATGTTTGCCAACGCCTGCGCGCATATACGCAAAGCGCACCCGCATCTGAGCGACGAACGCATCCGCTGCTGCGTTGAGATCACCGCGGTGATGATGGAAGGGACGATTTACCGGCGTCTTGTTCCACAAACGGTGGCACCAGAAGTCCTCGAGAAACTTTATCGGGAAATAACCGCTATGTTGCTAATGGATAAATAATTAACTGCAATTAATAAACAGGGAATTTTAAATTCCCTTTTTGTCGTTTCCGTTTATCGGAAATGCGTCACCCGCTGGCCTGAACCCTGCTATTTAATTAGCGGGGAGGACGTCGTTCATCCTGAGAAAAATATAATGAAATATACCATAATCCCCATCGCAGCGGCCTTATTCATCCTGAGCGGATGCGATAATGCCCAAACATCAGCCCCACCACAGATGACGCCGGAAGTGGGCGTCGTCACGCTGAAAAGCCAGCCCGTTTCCGTGATCAGCGAACTGACCGGTCGTACCACGGCCTCACTCAGCGCCGAAGTGCGTCCGCAGGTGGGCGGCATCATTCAAAAACGCCTGTTCACCGAGGGCGATAGGGTAAAAGCCGGCCAGGCGCTGTATCAAATCGACCCCGCCAGCTATCGCGCAGCCTATAACGAAGCCGCCGCCGCGCTCAAGCAGGCCCAGTCGCTGGTGACATCCGACTGTCAGAAAGCCCAGCGCTACGCGGCGTTGGTCAAGGACAACGGCGTTTCCCGTCAGGATGCCGACGATGCTATCTCCACCTGCAATCAGGACAAAGCCAGCGTGGAGTCGAAAAAGGCGGCGCTGGAGAGCGCGCGGATTAACCTGAACTGGACCACCGTTACCGCGCCGATTGCCGGACGGATCGGCATCTCTTCCGTCACCCCCGGCGCACTGGTTTCCGCCGACCAGGATACCGCCCTGGCGACGATCCGTGGGCTGGACACCATGTATGTCGATCTCACCCGCTCCAGCGTCGATCTGCTGCGCCTGCGCAAACAAGCGCTGGCGACCAACGACAATACGCTTAGCGTGTCGCTGACCCTGGAAGATGGCAGCACCTACAGCGAAAAAGGGCATCTGGCGTTGACCGAAGTGGCGGTGGACGAATCCACCGGTTCGGTCACGCTGCGCGCAGTCTTCCCCAACCCGCAGCATGTCTTGTTACCGGGAATGTTCGTGCGCGCCCACGTCGATGAAGGAGTGATGGACGATGCGATCCTGGCGCCACAGCAAGGCATCACCCGTGATGCCAAAGGCAATGCCACCGCGCTCGTCGTCGATAGCAACAGCAAAGTAGAGCAAAGGGAAGTCGAAACCGGTGACGCATACGGCGACAAATGGCTGGTGGTGAACGGCCTGAAAAGCGGCGATAAGCTGATCGTTGAAGGCACCAGCAAAGTCGCTGCTGGCCAACAGGTCAAAGCCGTCGAAGTCAACAATGACGGAGGCAACGCCTGATGTTTTCCCGCTTCTTTGTGCGTCGCCCGGTTTTCGCCTGGGTTATCGCCATTCTGATCATGCTCGCCGGGGTGCTCGCCATCCAGACGCTGCCGGTGGCGCAATATCCTGACGTCGCCCCTCCGGCGGTAAAAATCTCGGCCACCTATACCGGGGCCTCTGCGGAAACCCTGGAAAACAGCGTCACTCAGGTCATTGAACAGCAGCTGACCGGGCTGGATAACCTGCTCTATTTCACCTCCACCAGCAGCTCTGACGGCTCGGTAGATATTACCGTCACCTTCGAGCAGGGGACCGACCCGGATACCGCCCAGGTGCAGGTGCAGAACAAAGTCCAGCAGGCGGAATCACGCCTGCCGAGCGAGGTGCAGCAGTCCGGCGTCACGGTAGTGAAATCGCAAAGTAACTTCCTGCTGATCCTCGCGGTGTACGATAAAAATAACAAAGCCACCAGCTCCGATATCTCCGACTGGCTGGTCAGTAACATGCAGGACCCGCTGGCGCGCGTTGAGGGCGTCGGTAGCCTGCGCGTTTTCGGCGCAGAATACGCGATGCGTATCTGGATGGATCCAACCAAACTGGCCTCCTACGCGCTGATGCCTTCCGATGTACAAACGGCGATTGAAGCGCAGAACGTGCAAATTTCCGCGGGCAAAATCGGCGCGCTGCCGTCATCCAGCGCGCAGCAGCTGACCGCCACCGTCCGCGCCCAGTCGCGGCTGCAAACCGTCGATCAGTTCAAAAACATTATCGTCAAGAGCAAGTCAGATGGTTCGGTGGTGCGTCTGGGCGACGTCGCTCGCGTTGAGATGGGCAGCGAAGATTACACCGCCACCTCAAACCTCAACGGCCACCCGGCCGCCGGTATCGCGGTGATGATGGCCCCGGGCGCCAACGCGCTGGATACCGCCACGCGCGTGAAAAGTAAAATTGCTGAATATCAGCGGCAGATGCCGCAGGGCTACGATATCGCCTATCCGAAAGACAGCACCGAGTTCATCAAAATCTCGGTTGAAGATGTTATTCAAACGCTGTTTGAAGCCATCATTCTGGTGGTTTGCGTGATGTACCTGTTCCTGCAAAACTTCCGCGCCACGCTGATTCCGGCGGTGGCGGTGCCGGTCGTGCTGCTGGGGACCTTTGGCGTGCTGGCGCTGTTCGGCTACTCCATCAACACCCTGACCCTGTTTGCGATGGTACTGGCCATCGGCCTGTTGGTGGATGACGCCATCGTGGTGGTGGAAAACGTCGAGCGTATTATGCGCGACGAGGGCCTGCCCGCCCGTGAAGCTACCGAAAAATCGATGGGCGAAATCTCCGGGGCGCTGATCGCGATTGCGCTGGTGCTGTCGGCGGTATTCTTACCGATGGCCTTCTTTGGCGGCTCGACCGGCGTGATTTATCGCCAGTTCTCGGTGACCATTATCTCGGCGATGATGCTGTCGGTGGTGGTGGCTCTCACCCTAACGCCGGCGCTGTGTGGCGCGCTGCTCTCCCACTCTAAGCCGCATACCAAAGGGTTCTTCGGGGCGTTTAACCGCCTGTGGGGCCGTACCGAACAGGGCTATCAGCATCGCGTGCTCGGCGGGCTACGCCGCTCTGCCATGATGATGGGCGCCTTTGTGCTGATCTGCGGCACCATGGCGCTGGCGATGTGGAAGCTGCCGGGAAGCTTCCTGCCGGTAGAGGATCAGGGTGAAATTATGGTCCAGTACACCCTCCCGGCGGGCGCCACCGCCGTGCGTACCGCCGAGGTACGTCGCCAGGTGACCGACTGGTTCCTCAGCAAAGAAAAAGCCAATACCAACGTTATTTTCACCGTCGATGGCTTTAACTTCAGCGGCAGCGGACAAAACGCCGGGATGGCCTTCGTGTCGCTGAAAAACTGGTCCGAGCGTAAAGGCGCCGAGAACACCGCCCAGGCCATTGCCCTGCGCGCCACCCGGGATCTGAGCAGTATTCGCGACGCCTCGCTGTTTGCCATGACCCCGCCGTCGGTGGACGGTCTGGGGCAGAGCAACGGCTTTACCTTTGAACTGATGGCCAGCGGCGGCACCGATCGCGATAGCCTGATGAAAATGCGCAGCCAGCTGCTGGCTGCCGCCAACCAAAGTCCGGAACTCCAGTCGGTCCGCGCCAACGACCTGCCGCAAATGCCGCAGCTGCAGGTCGATATCGACAATGACAAAGCCGTTTCCCTGGGACTGTCGCTGAGCGATGTCACCGACACGCTCTCCAGCGCATGGGGCGGCACCTACGTCAACGATTTTATCGATCGCGGACGCGTGAAGAAGGTTTACATCCAGGGAGAAAGCGACGCCCGCGCCGTGCCGTCCGATCTCGGTAAATGGTTCGTACGCAGCAGCAATGACAGCATGACGCCGTTCTCCGCCTTTGCCACCACCCATTGGCAATATGGCCCGGAAAGCCTGGTGCGCTACAACGGCGCCACGGCCTTCGAAATCCAGGGTGAGAATGCCTCCGGCTTCAGCTCGGGTGCGGCAATGGAAAAAATGGAGGCGCTGGCCAACATCCTGCCGGCAGGCACCACCTGGGCATGGAGCGGCATGTCGCTTCAGGAAAAGCTGGCCAGCGGGCAGGCCATGAGCCTGTATGCCATCTCGATTCTGGTGGTGTTCCTGTGTCTCGCCGCGCTGTATGAAAGCTGGTCGGTCCCCTTCTCGGTGATCATGGTGATCCCGCTGGGCCTGCTCGGCGCGGCGCTGGCGGCGTGGATGCGCGATCTGAGCAACGATGTCTACTTCCAGGTCGCACTGTTGACCACCATCGGTCTGTCGTCGAAGAACGCCATCCTGATTGTTGAATTTGCCGAAGCGGCGGTCGATGAGGGCTATTCCTTGTCGCGCGCGGCGCTACGTGCGGCGCAAACGCGTCTGCGTCCTATCGTGATGACCTCGCTGGCGTTTATCGCCGGGGTCCTGCCGCTGGCGGTAGCGACCGGCGCCGGGGCCAACAGCCGCGTGGCGATCGGGACCGGTATTATCGGCGGCACCCTGACCGCAACGCTGCTGGCAGTGTTCTTCGTTCCCCTGTTCTTTGTGCTGGTGAAGCGTCTGTTCACCCGCCAACGCCCTACTCAGGAGTAAGTTATGTTTCGTTTGACCCTGGTTTTTGTTGCGCTCCTGACCGCAGGCTGTGTTTCCCTCGATCCGGACTATAGCCGCCCGGCGGCGCCGGTTCCCGCGACGCTCCCTGGCGCTCACGGTGAAGCCACTGCGGTGGTCGGCAGCTGGCAGCAGGTTGTCAACGATGCGCGGCTGAAAAAAGTGGTCAGCATGGCGCTGACCAGCAACCGCGATCTGCAGAAAGCGATTGCCGACATTGAGGCCGCTCGGGCGCAGTATGGCGAAACCCGCGCATCGCTGTTCCCCACCGTTGACGCCGAACTGAGCCATACCCGCAGTAAAACTGTCGCCAGCGGCCTCACCTCATCCTCAGAGGCCGACGGCGCGGTCTCCAGCTTCGAGCTGGATCTGTTTGGTAAGAATCAGAGTTTATCGCGGGCGGCACGGGAGACCTGGCTTGCCAGCGAATACACCGCGCAGAATACGCGCCTGACGATGATTGCCGATCTGACCACCGCATGGGTCACGCTCGCGGCGGATAACAGCAATCTGGCGCTGGCCCAGCAGACCCTGGCCAGCGCAGAGAACTCACGCAAAATTGTTGCCCGCCAGATGGCGGTAGGCACCGCTTCCGCAGGCGACCTCAGCGATGCCGAAAGCGTTTACCAGCAGGCGCGTGCCAGCGTCGCCAGCTATCGCACCCAGGTGGCGCAGGACAAAAACGCGCTCAATTTACTGGCCGGTGAAACCGTGCCCGACAGCCTGCTGCCCGGTACCCTGGAAAGCCTCGGCGACCACAGCATTAGCCTGGTACCGGCCGGCGTATCCTCGTCGGTGCTGCTCCGCCGCCCGGATATCCAGGAAGCGGAACATAACCTGAAGAGCGCCAATGCGGATATCGGCGCGGCGCGGGCCAATTTCTTCCCGACCATCTCCCTGACCGCCAGCGCTGGCGTGGGCAGCGATGCGCTATCTTCCCTGTTCAGTCACGGAATGCAGGTGTGGTCGTTCGCCCCGTCGATCAGCCTGCCGCTGTTTACCGGCGGCAGCAATCTGGCCCAGCTGCGCTACGCGGAAGCGGAGAAAAAGGGATTGATCGCCACCTACGAGAAGAGTATCCAGAGCGCCTTTAAAGACGTGGCCGATGCGCTGGCGCGCCGGGAAACGCTGAGCGAGCAGCTGGATGCCCAGCGCCAGTACGTCGCCGCCGAGCAGACGTCGCTGGATATCGCCATGAAACGCTATCAGACCGGCGTCGGCGATTATCTGTCGGTCCTGACCGCCCAGCGCACGCTGTGGTCGGCGCAGGCGACGCTGATATCGCTGCAACAAACCGATCTGGAAAACCGCATCACGCTCTGGCAGTCGCTGGGAGGCGGCGCCAGCTAAATCAATATCAACCGGGCGACAACGCCCGGTATGCTAAAGGAGTTTTTATGCCGCGCATCTCCCTCTCCTGGGCGTTAATTCTCGGCCTGTTAACCGCCATCGGTCCGCTGTGCACCGATTTCTATCTGCCCGCGTTGCCGGATATTACCCGGCAGCTGAATGCCACCGGCACGCAGACCCAGTTCTCGCTAACCGCAGCGCTGATTGGTCTTGGTCTCGGCCAGCTGTTTTTTGGTCCGCTCAGCGACCGCATCGGGCGTAAAAAACCGCTGGTGCTCTCGCTGCTGCTGTTTATTTTCTCATCGGCGATGTGCGCCGCGACCGACGATATTCATCTGTTGATCGGCTGGCGTTTTCTGCAGGGCTTCGCCGGTGCGGGGGGGTCAGTGCTCTCCCGTTCGATTGCCCGCGATAAATATCAGGGCGCCCGACTGACCCAGTTTTTCGCCCTGTTGATGACAGTCAACGGCATCGCCCCGGTGGTGTCGCCGGTGATTGGCGGCTACATCATTACCGCGTTCGACTGGCGAATTTTGTTCTGGACGATGGCCGGGATCGGCGGCGTACTGCTGCTCCTGAGCCTGACGGTGCTACGCGAAACGCTACCGGGTAAAGATCCGGCCACGACGCATCAGCAGAGCGACATCCCGGTGCTGAAAAACCGCCCCTTTATGCGCTACTGCCTGATTCAGGCTTTTATGATGGCCGGACTGTTCTCATACATCGGCTCGTCGTCGTTCGTGATTCAGAGCGAATACGGCATGACGGCCCTGCAGTTCAGCCTGCTGTTTGGCGTAAACGGCATTGGACTGATTATCGCCGCGCAGATCTTCTCCCGCCTCTCGCGCCGCTATAGCGCCGATACGCTGCTGCGCGGTGGCCTGAGCCTGGCGGTCCTGTGCGCAGTCATCACCCTGTTTCTCGCCTGGCAACACCTGCCGCTACCGGCGCTAATCGGCCTGTTCTTCACCGTGTCGTTCATGAGCGGTATCAGCACCGTTGCCGGCTCAAAAGCGATGAGCGAGGTCAGCAGTACGC
Source organism: Klebsiella sp. CSG-1 (assembly GCF_056521145.1). Taxonomy (NCBI): domain Bacteria; kingdom Pseudomonadati; phylum Pseudomonadota; class Gammaproteobacteria; order Enterobacterales; family Enterobacteriaceae; genus Klebsiella; species Klebsiella sp. CSG-1. The sequence goes on along the minus strand of NZ_JBWNLD010000005.1, from coordinate 117,661 downwards.
AATCGGGTACCGCCTCGGCGCTGATGGGGACCCTGATGTTTGTCTGCGGCGGCATCGCGGCGCCGCTGGCCGGACTCGGCGGTGAAACGATGTTGAAAATGAGCCTCGCCATGACCATCAGCTATCTGATCGCCCTGTTCTTCGGCCTGCAAAAAAACCACTCGACCCGTTAAGCGCTAATGCAGTAATAAAATATTCCAATTTTGTTACTGCATCACTTCCCGACCTGCCTACAAATCTCTTATTATCCGTTGAGTATTAATCGTGATAACCTTCACATGATTGGAATAATTAATTCCTTAGAATCTGGCTTAACTGTGATTGAAGAGGTTTGTGTATGAGTATCGACCTGAGCGCGCTGCTGACCGAGCGCCGCAATGCCAATAGCGCCAATATAGACACCCTGTCCACCGTCGAGATGCTGACGGTTATTAACCAGGAAGACCAGCAGGTGCCCCACGCGATCGCCCCCTATTTACCGCAAATCGCTCAGGTCGTAGATAAAGTGGCCGCGGCGTTACAAGCCGGTGGACGCCTGATTTACATTGGCGCCGGGACCTCCGGGCGCCTGGGGATCCTGGATGCCAGCGAATGTCCGCCGACTTTCGGTACCCGTCCGGAGCAGGTGGTCGGGGTGATTGCCGGCGGCCATAAAGCCATTCTCAGCGCCGTGGAAAATGTGGAAGATAACAAAGCGCAGGGCGCCATGGACCTGCAAAATCTTAACTTCAGCAACCGCGATGTGCTGGTTGGCCTGGCCGCCAGCGGACGTACGCCGTACGTCATTGGCGCCATGGAGTATGCCCACAGCCAGAACGCCTTTGTGGCCATCGTCAGCTGCAACCCGCACGGTGAAATGGCCCGTCTGGCCGATGTGGCCATTACCCCGGTCGTGGGTCCGGAAGTGGTCACCGGGTCTACCCGTCTGAAAGCGGGAACCGCGCAAAAGCTGGTGCTGAACATGATCTCCACCGGTGCCATGATCCGTATTGGTAAGATTTACAGCAACCTGATGGTTGACGTTGAAGCGACCAACGCGAAGCTGATTGAGCGCCAGGTCTCGATCGTTATGGAAGCAACCGACTGCGATCGCGCCACCGCGCAGGCCGCGCTGGACGCCTGCGATCGCCACTGTAAAACCGCCATTGTCATGGTGCTGGCGAATCTGAACGCTGCGGAAGCCCAGTCCCTGCTGGCGCAAAATAACGGTTTTATCCGCCAGGCGCTGAGCAACACCTAAGCGCCGACAACCCGGTAACGTGCAATGGCAAAAATAAATAAAGAGATGATAGCGCGGATCCTGACCCATGTTGGCGGGGCCGCAAACGTCGCCCAGGCGGGGAACTGTATGACCCGCCTGCGTTTAACCCTACGTGATGAGCAGCTCGCCGATAGCGCCGCCATCCGCCAGATTGAAGGGGTGATGGGGGTTATCGTCAGCGATGAGCAGTTTCAGGTGGTGCTCGGCCCCGGTAAAGCGCAAACCGCAGCGGAAATGATGAACGGACTGCTGGAAGAGGCGCCGGCCGACGCGCCGTCTCTGGCGGAGGTGGCGGCAGAGAAAAAACAGGCGCTGAAAAGTAAGCAAACCAGCGGCGTGCAGAAGTTTCTCGCCAAATTCGCCACTATTTTTACCCCGCTGATTCCCGGTTTTATCGCCGTCGGTCTGCTGCTCGGCTTCGCGACGCTGGCAGAACAGATGTTTGTGCTGGAGAACGCCCATCCCAACGCCTCCCTGGTGGCGCTAATTGGCTACATGAAAGTCTTCAGCAAGGGGATGTTCACCTTCCTGAGTATCCTGATCGGCTATAACGCGCAGAAGGCGTTTGGCGGTTCCGGAGTCAACGGCGCCATTATCGCTTCGCTGTTTGTCCTCGGCTACAACCCCGAAGCCACCAGCGGGTTCTTCTCCGGGATCACCACCTTCTTCGGCCACGGCATTGACCCGCGCGGCAACATTATCGGCGTGCTGATTGCCTCGATTCTCGGTGCGTGGGTGGAAAAGCAGGTACGCCGCGTGATGCCGGCCAACCTCGATATGATCCTGACCTCGGCAGTCACCCTGCTGATTATGGGCGCGGTGACCTTTACGGTGATTATGCCCATCGGCGGCTGGTTGTTTACCGGGATGTCGTGGCTGTTCCTCCATCTCAACGGCAACCCGTTTGGCTCCGCGGTGCTCGCCGGTCTGTTCCTGCTGGCGGTGATGTTCGGCGTCCATCAGGGCTTCGTGCCGGTCTATTTTGCGCTGGTCGATGCGCAAGGATTTAACTCACTGTTCCCGATCCTGGCGATGGCGGGAGCCGGGCAGGTTGGTGCCGCGCTGGCGCTGTACTGGCGGGCGAAGCACGGCTCGATGCTGCGGACCCAGATTAAAGGGGCGATCATTCCCGGCTTTCTCGGTATCGGCGAACCGCTGATTTATGGCGTAACCCTGCCGCGCATGAAGCCGTTTATCACCGCCTGTATTGGCGGTGCCTGCGGCGGCTTTTTCCTCGGTCTGATCGCGTGGCTGGGCCTGCCGGTAGGGCTGAATACGGTCTTTGGCCCTTCTGGCCTCGTGGCGCTACCGCTAATGACCTCCGCGAGCGGGATCTACGCTGGCATGGCGGTTTACGCCGCAGGTCTGGCCGTTTCCTACCTCTGCGGCTTCGCCTTTACCTGGCTGTTCGGCAGTAAAAACGTCGATTTGAGCTAACGCCAAATCACCCCGGGGTCCCGGCCATCGCCACCACGCCGGGCCCCACCATTTCCTGCCCGCCTGCGCGCGTCAGCTCATGCTATGATGCGCCCTTTGCAATATTTCATTCGAGGAAAAGATGGGCTCCAGCAAAAAAGGGATGCTGAACGTACTGATAGCCGCGGTGCTATGGGGCAGTTCTGGCGTTTGCGCGCAGTACATTATGCAGCAAAGCCAGATGTCATCGCCGTTTCTGACCATGACGCGTCTGCTGTTCGCTGGCCTGATTCTCCTGATGCTCGCTTTTGTGCACGGCGACAAAATTTTCCGCGTCCTGCAAAACCGCAAAGATGCCTTCAGCCTGCTGTTCTTCTCGCTGTTTGGCGCGCTGACCGTGCAGTACACCTTCCTGATGACCATCGAGAAATCGAACGCCGCGACCGCAACGGTGCTGCAGTTCCTGTCGCCGACCATTATCGTCGCCTGGTTTGCGCTGGCCCGCAAAACACGACCGGGGCCGCTGGTGCTGGCCGCCATCGGGACCTCGCTGGCCGGTACGTTCCTGCTGGTCACCCACGGTAATCCCACCACGTTGTCCATTTCGCCGTCGGCGCTGCTCTGGGGGGTGGCGTCGGCCTTTGCCGCCGCGTTTTACACCACCTGGCCGTCAACGCTCATCGCCCGATACGGCACCCTGCCGATCGTCGGCTGGAGCATGCTGCTGGGCGGGGCAATGCTGCTGCCGTTCTACGGCGGTCAGGGCACCCACTTTGTCGTCAATGGCCGTCTGCTGCTGGCGTTCTTCTATCTGGTGGTGATCGGCACTTCGCTGACTTTCAGCCTCTATTTAAACGGGGCACAGAAAATTGGCGGCGCGAAAGCGGGGATTCTCAGCTGCGCCGAACCGCTGAGCAGCGCGCTGCTGTCGCTCATGCTACTGGGCATCACCTTTACGCTACCGGACTGGTTCGGTACTCTGCTGATTCTGTCCTCTGTGGTGCTGATCGCCGTGGATTCCCGACGTCGGGTTCGGGTAGCATAGATCTGATTTTAAACAACTTAACTTCCTGATAATTTGCGTGTTTCGCATCCTGCGCATATAGTTGACTGAAGCTACTATTTGAGGAGAAGCACCATGAAAGCGTGTTGGATATTGTGCCTGGTTACCACCCTCAGCGCGACGGCGGCCTGGGCCGAATCACCGCTGAAGAGCCTGCAGTTCGAGCAACAAAAGCAGCTGGTGTTAAAAGCGGTGAAGGAAAAATGTGCCCCGAAGCCCCCCCTGAGCGATACCGATTTTGCCAATAAAATCCTCGCCTCTCAGGCAAACCAGGAGTATGTCCGGGAGGCCACGCTGGCGAAAGAGCGAAATAACCAGCAGGGTTATCAGGCAGCCATCGATAAAATCAGCTGCCCGGAAACGTAATCACTTTAGCTTCGCCGCCAACGCTTTCCAGTCGAACGGTACCAGCTGTGCATAGTTCAGGTCGCGTGCGGCCATGCTCTGCGGCAGCTGGCGTTGCGCCTGGGCCGTCGCCCGGCTCATCAGCCCTGCGCCCCCCGCATCACGCAGCGTTTTCACCACCTCTTCCATCTCCTCACTGCGGCGAATACCGTGTTCAGCCACCCGGCTAATCAGATATCCCGGAAACGCGTCGTTCCAGCCCAGCGACGGAAAACTGGCGTGCAGCGATGCCAGTACCTGCTCTTCCACCCCATATTCGCGGGCGGCGAACAGGCATTCGGTCGTCAACGCTTCCAGGCCTTTGATCATCACGCTCCGGCACATTTTAATGGCCGACACCTTGCCCACCTCATCCGCGCCGTAACGAGCGTTCAGCCCCAGGGCGCTTAAGCGTTCCGTGAGTGCGCGAGCCTGCGCCCCCCCGATCAGCAACGGCGTGCTCAGCCGCGCCGGCGGTACCGGCGCCATGACCGCCACATCGAGATAGGCCCCGGGCAAAAAGCGATTGACCGCGATACGTTTAGTTTCAGGGGCCACCGAGTTCAAATCGAGGAAAAACTGGCCTTCGCGTACGTATTCGGCTGCTGCCAGCGCGACTTCCAGCGCCGAGCCGGCGGTCACGGTGGAGAAGATAAGCGCAGCACCCTCCAGCGCCTGGGCAAGCGAGTCCGCAACCCGGACGCCAGCGAGATGCGCTTTTTCCCGCATCGCTGCGCGCTCTGCGCCCTGAAGCTTGCGGTCCCAGATGGTAACGTCATTTTCCCGTGCCAAATCACCCGCCAGAATCCCGCCCGCTTCGCCAAAACCAATAAATGTTATTGCCGTCATCATTGCTCCTTATGCGGCCAGACCCTGGCCGGAATACAGACTTCGCCGGAAAACAGCAGGCGGGCGGTACGCAGCAGACCGCAGCCCGCCAGTTCACCCTGCGCGTCGCGCCGCAGGGCAACGCTGAACTCGCCGCTGGGGTGCTCAACGCTGATAAGCGGATTGTCGCCCACCCGCGCCAGCCCCTCGGCGACCGAACCGGGGATCAGGCAGGCGCTGGCGACGCTGACTGCGCCAAATACGCCAATCGACGCATGGCAGCGGTGAGGGATAAAGGTCCGGCTGGAAATCGCGCCACCGTCGCGCGGCTCGGCGAGCAGGGTCATTTTCGGTACCGTACGCCGGGCAACATCGCCCAGATTCATTCGTGGGCCGGCCTGCAGGCGTATCGACTCCAGCCGCTGTTTCAGCTCGCTATCGTTATCCAGCTGTTCACGGGTTTCATAGCCGCTTCGCCCAAGGTCGCGGGCACGTAACAAAATCACCGGCATACCGTTATCGATGCAGGTCACCTCGATGCCGTCGAAGCGATCAATGGCGTTGCCGGTTGGCAGCAGCGCGCCGCAGCTGGAACCTGCGACATCAAGAAAATTCAGTACGATTTGGCTGGCATACCCCGGCACCCCATCAATACGCGTCCCACCCGCATACTCCACGCCATCTTCATCGCAAGGCACCTCAGCGATAGCCGTCTGACCGGTATTTTCCATAAATATTCGCACCTGGGTCAGCGGCGCCGCGTGGGCCACCAGGCCGCGCTCAATCGCGAACGGCCCGACGGCGGCGAGAATATTGCCGCAGTTCTGCCCGTAATCGACCACGGCGCTATCGACGTTAACCTGAGCAAACAGGTAATCGACGTCAGCGTCTGGTCGCGCGGAGCGACGGATAATCGCCACTTTGCTGGTCAGCGGATCGGCGCCGCCGATGCCGTCAATCTGTCTGGCGTCCGGCGAGCCCATCGCCGCCAGCAGCACCTCATCGCGCTGCGCGGGGTCTGACGGCAGATCGTCCGCCAGGAAACAGGCGGCTTTCGAGGTGCCGCCGCGCATCAGCAGGCAGGGTATCTTGCGTTGCGCCATCTTAGCCCTCCACATCGTCCGCATTGTCGTAGTAACGCAGCCCCTTTTCCGCCAGACGCGGACGCATGGCGTAGATATCCAGTCCCAGCTCGCCGTCGCGCAGCCGATCGCGCTTCGCCATTTCATTAGCCATTCGGGTTTCCGCTTTGGCCAGCACCGTGCGGGCTTGTGCATGCGGTACGACCACGACGCCGTCGTCATCCGCCACCACCACATCGCCGGGGGTAACCAGTTGCCCGGCGCAGACAACCGGGACGTTGACCGATCCCAACGTCTCTTTCACCGTCCCCTGGGCATAGACCTGGCGCGACCACACGGCAAAGCCCATTTCTCGCAGGGTATGCGAGTCGCGGATCCCGATATCGCCCACCAGGCCTATCACGCCCCGTGATTGCAGCGACGTTGCCAGCAGGTCACCGAAGAAGCCATCGCCGCAGGGCGAGGTCGGGGCCACGACCAGAATATCGCCCGCGCGACACTGCTCGACCGCCACGTGGAACATCCAGTTGTCGCCCGGCGTCACCAGCACCGTTACGGCGTTCCCCGCCCGGCTGACGCCTTGCTGAATCGGGCGAATGGCTGGAGCCATCAATCCCTGCCGATCGTGCGCTTCATGAATCGTTGCCACCCCAGCTGTTGCAAACTGCTGTAACGTCGCCGCGTCGTGGCGCGGCAGATTACGGACAACAATGCCTTTTTTATTCAACAGGTTCATGCCAGATTCTCCGTCACCCGCGGGAAGATGCTCTGATATGCTTCGCCGTGAACGATATCGCGGGCGGCGGTAATGCCAATATTGCGTTTCGCCTGCACGCCGCGCTGCAGCGCAACCCGGGTGTAGTACTCCCAGAGATGCTCCTGGCCCTGCATACACTGAATAGCCTGATATTTTTTCTCCCACACGCTGGTGATATCCAGCAAGACATCCGGCTGCCAGTGGCACTGTTCCGGCTGGTGCGGCTCAAAGCAGTAAACCGGCGGCGCGGCAACGATCTTTTCGCCGGGACGATAGCCTTCTGCCTGGGCAATGATCCGCGCTTCCTGGGCCAGATTAGAGGCCATCGGATGGTCGTAGTTGTAGGGGTCCTGCAGCGAGTGAGTCAGGACAAAGTGCGGCTGCACGCGACGATAAACATCGGCCAGACGGAACAGCGTCTCTTTATCGGCGCGCAGAGGATAATCGCCGATATCAAAGAACTCGACGCTGGCGCCGAGGATATCGGCGGCGGCCTGCGCCTCTTGCTGGCGGATCTGCTTCACCGTCTCTTCGGTCATGTTGCCTTTGCGCCACAATTTGGCCGATTCGCCACGCTCGCCGAACGACAGGCAGACAATATGGACCTGGTAGCCCTGGCTGGCGTGCAGGGCAATCGCCCCGCCAGCGCGCCAGACGAAATCGGCAGAGTGGGCGCTGACGACAAGGGCACTTTTTTCGCTATGCGGATGAGACATGATGGCTTCCTCTGTTGTTTTTTTCAGCTTGTCATGTCCCGGGGTCCGCGGGTAATTCGTTAACTTGCGAAGGCTATGATTTTTATTTATGTTGTAGGAAAGCTCACAACCTGGCGCCTGGTACAGAATGTTGAAGAGAAAATACGATAAGACGATAAATATCATGCAGCTACGCTTCTTCTGCCAGGTCGCTCAGCGCGGTAGCGTCTCGCGTGCCGCTGATGACTTATTTCGTACACAGTCGGCGATCACCCGGGCAATCCGCGATCTGGAAGCGGCGCTGAACGTGACGCTATTCGAGCGCCACTACAGCGGGATGGTGGCGACAGAGTACGGTAAATGTATTCTGCCGCGCGCCCTGCGCGCGATCGGTGATTTACAGGCGATTCCCGCCCTGTTGCACAAGCTGAAAGCCCGCGCCTCATCGGCGCTGCCGGACGCCGGCTGGCTGTTTAATACCCGGCGGCTGGAGATTTTTCTGCAGCTCTACCATGTCAACCACACGCAGACCGTCGCCACGCAGCTGGGTATCACCCAGCCGGCGGTCAGCGCGGCGCTGAAAATTCTGGAAAAAGGCGCCGATTCCGCGCTGTTTCGCCGGACACCGGAAGGCGTCCGCCCGACGCCGGCAGCAGACCTGCTGTACCCGCCCATCAGCCGGGCACTCAACGAGCTGGAGAATATCTGGAGCGATCTTGCCGCCCGTCGGGGGGTGCTTGAGGGTAGCGTGCGCATCGGCGCCCTGCCGCTCAGCCGTACCCGGCTGCTGCCTGCGGCGATTAGCGCCTTTCTGGCGCATCATCCGGGGATTATGGTGATGACCAACGAAAGTCCGTATGAGTCGTTGGTTTCCGACATGCGCGCGGGGCACATCGATTTTATTATCGGCGCGCTGCGTCAGGATGAAGAGCTGCCGGACCTGAGCTGCGAGGCGCTGTTTGAGGAAGATATGTTGATTCTTCTGCGCAACGAGCACCCGCTGCTTCGCCACCCCGACCCACTGAGTCAGCTAGCGGCCGCGCAATGGGTACTGCCACGCTCGAATGCTCCGGCACGACGCCTGCTGGAGCGGGCGTTTCTGACATTGGGATTACCTTTGCCGCAGCCAACCGTGGAGACAGGAGATGCGGCGATGGTGCGCGGCCTGCTACGCGACTCTGATATGCTGGCGGCAGTTTCCGCCAGCCAGATGTGTTTCGAAATCGACAATGGCCTGCTGACCGTCCTGCCGGTGCAACTGCCGGATACCACCCGCCGCATCGGGCTAACCTTCCGCGCGGGCAGTTTGCCGTCGCCGGCGACCCAGGCACTGCTCAGCTTTATCCAGCGGCAGGTCGCGCAAGGTTAACGGGTTCCGGCCACCGAGTAAGTCACCTGCTGATTTCGCGTTTTCTGGAACTCTTCCAGCGTCTGTCCGCGCATGGCGGCGTAGATATGCAGGTTGGATACGCCCACCACCGCCCCCATTTTCTCCAGCAGGAAAAAGCTGGCGCCGTACTGAATCAGCCCACGCCAGTCGCGCTCGTCGAGCAGACGTTGCTCCTCTTCGCTGAGCCCCGCTTCGGCGTAAAGCGCCTGCGGTTGCTTGAGAAAACGCTCGCGCCAGGCGGGCTGGATCAACTGGTGGAGGAAACTGTTCAACCGCAGGCTATTCAGGCTCCGTTCATGGGTGAACGGATAGGTCCCCGGCAGCTTTTCTACGCCAGCCAGCTGCTGTGCCATGTGCTGACGATGGCGGCTAAGGGTATCCACCGGCGGAGTGCGGGCATTATTTTCCAGAATCAGGGTGGCGATGCCGGTCATTGACGGCAGGTAGTAGTCACGCCAGGTTTCAGTCACATTCGCCGACAGCGCGCCGCGCATGACCAGCCACATAATCACTTCAGACCCTTCCATCCCCCCAAGCGTGGCGTACTCGCCAAGCGTTATTTCAGCCAGCTTTTCCGGATCATTAACCAGCATATCAACGAACTGCGCGTCCCACTGCGGATTGTTGAAACCGCAGCGCTCGCCATGCACCTGATGCGACAGGCCCCCGGTCGCGACGATCGCCACGTTGATATCTTGCGGGTAGCTTTCGATCGCCCGGCGCAGCGCCTGGCCAAGCTTGTAGCAGCGCCGGGCGCTGGGCACCGGGAATTGCAACACGCCGATTTGCAATGGGATCACCCGCGTCGGCCATCCCGTCTCCTGCTGCCACGGCAGCAGCGCCGAAAGCGGAGAGAACAGGCCGTGGTCGAGCTTTTTGTTCATAAAGAACGACATATCAAACTCGTCCGCCATCAGGCTCGCGCCAATATGCCTGGAGAGCGCCGCATCGCCTTTTACCGGCGGCAGATCGCGCGGGCCACCCCCTTCGTCTGCCACATCGTATTCGTTATCAATCCCGAGCGTAAACGTCGAGTAGTGGTCGAAGAAAAAGGCGGTCACATGGTCATTAAAGATATAGACCAGCGCATCCGGTTTTTTCTCATCAAGCCAGCGCTGCAGCGGCTCAAAGCTCTGGAAAATAGGTGCCCATGCCGCGTCCTGCTGTTTGTGATGATCGACGGCAAAGCCGATGGTCGGGGTATGAGAAACGGCGATCCCGCCGAGTATTCTGGCCATAAGGTAACTCCACTTATCGGTTATGCAACGTTTGCGACAGCGCGTTCAGATCCGCCTCTGTTTGCCGAGGCTTAGGGTGGTTCATACGGTGCAGTAAAATCGCGATCCCCGCCAGGCAGGCCGGTAGCGCCAGCACCAAAAATATTGAAGAGTGGCCCGGTACGGCGAGCATAATCACGCCACCGAGGGTAGAGCTAAGTATTGCTCCGCTACGGCCAATACCGTGCATCCAGCTAACGCCGGTGGCGCGAATTTCGGTCTGATAGTAGGCCGGCGAGTAGGCCTGCAGGCCATTTTGCGCGCCGTTAATACACATGCCGCTGATAAAGATCAGCACCGCCAGCGCCGCCGAGCCGAAGTCCATCAGCCCCTGGGTTAACAGACACATACAGCCGAGGAAATAGGTCACCGCAATCACCGCTTTTGCCGAGCCGCGGTCCATCAGATAACCGACAAGGATCCCCCCCAGCGGGCCGCCCAGCTGGAACAGACCGGTGATAATCGCCGCCTGCTGCAGCGACAATCCACCAGAACGTAAAATCGTGGGCAGCCAGCCGTTGAGCAGATAAATCACAAACAGCCCCATAAAATAGGTCAGCCACAGGGCGAGCGTGCCGCGCGCATAGCCGTTGCGAAACAGCTGCGCCACCTTACTGCGCCGTGAGATTTGCGGCGCATTGAGCTGAAAGACGGTGCTGCTATCGAAGCTGCCGCCCAGACGGTTGAGGACCCGGGCAATATGCTCACCCGGTAAGCGACGCGCCACCATATTCATCGCCGACTCCGGCAGCATGACGACCATGAACGGCAGCACCACCAGCGGCAGTACGCCGCCGAATATCAGCGCCGAATGCCAGCTGTAATGCGACAGCAGACCCGCGGCGATAAAGCCGCCCAGCCCGGAGCCGACGTTAAAGCCGCTGTACATCAGGGTGATCATCAGCCCCTTACGACGTTCGGGCATATATTCCGCCACCAGCGTCACGCAGTTGGGCATCACCGCCCCCAGCCCCAGCCCGGTGAGAAAGCGCATCAGCGCCAGCTGTGACGGGCTCTGCGCCAGCGCGGCGGCAAGGCTGAAGAGAGCAAAAAAGGCCACCGACCACAGCAGAATACGCTTGCGACCGTAACGATCGGAAAGCGGGCCGGCAACCAGCGCGCCGAGGGCTACGCCAAACATGGCGGCCCCGAGGATCGGCCCCATTTCGGCCCGACTGATGCCCCAGTCTTCAATCAGAGCCGGGGCGATAAAACCCATCACCGCCGCGTCGTAGCCATCAAGCATAATGATGACAAAACACAGCAGCAGGACGTTCCACTGAAAACGTGAGATCGGTCGGGCATCGATCCACGACTTCACGTCGACAACACGAGGGTGATTCATAGGGTGACTTCCTTAAGCAGGCGATACGAATGTTCTGGTTAATGATTTTTGGTATTGAACTTTCGTATTCAACTTAAGGTAGTCACCGGGCGCTGTCCGGTTCAAAAAACCGGCGGCAGCTATGAGTTCTGTTTATATTGTGAAGTGGGCAGCAAAAAGGTCGGTATAAAAAAACCCGCGGTGTTAAAGCCGCGGGTCGAGGTTCAGAAGGGGCGCTTAGCGCTTCGGAATAATTAAATCACCGCGCAACATGCTGCCGCCGAGCATCTGGGTTTTTTCCGTCAGCCAGCTGACGATGCGTGCCGCCATGGCGTCCATCGAATACTCAATTGCCGGGATGGTCGGAATACCGGGCAGCTGTAACGATCCGGCCAGGCTGAACACCATGACTTTTTCCGGCACCGCCCGGTTGAACGCCAGCAGCTGCGGCACAATATGCTGAGCCTGTTGCTCGTCGGCAACCAGTAACGCATTGAAATTCAAGGTGGTCGCATTGTTCACCAGTTCCTGCACCGCCACCGACGGCGATGTGCTGTCGAGGAATACCAGGTTGCGATTAAACGGCAGGAAATTTTTTTCCAGCGCATGTTTGTAGCCCAGCAAAACCTGGTCGGCAAAGCCGCTCCCTTCCGGATGAATTAACGCAATCTGTCGCCGCCCCTGGCTAATCAGGTAGTTACAGGCCGTTTCCGCCGCAAATGCGTGGTCAAACTGAATATTGTTCACCCCTTCGCTTTCCAGGCAGTCAATCAGCGCCACATCCGGCCGGTCGATATTTAATGGAAACCGCGCGCCGATAATCAACACATCATCACACAGGCCGCAGCTGAGCTCTTCAAGGGCGCTCATCACGCCGGCGCGCGTGTTGGCAAAGCGCAGCAGCAGATGCTTCTGATGCAGGCTCAGCTGTTTTTCCAGAGCATACAGATAGCTGGTCGTTTGATTAATATTGTCCTGAGCACAAATCACGCCGATACAGCCGGTGCTCTGGCTAAGCAGCGACTGGGCTATCATATTGGGTCGGTAATTGAGTTCTTCTGCCGCCTGCAGTACCGCCTGACGGCTGGCCTCTTTGACGCCGCGCGAACCGCTCAAAACCCGAGAGACGGTGGCTTTGGACACCCCTGCTAAACGTGATACATCATTGATTGTAGACATCATTATCCCCTGACAGGGCGCGTCCGATCCCTGTACATCCCCGGCCCTGAATCGCTTCAATTATAACCATCGCCAGTATATCCGTTTCCCTTTTCATTTGGAAACCGATTTTCCGTTTCATGGAAAAACATCGCCAAACCGGCTGAAATCTGTGAGCAGAATCCAATTAATTAGCGCTATAAGGAGAAGATCTTGACAGTCATCACAGTTCTGTTTTTTATGAATGGAAACCGGTTTCCGTCTGATATCAAATCATCCACGCAATAACTTTTTACATTTTGAGGATGAGTGTCGATGTACAAGATTATGCTGTGCTGCTCTGCCGGGATGTCCACAAGTTTGCTGGTCAGGAAGATGGTCGACGTGGCGAAAGAACGTAACCTGCCGGTGCAGATTGACGCCTACGGCGTTTCCGAATTTGACATGCAGTTTCCGCAGTATCAGGTGGTACTTCTTGGTCCGCAGGTGAAATACATGTTGAAAACATTGTCAGAAAAAGCCGCCTCCCTGAATATTCCGGTCCAGCCTATTAATGCCATGGACTACGGGATGCAACGGGGAGATAACGTCCTGGATTATGCGCTGTCGCTGATTAATCCGGCGCAATAAGAGGTGTGCAAATGAGCTCTCTGTATCAGTCCATGATTGCCGTGATCGAGCAATCTATTACTCCGCTGGCAGGACGCCTTGGGCAGCAGAAGTATGTTATCGCTATTCGCGATGGCTTCACTGCCGCATTGCCGTTTATGATCATCGGCTCTTTCATGCTGGTATTTATCTTTCCTCCCTTTTCACCGGATACCACCAATGGTTTTGCCCGCGGCTGGCTCGATTTCTCGCAGCAGTACCGCGAACAGCTGATGCTGCCGTTCAACCTCAGCATGGGGGTGATGACGTTCTTTATCTCCGTCGGTATTGGCGCCAGTCTGGGACGCCAGTTTCAACTCGACCCGGTGATGTCCGGCCTGCTGGCATTCATGGCCTTTTTACTGGTGGCGGCCCCTTATGCTGACGGTAAAATCTCGACGCAGTACCTGTCAGGTCAGGGGATCTTTACCGCGCTGATTACCGCCATTTACTCCACCCGCGTCTACGCGTGGCTGAAGCAGAACAACATTACCATTCGCCTGCCGAAAGAGGTGCCAACCGGCGTCGCCCGTTCGTTTGAAATCCTGATCCCGGTCCTGGTGGTGATTGGCACCTTGCATCCGCTAAACCTGTTTATCGAAGCCCAGACCGGCATGATCCTGCCGCAGGCGATTATGCACCTGCTGGAACCGCTGGTATCCGCTTCCGACTCCCTGCCCGCGATTCTGCTTTCCGTGCTGATGTGCCAGATCTTCTGGTTTGCCGGGATCCACGGCTCGCTGATTGTCACCGGAATTATGAACCCGTTCTGGATGGCAAACCTGTCGGCAAACCAGGCGGCTCTGGCAGCCGGTGCCGCCCTGCCGCACGTGTATCTGCAAGGTTTCTGGGACCACTATCTGCTGATTGGCGGCGTGGGTTCAACCTTACCGCTGGCCTTCCTGCTGCTGCGTAGCCGCGTGACGCACCTGCGTACCATCGGCAAAATGGGTATCGTGCCCAGCTTCTTTAATATTAATGAGCCGATCCTGTTTGGGGCGCCGATAATTATGAACCCGATGATGTTTATCCCGTTCGTTTTCGTCCCGATGATCAACGCTATCCTGGCCTATGGCGCAACCCGCCTCGGCTGGCTGACGCAGGTCGTGTCGCTGACGCCGTGGACGACCCCAGCACCGATAGGCGCCTCCTGGGCGGCTAACTGGACCTTAAGTCCGGTCATCATGTGCCTCATTTGCATGGTGATGTCAGCGGTTATCTACCTGCCGTTCCTGCGCGCCTATGAACGCTCTTTAATGAAAACTGAAGTAGAAAAAGCAAAAAATAGCGTACCGGTTGCCGAAACCGTCAGCCAGTAATCAGCGGCAATACCGCTGGCGGAATGTTTTCCGTAAAATTTAAATAATAAAATACCATCGTCTCCGAATAATGCGAAAAAGGAATTTTCGCTATATTCTTTAAATAATAAAATTAATCACCTCAGGTAATATTATGATTGATCTAGAAGAAGCGGTAATGGAAATTATCGTGAATGCGGGACAGTCACGCTCATTATGTTTTGAAGCGTTACATGCCGCCCGTAGTGGAAATATTAATGAAGCCAAATTACTCCTGAATGAAGCCGACGGCTACGCCCGCCGCGCGCACCTGATGCAGACCCGGCTCATCGAGCAGGACGCCGGTGAGGCGCGCCAGCCAATGACGTTAATTATGGTGCATGCTCAGGATCATTTAATGAATTCACTGCTAGCGCGTGAATTTTCAGAAGAATTAATTCATTTATACCAGCGTTAATTTATATAAATATTTAACAACTGTGCCCAAAATAAATAAACCAGCTTATCCTGGCGGGATGGCTATTATCTGAATATATGAATTATTAAAAGCGAGATAATTATGAAAACTGTAAAAATGCTGCCATTAGCAATGGCGGTCGTCGCCGCGCTGTGCCCAATTTCCGTACTCGCCCAAGATTTTACTCAGGAACAAATTGACGCCATTGTAGCGAAAGCCGTCGATAAGGCGCTGGCGGATCGTCAGGCTAAAATTGATGCCGCCGCCAATAAGAAAGTGGACGTCATTACCAACCCGCAAACCACCGCCGCTTCGCCGGATATGGCGATTCCGTTCGGCCTCAAGTTTAGCGGCTACGCCCGCTACGGCGCCCAGTTCCAGACGGGCGATCAGAAGTTCGTTGGCGTCGATGGCTCCTATAACGGCGCGTCGGCCATCGGCCGTCTGGGCAACGAAGGCAATGGCGGCGAGTTCCAGATTACCAAAGCCTTTAAGAGCAGCCAGGGCGCCATCTGGGACATCAACGTCATGTTCGATCACTGGAGCGACGAAGTTAACCTCAAGAAGGCCTACGTTGGCGTCACCAACGTGCTGGCATCCAACCCCGGCGCCTATATCTGGGCCGGTCGTGATTTCCACCAGCGTCCACAGCAGGGTATCAACGACTACTTCTGGATGAACCACGACGGCCAGGGCGCCGGGGTGAAAAACTTCGATATCGGCGGTGTCCAGTTCGATGTCGCGGCGGTTTCGCAGGTAGAGTCCTGTAGTCCGGAAGTCATGGCCGACGAAGCTAACCCATCGCGCATTACCTGTACCGGCGGCTCCGGCACCGGCGACGACGGTCACTATGCGCTGACCTCGAAAATTCACAATATGAAAGCGGGCCCGATCGACGTTGAGGTCTATGCCAACTACGGTTTTGATTCCAAAGCCGTGGATGACGATGCCCGACTTGACGCCTGGCAGGGCGGCCTGGTGCTGAGCCATACTAACGACAGCGGCGTCAATAAGGTGATTCTGCGCTACTCGGATAACTCGGATAACAGCGTCTATAACAAGACAGACGACCTGACGGCGATTTACGCCAGCTTCGAGGGGCTCCACAAGTTTACTCAGCAGGCGCAGGTGGAATACCTGCTGGCCTTCCACGATTACGATAACGGCAAAGATGATAGCGATAATCGTAAAAACTACGGGGCGATCGTGCGTCCGATGTACTTCTGGAATGACGTGCATTCGACCTGGCTGGAAGCGGGCTATCAACGCGTAGATTACGATCAGGGCGGAGATAACCACGGCTGGAAACTGACGTTGTCGCAGAATATCGCCATCGGGATGGGGCCGGAATTCCGTCCGATGCTGCGTTTCTACGTCACCGGTGGCCAGGTAGATAATAAACGTACCGCGAAGGTGAACGGCACCAAAGACAGCCAGTTGGATTCGCTGAACGTCGGCGGCATGTTTGAGGCGTGGTTCTGATGCCATAGCTTTCCCCGGAGGCAGCGCGTGACGCGCTTGTCCGGTTAATAAGGTATGTCCCCCCGGTAAGCGTCACGCTACCGGGGAAATCTTATCTCTGACTCAATCGGCGGGCGATGCGCTCAAGCTTGATCATCAGCAGCAGCGTCACCCCCGCCAGCACGATGGTCAGCGCCGAGCCATCGGCAATATTGCCGCGGTCGGTAAGACTGAAGATGGTGACCGGCAGCGTCGTCCAGCCCGGCGGATAAATCATCACCGTGGCCCCCAGCTCCCCCATCGACAGCGACAGACTTAGCGCCAGCGCGGAGATCATCCACGGCGTCATCAGCGGTAAGGTGACATAACGCAGACGATACCACGGCGAGGCGCCAAGGCTGGAGGCGACGTTTTCAATATCCGGCGAAATACGCGCCAGCCCGGTGGAGACGTTGCTGAAGGTAAATGCCGAAATCAGCACGAAGTGCGCCGCCAGTACAATCCAGAAGGTGCCATTCATTCGCAGCGGCCCCTGGCTGAAAGCCACCAGAATCCCTAGCCCCACTGAAACGGAAGGAATCGCACTGGGCAGATAGAACGCCAGCCCGAGATATTTTTGCAGCCGGGCGCTGAACTGACGCAGAGACAGCGCCGCCCACATGCCGCATAACAGGGCGAACAGACTGGCGCAAAAGCCCACCACCAGGCTTGAGAACAGCGAATCCCAGGCCGCGCCGCGAAACGCATTCACGAAGTGTCCGAAGGTAAACCCCGACGGCAGCAGACCGTTCCACTGCTGGCTGAGGCTGGACATCAAAATCACCGCCAGCGGCAGGAAGAAGAACGCGGCAAATAACACTACCGCCAGGGTTCCCGCCGCCGCGCGGCCTTTATGCGACCAAATTAACATCGTTAGCTCCTCACGCCGGTACGCGCAGCCGCCAGCCGGTAGAGCATAAACAGCCCCAGCGACAGCAGAATATTAATCAGCGCAATCATGCAGGCCACGCTGTAATCGGACTCCAGAATGGCCTTGCTGTAGACCATCATCGGCAGGGTATTCACCCCTTTCGCGCCGATAAACAGTACGATGCCGAACTCATTCGTCGTTAACAGCAGACACAGACTGCCCCCCGCCATCAGCGCTGGCAGCGCCGCCGGGAAGATAACCTGGGCAATCACCCGCAGCGGATGAGCCCCGAGAATGCTCGCCGCCTCCAGCTGGCTTTTATCAATCTGCCGCAGTCCGGCCATCAGCGGACGCATGACCAGCGGCGTAAATACGGTGATTTCCGCCAGAATCACGCCCTGAATCGAATAGAGAAAATCCACCGGCGGCAGCGCAAAATCGAACAGCGACATCAGCGTGCCGTTCAGCAGGCCAGCCGAGCCATAAATAAAGGTGAAGGCGAGGGTGATAAGAAAGGTCGGCAGGGCGATAAAAGTATCAATCACCCGGCTAATCAGCTGGCTACCAGGGAACGGGATAAATACCAGAATCACCGCCATCAGGCTGCCCAGCACCAGACAGCCAAGCGTAGCAAAAACCGCAATTTGCAAAGTATTTAGCAAGGCGCCGATAAAGCGGCGGGACTCCATTACCTGCCAGAACGTCCCGAGGCTCAAATGGCCGCTGGTATCGCGCAACGCCTGTTCGGCGATCAGCAGCAGCGGGTAGAAAAACAGAGTCGCCAGCACCAACAGCGGCAACAGGAGCCACAGGAAGGGACGCAGGTCCGGCAGCGGGCGCGACAGCGTTAACGTCTGCGACATCATGACACCTCAATCAGGACCGCGTCGTCCGGTTCAAAGTAGAGCGCCAGCTTATCGCCCGCGCGCGGCAGCGGATTAACATGCGTCATGACAATACGCACCGATTCGCCGGCCACGTCGCACAGTAGATGGGTCAGATCCCCCTGCCAGTGCACTGACGTCAGCGTGGCATGAAGCCGGTTGCTGGCCGCCGAGCGCGGCGCCAGACTCATATGTTGTGGGCGAATGCACAGCAGCTTGTTATTACCATGCTGTCCGCCCTGGCTGAAAGCCTGGAGTAACCCGCCGCCGCAGCTGACGCTGACCAGCCCTGGGCCCGCGCTATCGGTCAGCGCCGTGGCCTGCAGAATATTGGCGCGGCCGAGGAATTCGGCACTGAAGCGGTTAGGCGGATAATGGTAAAGCCGATGCGTTTCTCCATGCGCAATCATTGACCCGTCTTTCATAATGCCAATCTTGTCCGCCAGGGTCAGGGCTTCGGTCTGATCGTGGGTGACGTAGAGAATGGTCAGCTCCGGTAGCTCACGGTGAAGACGGGCAATCTCCTCCACCATGTTATGACGTATTTGCGCATCCAGCGCCGAGAGCGGCTCGTCGAGCAGCAGCACCCGCGGACGCACGGCAATCGCCCGGGCGATAGCGACGCGCTGCAGCTGGCCGCCGGAAAGCTGGTGCGGATAGCGCGTGGCGTAGTCCGCCATCCCGACAATCTTCAGCGCCTCTTGCACTCTGTCGGCAATCAGCGCTTTCGGCTGCTTTTGCGCGCGCAGGCCAAAAGCGACGTTATCTTCCACCTTCATATGCGGGAACAGCGCATAGTTTTGCACCACCATGGCAAGACCGCGCTTGTACGGCGGCAGCCCGGTCACCTCCGTATCACCAATCAAAATGCGTCCACCCGCCGGCTGTACAAACCCGGCAATGGCCCGCAGTACCGTGGTTTTCCCGGACCCTGAGGGGCCAATCAGCGCCAGCACTTCGCCTGGCTCAATGGTCAGCGACAGCGGTTTCAGTACCACGTTGCCGTGGTACGAAACGCGCAGAGAATCGAGGGTTATCCCCGAAGTCCCCGTCATTGACGGGGAGTGGGCAGCAGTCGTTTTCATCAACATCAGGCTTACTCGCTGTCGGTCACTTTATGCCAGCGGGCAATATCCGCCGATAGCGATACGGCCACATCGTCCCAGTTCGGTTGCCAGCTTTTCACGCCGTCGAGCGCCGCTTTTGCCACCCGATAGTTACTGTCGGTTGGCGTCACATCGCTACGTACCGGCAGGCCCCAGGAGAGCGCGCTGACGCTGCTTTGCGCCTGCTTATCAAGCAGGAAGTTAATCAGCTTTTTACCGTTTTCACTCTGCGGCCCGTTCTGGACCAGACCCACGGTATACGGCAGGGCCAGCGCGCTGCGCTCGCCCTTATCGTCCGCCGGCCAGAAGATTTTCACATTCGGGTTTCGCGCAATTTGCGACAGGTTCATCTGCAGATCGCCGTTCGCCACCAACAGTTCACCTTTATTCACCAACGCAGTCAGCTTGCCGGTAGAGGCGGACGGGCCGACGTTATTGGCCTGCAGTTTCCCGAGATAGGCAAACCCGGCATCTTTGCCACCGAGGCTGTGAAAGGCTTGTAGCATTACCGCAGTACCGTCACCGGCCTGGCCCGGCGTCGAGTACTGCAGCTTGTTTTTGTAGCGACTGTCCAGCAGTTCCTGCCAGCTGGCCGGGGCGGTTTTCAGCAGTTGGCTGTTGTAGATAAAAGTCAGGTAGTTGTTCACCAGCGGCGAGTAACGGGCATTGGCGCCGGGAATTTGTTCGCTGCCCTGCGGGGTAAACTCAGCCAACAGATTTTCTTTGCTGGCACGCTGGATAAACGGCGGAACGGTTACCAGCACGTCGGCCTGCGGGTTGGTACGCTCCTTCGCCAGCCGCTCAACGATTGCGCCAGATCCGCCTTCCACATACTGCACTTTGATGCCCGTCGCTTTGGTAAAGGCGTCGAACTGGTTCTGATACCAGCTGTTATCGCCGTCATGCAGGCCATCAGCGGAATAAACGGTGACCACCCCATCGGCCCAAACCGGGGAACTGGTCAGCGCGAAAACGGACAGCAGAGCAAGTCGGGAAAGTTTCATCGTGTAAGCCTCATCGGATGGTGATTTTAAATGGTCTATACCAGATTGATTGTCACGCTACCGGGGATTTATGACAAAACGATGAATGAACGGTGTCGAAAGGATGAAAAGCGCAAGGGGGTAGTCAGGGTAAAAGTCGTGCAGGAATTTCCCCTGGAGGCGGCGCCAGCCGTGCTTTGTCAGGGTGACAAGACGGTGCTGAACGGGGCCCCGGTCAGCATAATGCCACCTCACAGGGCCAACAAAATCAGTGGGTATCGACTTCGATGCGCAGGCTATCGTGGCGCCAGTACTCGATATCGTAATCCAGGATACGCCCATGCTGATCGTAATTCAGACGGCGCAGCAGCAGGGCCGGACGCCCTTCCATCACCCCCAGCGCCTCCGCCGCCTGCGGTGGCATAGAGGTTGGATAGAACGACAAATGCATACTGGTATATATCAGGTCGTAATGGGCCTGATAAATCTCGGTCAGGCTGCCGTTCAGATCGTGGCGCAGCAGCTCCGGCACCCGCGCCGGCAGGCAGTGGTTTTCGCTGTAGCAAATCGCCCGTCCGTCGGCATAGCGCAGGCGCGTCAGGAGATAAACCTGATCGAACGGCTGCAGCGCCAGCGGCGCCATCACATCAAGCGGCACCGCGGCCAACCGACCGTTTAGCAAAACCGTTTTCGGCTCCCGCCCCTGCTCCAGGCACAGCTTATGGAAGTTGGTATTTTGTGTCGGGTCCAGCCACAGACGCTCCGGGGTCACAAACCAACCGCGGCGATCCGCACGATAAATCACGCCGCTGGCTTCCAGCTGCGCCAGGCTCTCGCGCACCGTAATTCGCGTGGTATTGAAAATAGTGCACAGCTCGCGTTCTGACGGCAGTTTATCGCCGCTTTTTAACGCCCCGTTTTCGATACGAGCCTGCAGTTGCGCCTTTATCAGCAGGTATTGCGGCGTTTCGCCAGAGGGTGATTTCATGTTGACTCGCAAGCAGATTTGATAGCGCCATTATACCCATGGAGATGAATTTTTTGTTGCAGCACGATCTTTTCTTTGACCTTTGGCGTCCCTTATCAGCATCATAAAGCCAATCTGGTATAGACCAATGGTGAGATAAATGACTTCACGCAACTACCTGCTGCTGACCCCTGGCCCGCTGACCACCTCCCGTACGGTAAAAGAGGCCATGCTGTTCGATAGCTGTACCTGGGATGATGATTACAATCTCGGCGTCGTACAAACCATTCGCCAGCAGCTGGTACAGCTGGCAACCCCGGCCGAAGGCTACACCTCGGTTCTGCTGCAGGGTAGCGGCAGTTACGCGGTCGAAGCGGTACTCGGTAGCGCAATCGGTCCGCAGGGCAAAGTGCTGATTATCAGCAACGGGGCCTACGGGGCGCGGATGATTGAAATGGCAGAAATGATGGGCGTTGCCTGTCACCCGTATGACTGCGGGGAAGTCGCCCGTCCAGACGTCGCAGCGATCGAACAGATCCTGCAGACGGACCCGGCGATCACTCATATTGCCATGGTCCATAGCGAAACCACCACCGGGATGCTTAACCCCATCGAAGAGGTAGCGGTACTGGCGCAGCGCTATGGTAAACGCTACATCGTTGATGCAATGAGCAGCTTCGGCGGTATTCCGATGGATATCGCCGCGCTGAATATCGATTACCTGATTAGCTCCGCCAATAAATGCATTCAGGGTGTACCGGGTTTCGCCTTTGTGATTGCCCGCGTGAGCGAACTGCAAACCTGTAAAGGCCGCTCGCGATCGCTGTCTCTGGATCTGTATGCCCAGTGGCGATGCATGGAAGATAACCATGGAAAATGGCGCTTTACCTCCCCCACCCACACCGTGCTGGCTTTTGCCCAGGCGCTGAAAGAGCTGGCCGAAGAGGGCGGTGTAGTCGCACGCCACCAGCGCTATAGCGCCAACCAGCGCCGTCTGGTCGCCGGGATGCGTGCGCTGGGCTTCCAGCCGCTGCTGGACGATAGCCTGCATTCACCGATCATTACCGCGTTTTACTCTCCGGACGCGCCGCAGTACCACTTCAAGGCGTTCTACCAGAAGCTGAAAGAGCAGGGCTTTGTTATCTATCCGGGCAAAGTCTCGCAGAGCGACTGTTTCCGTATTGGCAATATTGGCGAGGTTTATGACGCCGACATTACCGCCCTGCTGACCGCTATCGACAACGCCATGTACTGGACTCACTGAGGAACCGCCATGAACCGTATTACCGCACTGATCCTTGACTGGGCTGGCACCACCGTGGATTTCGGCTCATTTGCGCCAACGCAAATTTTCGTCGAGGCCTTTCATCAGGCATTTGATGTCGATATCACCCTGGCTGAAGCCCGTGTCCCGATGGGGCTTGGCAAGTGGCAGCATATTGAAGCGCTGGGTAAATTACCCTCCGTGGACGCGCGCTGGCAGGCAAAATTCGGCCGGGCGATGAGCGCTGCCGATATTGACGCGATTTACGCCGCTTTTATGCCGCTGCAAATTGCCAAAGTTGTCGACTTTTCTGCACCGATTGCCGGTGTTGTCGACACAATTTCCGCATTTCGCGCCGAAGGACTGAAGATTGGTTCCTGTTCGGGATACCCGCGCCCGGTAATGGAGAAGCTGGTGCCCGCCGCCGCCGCCCTTGGCTATGCGCCGGACTACTGGGTCGCCACCGACGACCTCGCGGCCGGCGGCCGTCCAGGCCCGTGGATGGCGCTGCAAAACGTCGTTGTTCTGGGCATTGATGCCGTCGCTCACTGTGTGAAGGTGGACGATGCCGCCCCCGGGATCACCGAAGGGCTAAACGCCGGCATGTGGAGCGTCGGCCTGGCGGTTTCCGGCAACGAGTTTGGCGCCACCTGGGAAGAATATCAGGCCATGACGACGGAAGAGATAGCCACCCGCCGCGAGATTGCAGCAAGCAAGCTGTATGCCGCAGGGGCGCATTATGTGGTTGATACGCTGGCGGACCTGCCGGGAGTGATTGCCGAGATTAACGCCCGCCTGGCAAAAGGCGAACGCCCATAGATTTCACTGCCTTTTCCCGGGCGGGGTCATACGCACCTTGCCCGGGTTGCCCTGCCCGTGAAACGTAGTCCCGACTACACCCGGACTTTGCCAGCCACCAGCAAGCCGGTCAACAGCATCAACGCGCCGGAAATCACCAGCGGCGATAGCAGGCCAAGATGGTCCAGCGCCACGCCCCCCACCGCCGCACCACAGGTATTGGCCAGCTGAATGACCGCCACCTGGATTGAGCCGGCCTTCTCAGCCTGGTCGGAGAGCGAGCGGGTGATCCACGTTGACCACCCCACCGGAATCAATGCAAATGCAAAGCCCCAGATAACCGCCACCGCCGACGCTATCACCTGGCTTTCTCCCCACAGCACCAGCGTCGTCGCACAAATCGCCAGCAGCAGCGGCGCAACCGTCAGGGCCATTTTCACCGAACGCTTAAGGATCATCGACGACAGCGAGGTACCGATAAAGCTGGCAATACCGAAGCTCAGCAACACCAGCGTCAGGCCATCAACATCAAAACCGGCGAGGGTCATATAGACCGGACGAATATAGGTAAAGAAGGCAAATTGCCCGGCAAAGGCCATAAAAATGGCGCACATCCCGGCCATCACGCCGGGGCGTTTCAGCAGGCCGAACATATTTTGCTGTTGATGCGGCGCTTCGCCGGGTAAAGAGGGCAGCACCTTCAGCACCCAAAGCGTACAGAGTACGCCCATCACCGCCGCCGCATTAAAGACGTTACGCCAGCCGATAACGCCGCCCAGAAAGCTCCCCAACGGCGCGGCAATCACCAGCGCAATCGACACCGCGCCAAAGATAACCGACAGCGCTTTTGGCACCACCCGCATCGGGACAAGGCGCATCGTCAGCGAGGCGGACATCGCCCAGAAGCCGCCCAGCGCCAGCCCGAGACAGGCTCGGCCCACCAGCAGCAGCGCAAAGCTATTGGCGAAAGAGACCAGCAGACAGGATACCGTTAGCAGAACCGAGAAGAGAATCACCACATAGCGGCGATCGGTACTGCGAATCATGGAGGTGATAAACAGGCTGGCGAACATCGCCACAAACGCCGTGGTGGTGACCGACTGGCCGGCCAGCCCTTCAGAAATCCCCAGATCCTGGGCCATCGGCGTCAGCAAACTCACCGGTAAAAACTCAACGGTAATCAGGCAGGCCACGCAGAAGGCCACCGCGAAGACCGCCGACCAGTTTGGCCGCGCATGTTCGCTGGCATGTTGTTTGGCTTCATTCAGAGGAGTCATCAGTTACCTGCAAGGTTGAATGGCGGAAAAGCTGCGCAGTGTAACATTTTGTGTGTGACTAATTTAACGTTTTGACAACTTCAGGCTTGATTATTGTGCGTGAATAAAACCAAGCCCGCCAGTAACGGGTCGCAGCGCGATCAGATATCCGGTGGCCGACAAGGTAATCAGTGCAGCCAGTGCACGCCGTCTTCAGGTAAAAACAGCGCGTTATAGCGCTGCTGCAGGGCGACAATCTCGCTCAGCTCCGGGTCCAGCTCGCGCAGAAATCCTTGTGCCAGACGGATCTGCGCATCGGTAATCGGTGCAGCCAGGCGGGCTTTTTGCATCTGACGGAACCAGTAGTGCAGGTTCTGTTCACTGCTATCCACAATCCCCACCTGCCAGATCAGCAGGACCTGGGCGGCGTTTTGCAGATGCGCCTCATTGGGGCGCTCAAGGTAATGAAGGTACTCATTTCCGGCGGTTTTTCCCAGCTGATCGATCATCGATTCCAGCGGCACCGGGGTAATGGCTAACCGTTCGCTCAGGCGGCGAATAGCACGGCGTGAATCAGAGGTAAGTACCCGAAATCCGACAACAAAAACTACCACCAGCGTGGCCAATCCTAACCAGATCATGCTTCCTCTCATTCTACCGCAGCCCCACTATCATAATGGGAATTTGCCCGCTGTCGACTCCCGGGCATAGCATAATGTGACTTATCGCGGCTGGGGCCAGCCATGATGAGAGCCGGCTGTCTTAAACAGTCGAAAATAGCGGATGTGTATCACGGAAGTCGGTACGAGAAACGGCTCCGCGAGGTGCGACGAATTAAACCAGTTTTGCCGAGAGAGCCTGGCATGCCTCGCGAACCAGAACGGAGTATCGGGGAATACAGTCTTTGGGCATTTGCAGCTCCACGCCGCTGATGCTGACCGCAGCAATTACTTCCCGAGAGCGGTTAAAGACCGGAGCCGCAATACAATAAATGCCCGGCGAATCTTCCGCGTTGTCAAATGCCCACCCTTGCTCACGAATCCTGGCAAACTCCTGCATCAGAAGGGTTTTACTGGTGATAGTCGTAGCGGTAAAGCTCGGAAGCCTCTCTTCCGGTAACAGCTGGTCTATTTTTTCTGCAGGTAGCCAGGCACATAGCGCTTTCCCCACACCAGAACTGTGCAGAGGCAGCTTTTTACCCACCCAGGTACGAATTCCGATTGGCTGTGTATTCTCAAGTTTCAGTACATAGATCGGCGCAACTTCATCAAGAATACCCAGATGACAGGTCAGATCGGTTTGTTCTCTCAGCTTTTCCAGCACAGGCAGTGCGACGTTGCGAATATCAAACTGCTCCAGCGAGCGGTTTCCCCACTCATAAAGCTTTAGCCCGAGGAAAAAACGACCTTTTTCCAGGCGCAATAGATGGTGATCAACCAACGCATTAAGCAACGAGGACGTGCTGCTTTTCGGTAAGCCCAAATCCTGCTGAATCTGGCTGAATGTAGCGCCGGGCGAATTGAACAGGTAATCACAGATTTTGACTGTCTTATCGAGGGCGGGTACCGGTGTTGTTATATCCTTGTTCATACGCAAATTGATCTTTTGATTCATACACTCCCATCAGTATACCCCATTCTATTCTCTCCGCGATGAGGCTTTTTTGCACAAATCCGTGACCTCCCTGACTCTACCGGGCATTCCGTTTTAAATACGACACGAGTCACAATTGTTCATTAGTTCTACAAAAACCGTTGACGAAATGCGCGATGTTTTGCTGTACTTGATTCAACATACAGAACACTAGTTCCATATATAGAACAAGGGGAGTTAAAATGACAGCCGCATTTAAGGGTGTATTTCCACCGGTACCGACCATTGTCAATGAACAAGGTGAACTCGATCGCCCAGGCATGGCCCGTATGCTGGATCATGTAATAGCTAATGGCGCTGACGGGGTGCTGATTCTTGGCAGCGGCGGGGAGTTTTCCCATTTATCGAACTGCCAACGTAAAGAGATTGCTGAATTTTGTCTCCAGCATATAAAAGGCAGGGTCCCGGTGCTAATGGGTATCGCCTGTGCCGGTACGGCGGAAACCATTGAACTGGGTTTACATGCCCAGCAGCATGGTGCGGATGGCGTACTCGTCGTCAATCCCTATTATGCCAAATTAAGTGACGAAGCGCGTTATACCCATTATAAGCGGGTCGCAGACGCATTAAACACCCCCGTATTTCTCTATAATTTTCCCGAACTGACCGGTCAGGATATTGGCATTGAGGTTATTACGCGTCTGGCCCAGGACGTGCCCAACATCGTTGGTATTAAAGACACCATTGATAACATCAGCCATACCCGCGAAATCATCAATCGGGTACATGCTTTTCGCCCGGATTTCATCATATTTAGCGGTTATGACGAATACATGCTGGATACCCTGCTGTTGGGTGGTCACGGCGGCATTCCCGCGACGTTTAATTTCGCGCCGCAGATTACGCGAGGGATTTACCAGGCCTTCCTTGATGGCGATATGACTGCTGCCCGTCTTTACCAAAAGCAGCTGGCCAGGCTTTCCCCGCTGTATGCCCTTGAACAACCGTTTTTTGGCGTGATTAAAGCGGCAATAAATTTAAGTGGCCTGGATATTTCTACTGCCGTTGTACCACCAGCCCTGCCGCTCAATGCTGAGAAAACGGAGTACGTTAAAAACGTTCTGGCCCGCATTAGCCAATAAATTCTAAGAGAGCAATGTCAATGAACACAAACCCTGTACTCAAACTAAATGATAAAGATGATGTCGTCATCGCCAGACAACCGGTCGCCGCCGGTACCTGGCTTCCTGAAGAACAATTGAAAACCCTCAGCGATATCCCCGCCGGTCATAAAATTGCCATTCGTGATATTGCCGCAGGTGAAGCGGTAAAACGCTACGGACAGATTATCGGGTTTGCTACCCAGTCTATTCGTCGTGGTGAGCATATTCATATGCAAAACCTCGGCATGGGCGATTTTGAGCGCGAGTATGGTTGGGGGGAAGACTGTCATACCCTGCCGCCTGCCGGGCACCAGGATACATTTATGGGCATACGCCGGGCCGATGGACGGGCAGCAACCCGCAACTACATTGGCGTACTGAGCTCAGTTAACTGCAGCGCTACCGTTGTCAAAGCCATTGAAGATCACTTTCGGCTTCATGGTCTCGGCGACTATCCCAACGTGGATGGCGTTGTCGCGCTACCGCAAAGTTTTGGTTGCGCCATTGGTTCAAAAAGCGAATCGATGGAGGTCATGCGTCGAACCATGGCGGGTTATGCCACTCATGTCAATTTTGCTGGCGTGATCATCATTGGTCTCGGATGTGAATCCAGCCAAATCAAAGACATGATGAACGCCCATGGCTTAAGCGATGGGCCCATGCTGCACAGCTTCACGATTCAGGAGATCGGCGGTACCCGCCATGCTATTGCCAGGGGCATTGAGCTCATCAACGAAATGCTGCCGCAGGCAAACCAGGTACAACGGGAGCCGATTCCAGCGGCAGAAATCATTCTGGCCCTTGAATGTGGGGGGTCAGATAGCTATTCCGGTATCTCTGCCAATCCCGCGCTCGGTTACGCGGTTGATAAACTGGTGCAGCAAGGGGGTACCGCAATCCTCTCGGAAACGTCAGAGATCTATGGTGCTGAACATCTTCTGACCCGCCGCGCCGTCAGTCGTGAAGTCGGTGAAAAACTCATCGCTCGTATTCATTGGTGGGAAGATTATTGTCGCCGTACCGGGAGCGAGATGAACAATAACCCCTCAGCGGGTAATAAAGTTGGTGGACTGACCACCATCCTGGAAAAATCGCTTGGGGGAATTGCTAAGGCAGGAACCACAAATTTAACCGCTGTTTATGAATATGCCGAACCGGTAACGGAAAAAGGATTCGTATTTATGGATACTCCCGGGTATGACCCCATTGCGGTCACCGGGCAAATTGCCGGAGGCGCAAACCTGCTGTGCTTCACGACTGGCCGCGGTTCTGCGTTTGGCTCTAAACCCACCCCAAGCCTGAAACTCGCCACCAACAATGCCTTATGGCAACGCCAGCAGGAAGATATGGATATTAATTGTGGCACCATTGTTGAAGGTGAAGAGACAATTGCACAGGTCGGTGAACGTTTATATCAAATGATCCTTGAAATGGCGTCCGGGAAAAAAACAAAAAGCGAAGAGTTTGGTTATGGTAGCCAGGAGTTTGTTCCCTGGACTATCGGTTCCATTATGTAAGTTACCCTGATAATTATAATACCTCGTATCGCCATGCTCATTATTGGGCATGGCAAGGAGCATCTATGTCTCATGTCAATGTCCATACTGAAGAAGAAAAGCTCAAAGCGACAACGGTAAGATGGCGAATATTTATTGTCATGCTTATTCTGGGAGCAATTAACTATATTGACCGAACCTCTTTATCCATTGCCATGCCCTATATTACCGATGAATTCGGTATTACCGACACGCGTGTGGTTGGTGTTATTCACAGTGCATTCTTCTGGGCCTATGCGCTCATGCAAATACCCAGCGGGGTCATTGCTGATAAATTTAAAGCCCGAAATATTATTGCTATCGCCACAATTTTATGGGGTGCATTTCAGGCTATCGCCGCCCTCTGTCATTCTATTTTTACCCTCTCAATTTCACGCATTGGGCTGGGTATCGCCGAGTCCCCCATTATGCCCGCGGGCGCAAAACTGATGGGGACCTGGCTGACCCCGACTGAACGCGGCCGCGGTTCAATGCTGCTGGATGGCGGTGCGCCGTTAGGCACCGCACTGGGTGCCGTAATCATTGCCGGACTTATTGCTCAGTTTGATTCCTGGCGGATGGCCTTCATCATTGCCGGGGTGGGGACTATCGCTATAGGTTTTCTTGCCTGGTGGTATATTCGTACCTATCCTTCTGAACACCCTGGGATTAACAAAGCTGAACTGGATCATATTACTGAAGCCAATGGAGATTCCACCTCTGGTAAAAAATATCGTCTCGCTGATATCAAACCTTATTTAAAACAACGTAATGTTATTGCGTTAATTTGTGGATGGGTTTGCTATAGCTTTGTCTTCTATGGTCTCATGACCTGGCTCCCGTTATATTTCCAGGCTACCTACGGCTTCGATATTAAGTCTATGGGTGGTGCCATGGCGATTATTTTCCTGCTGTGTTTTGTCGGCCAACTAACCGGGGGCTACATCATGGATAAATGGCGCAGTAAAGGCGGTAAAACCAGCCGCGTTATGCATACCATGCTGTCGATTTCAGCCATTACTGCTGGCATAGGAATATTTCTTTGCGCGCAAAGCAGTACGCCAGGCGTCGCGATTACGCTTCTCACTATCGCCCTGTTCCCCCTGCGCTGGGCAAGCGTTTACTGGTCTATTCCGGGCCTTCTCGGCGCTCAATCCGTAGCAGGGACTATCTGCGGCACCATGAACTTTACCAGCAATCTGTTCGCCGCCATCCTGCCGATTTTTATCGGTTTCCTTGTGCAATTCACCGGTAATTATTACGCCGCAATGATGTTCTTCGCCCTCGCAGCGGTGGGGTATCTGGTTTGCTCTTTGAGCATCAATTTCGATAAGAAAATGGAAATTTCAGAGCAGTAACTCTCTCATCCACGGCCTGGCAACAGGCCGTTTTATCCATCAGGAATGCTTGATGTTCAATCTACAAAACTATATTGCCGTGGACTGGGGTAGCAGCAATCTGCGCCTGTGGCTATTTCAGCAAGGTGAAGCGATCTGGACTTATCATAGTCGCGAAGGGGTAACCCACCAACGACCGGGCGCGTTTAAAGAGCTCTGGCTCACCATCCTCTCACGGTGTCCGCATCCCCTGGCCCCTGACACCATTGTCATCATGAGCGGCATGATCGGTAGTAATCTCGGCTGGCTTGCCGTGCCCTATATTCCCTGTCCGACATCCGTTTCAGCGCTCTCCTCAAACCTGACGCCGGTCGAAAATGCCGGGCCTCTACCGGTGTGGATTGTCCCCGGGCTCCAGCTCAACGGCCCGGAACATTTCAACGTGATGCGTGGAGAGGAAACGCAACTCCTGGGCGCACTGAATGTAGAGGAGTGGTATGTCTTTCCCGGCACCCACAGCAAATGGGTACGCATGGAGAGGGAGCGCATCGGTGATTTTCAAACCATCATGACCGGGGAGTTCTTTCACTTGCTAAGCCACTACTCCGTGCTGTCCCAGCCACAAGACGGGCATCGGGAAGATCACCAGGCATTTCTTGATGGCGCACGGCTGGGAGCACAAGAGTGCTGCCTGTCGCGAGGAACCTTTGCGCTGCGCGCACGTATGCTCTGCGGCGCCCTGCCTTCTGACGCTCTGCATAGCGCCCTCTCTGGACTGCTGATTGGTCACGAAGTCGCCCGGATGTACGAGCAATACGCCATTTCATCCACGGAAAGCGTAGTTCTGGTCGGTAACGATGCGCTACTGGCGCGATACCAAAGCGTTTTTACCCTTTTTGGCCTCACCTGTCGCCCCTTCAGCGGTGAAGCGGCCTTTCTTAACGGCATCAGGAGACTTCTTCATGACCACATCTGACTCTCTTCCTCTGGTCGCCATCCTGCGCGGGGTAACCCCAGATGATGTACTGGTGCACATGGCGGAACTGTATCGTGCGGGTTTTACGCAGGTAGAGATCCCGCTTAATTCCCCCAACTGGCAACAAAGTATTGTGCTTGCCGTAAAACATTACGGCGACCGGATGCGAATCGGCGCCGGTACGGTAACCACCCCGCGAGAGGTCGCCATACTAAAAGAGGCGGGCTGCGAATTTATCCTTACACCCAATACCGATATCTCCGTCATCAAGGCCGCGACATCTGCGGGAATGGCCACCTGCATCGGCTGTCTGACGGCCAGCGAGGCGTTGACCGCCCTCAGGCATGGCGCCAGCATGCTGAAGATCTTCCCTGCAGGCGATGTCGGGCCTGGCTACATTCGCTCGCTTCGGGCAATACTGCCGTCGAACACCCGACTGTACGCTGTGGGTGGCATCACCGCGACAAATCTCGCAGATTATCTCCGGGCCGGTTGCGAAGGGGCAGGATTAGGGAGCGATCTGTATCGTGCTGAACAGTCCCAGGCGGAAACCGCGGAAAAAGCGCAACGCTTCATCCAGGCCTGGCGCGCCTGGCAGGCCTGAAATAAAAAAGCCCGGCATAAATGCCGGGCAACGTTACCCATACTCATCACTCAGGCATTCTGCAGGATGGGTTTCTTTTTCTCGCGACGAATTTTACGTTCTTCAAAGACCGCGACGATGGCCATCAGGCAGATACAGCCGATAGCTGCCGCATCCAGCGCCGCAAAGGTACCCGCCCAGCCAGTCAGGCCAAAGACCGGCGTGCCGTCGGCAATCATCCCCAGTCCCAGTTTGGCAAAGCTGTCGCCTATCAGATAAGCGAAGGTGCCTTTGATACCGTCCGCCGCGCCGATGGCTTTTTTCGGGACGAAGCCCACCGCCGCCACGCCGATCAGCAGCTGCGGGCCAAAGACCAGGAAGCCTAAGGCAAACAGCGACATCAGATAGACATACTGGTTGCTGGCATGCTGGTAAACACCCAGGGTGGCGATGATTAACGCCAGCGCGATACAGGCCACCAGCGCACGACGGCCGTTCGCCAGATCCGACAGCCAACCCCACAGCAGCGTGCCGACCAGCGCCCCGACTTCAAACAGGGTAAAGCCCTGAATCGCCACCTCTTTGGAAAGCTTCAGCTCCTGGAAGGCATAGACCGTCGACCACTGATCGATACCGATGCGCACCACATAGAGGAAGATGTTGGAGAAGCACAGCAGCCAGATGACTTTGTTTTTCAGGACATACTCGACGAAAATCTGCCATTTGGTCATGGCATTCTCTTCCGTCTCTTTATCCTCTTCGCTGATCTCTTCGCCAAACAGCTCTTCCGCGTTACCGAGGCCGTAAGATTCCGGAGAGTCGCTACCAAAACGCAGACCGATAAAGCCGACAATCAGCGCAATAATCGACGGGAAGATGAACATGCCGATGACGTGGCCGTCGAACAAATAGTTCGCGCCAAACAGCGCCACGCCCGCAGCGCCCGCGCCGCCGAGGTTGTGAGAGATATTCCAGAAGCCGAGGAAGGTGCCGCGCTTACGACGTGGTGTCCATTTGGTAATGGTCGAATAGCTACACGAACCGCCGGTGCTCTGGAAGAAACCGCTCAGCGCATAGAAGGCGATCATCAGGAACAGACTGGTTGAACCGGCCCCCATACTGGCGCTAAAGCCGAGCATACAGATGGCGGAGAGGATCAGCATAAACGGCAGGAACTGCTTGGTGTTTTTACCATCTGCGTAGTAAGACACCAGCGTTTTACCCACGCCGTAGGTGATCGAGAAGCCAAGGCCAATCATCCCCAGCTGGGTCATGCTCAACCCGTAGGTGGAGATCATATCGTTCTGGGCGATGTTAAAGTTTTTGCGGATCAGATACATCGTCAGGTAGCCAATAAAGACCACCAGATAGGACTGCATGAACGGTTTGAACCACATTTTACGCCGCACATCGAGCGGCAGATCCAGGGTCGGCTTGCGCACCTGGTTTAGAAAGGCCAGCATAGGACACTCCGGGCTAATTTTTATACCTGCGAATGGCAGGCATTGTAAAAAGCCGCGCTGCGACTGGCCTGAGACAGTGTCCAGGCGCAACCGGGAAAATTTCTTAGTTTTGCCTCACTCGGGGTAAAAAGGAGAGACAGGTCACGCTTCGCTGGCGGTTCTGGGTGTCTGAGCGTTTAAAAATGGCAGCAGCAGCAGCGCGGAAATGCCGGCGGCAATAGCGATGACTACGAAAAAACCGCTCCAGTGCCAGATTTCCATGACCTGCGCCAGCGGCCAGCCGGACAGCGACGCCCCGAGATAGGCAAACAGCCCGACAAACCCGGTTGCCGCGCCCGCCGCTTCTTTGTGGGAACACTCCGCCGCCGCCATGCCAATCAGCATCTGGGGGCCAAACACAAAGAAACCGGTGGTAAAGAAGCAGGCCGCCTGCATCACATAGCTGGCGAAAGGCATCAGCCACAAACCGCCGACCGAGAGCAAAATACCGGCGGCGAAAATCAGGTTCATCGGTCCACGGTTGCCGTTAAACAGCTTATCCGAGCCCCATCCCGCCACCAGCGCGCCAATAAAACCGCCCAGTTCGAACATCGTTACCGCCGAATTAGCGGTCACCAGATCGACGCCCAGCGTCTCCGACATATACAGGTTGCCCCAGTCGTTAATCGCCGCCCGCACCACGTATACCAGCACGTAGCACAGCGACAGCAGCCAGATATAGGGATTGAGCAGTACGTATTTGGTAAGAATCTCTTTACGCGTCAGACCCGCCCCCTCCTGCTGCTGGGCAATCTCCAGCTCGTCATGCCGCCAGTCGCCCACCGCAGGTAGCCCGACGACCTGCGGCCGGTCGCGCAGTCGCCAGCAGAGGAACAGCCCGGCGAGAATCGCCAGCATCCCGGCAATCATCATCCCGGTACGCCAGCCGTAGCGTAGCGCCGCCGCGCCGACCACCATCGGAATCAGCGCCCCGCCGACGTTATGCGCGGTATTCCACAATGCCCACCAGCCGCCGCGCTCGGTTCGCGAATACCAGGCCGTCAGCAGACGGGCGCACACCGGCGACCCCCAGCCCTGGAAAAAGGCGTTCAGCGCCCACAGCAGGGCGAACGCCCATAGCGAGGTGGAGAAGCCAAACAGAATATTGACCACGCCGGTGGCGATAAGGCCCAGCCCCATAAAATAACGAGCGTTGGAACGGTCGCTGACGATGCCGGAGAAAAACTTCGACAGCCCGTAGGTGATGTAAAACAGTGTCGCCAGCAGGCCAATATCGCTGCGGGTCAGGACGTTGCTGGCGAGAATTTCCGGCACCGCGGCGTTAAAGCTTTTGCGCGTGAAATAAAACAGGGCGTAGCCCAGCCAGATGGTCAGCAGAATATGACGCCGCCAGTAGCGATAACGCTCATCCAGCGCCTGCTTATCGGTAACCGGCGCGGCATCGGGCGGGGATTTCAGAAAGCTCAGCATCATGACTCCTCAAACATAACGGCGCGGCAGGCTGACGCAGACACGGGTGCCGTGCGTGCAGGAGATAGTGAGCGTACCGCCCAGCGCCGTCACGCGTTCGCGCATACCGGTCAGGCCAAAGCCCTGCTGCCCGGTACCCGGCGGCAGCCCGCAGCCATCATCCTCAAGTACCAGCATCAGCCGTTGATCCTGCTGCCAGCCCTGCAGCGTCACCGCGCTGGCGCTGGCATGTTTGACGATATTATTCAGCCCTTCCTGACAAACGCGGAACAGCGTCACGCGCTGGTTTTCGCTCAAGGCGGCCTCATCAATGCGCCAGTCGAGATGGCTGATGATCCCGCGATCTTCCAGCTCCATTTCGCGCATCAGCGAACGTACCGCCTGTTCAAGGGTCAGATCGTCGAGCTGACGCGGGCGCAGACGACCCAGCAGCCGACGAACCGAGTCGTAAACCCCTAGCGAAAGCTGCTCAATCAGCTGACCGCTCTGTTTCACGCCGCCGTTTTCCGGCGCCAGACGCTGCACAATCCCGGCCTGGGTGCGAATCGCGGTGATGGTCTGGCCAATATCATCATGCAGCTCGCGCGCCACGTCCCGGCGCACGCTCTCTTCCGTTTCCAGCAGCCGCTCCGCCAGCCGCCGGTTACGCGCCAGCTCGCTTTGCAGCGACTGGTTCAGCTCGCGCAGACGCTGAATTCCGGCGCCCAGCAGCAGCCCGGTCAGGCTCTGCGCCAGCAGTGAGAGCAGCAAATCCACCGGATGATCGTGCCAGGTCTGGCTGGCGATTAACGCGATAGCGTTCATCAGCGCGGCGATCAGCGCCCCCTGCCAGCCGTAATGCCAGGCTAAAGCGATGATCGGCAGCGCCAGGCAGAAAGGGGTAAAACGCGAGAGCTCGGCGGGCAGTCCCAGCTGTAGCCAGAGGCTGACGGTAAACAGCAGCAGATACCAGATAAGATGCCGCCCTCGCCAGTTGACCGGCTGTGAAACCAGCGATGGCCCCAGCGGTCGCCAGACGGTGCTGGTGAGATAGTGCCAGATAACCAGGCAGGTCGGGGCCAGCGTCAGGCCGCCGGTTAACGTCAACAGCAGCGCGTTCAGTCCGTCGCTCCCTTCGCTCATCCACGGCAGTGATTGCAGCAGCGCGGCGGCAATCAGCGCCCCGCCCTGACGCAGCAATGTGAGCCAGTCGCGCTGGTGACGATAGCGTGAAATGAGCGCCACCGGCAGCAGCGCCAGCACGCTACCGATCATCAATATTATCGGATGCGCCAGCGCCACTTCCTGCGCCAGCCAGAAGATCAACAGCCATTCAGCGCCCAGTAACACCGGCCAGTAGCCGCGCGGACACTGCAGCATCAAACCCAGCCGCAGGCCAAAGGGGAACAGCAGGACGGCAAGATCCGGTCGTTCGACCAGGTGCAGGCTGATGCTCCACAGGCAGAACCACGCGGCGGAGAAAATACAGAAGCAGCCAGCCACCGAAAGCAGCCGGGAGAGGAACGGTCTCATTGCCAGCTATCGAACATACGCCGCGCCAGCTCAACATCGTTGCTGACGCCCAGCTTTTCCAGCAGATTGGCGCGATGCACGTGTACGGTTTTTGGCGACAATGCCAGCTCAGCGGCGATCTCTTTCACCGCCATCCCCTGCGCCAGCTTTTCTGCGACCTGCCGCTCGCGGCGGGTGAGCGGATCCTGGCGGCCTGCCGCCAGCTTCATGGCGATATCCGGCGTCAGGTAACAACCGCCGGCCGCCACCGTTCTGACCGCGGCGATCAGCTCATCCGGGCTACAGCGTTTGGAGAGAAAACCGCGGGCGCCGGCATTCAGCGCCTGTTCCACCAGCGCCGGACTGTCGTGAACAGAGAGCATGATGGTCGCCATGCCTTTAGGCAACTGGCTGAGCAGCTCAAGTCCTGACATATCCGGCATCGAAATATCACAAATACAGACCTGCACGCCGCGCCCGGGCAGCCCCGCCAGCGCTTCGCAGGCGGAACCAAATTCGGCAACCACCTGAAAGTCGGCTTCCAGCCCCAGCAGCTGCGCAAAACCGGAGCGGACGATAAGATGATCGTCGATAAGGGCAATGGTGGTCATGGCGTTTCCTGGCGGGTTAAAAAACGCGCTTACCTTAACGATATAAACGGCATCCTTCAAGCGGCGTCTGCGCTGGTGACATCTGCTTCCCCCAGCCACTGACTTAAGTCAGTAACCGGGGATTCTCAGACTTGCCGCCTTGATGCCACTTGAATGATTTTGTTTATCGCGCGTTGTTGTTCAATCCTTGAGCAGGATTATCCGCCTCAGGCGATACCGGTGGTCACCGTGAAAGTCCGGGTTTGCTGCGGCGCCAGTGAAATCAGGCTGCCATTACGCTGAGCCGCCAGGAATCCCTCGGGCCGACAGGTGGCGGGCAGCGCGAAAGCAGCAACCTGCTGATCGCCGTTATAGAGGATCCAGCGGGTAACATAATTGAACTCGGTGCTGGAGAACCGCGTAACAAACGTGGTGCCATCCGGCGCTATCATGCGAAATTCCGGGCTATCGGTGTAGCGATCCAGCTGATCGGCAAAAAAGACGATTTCCGGGTCGTAATATTGAGGCTCGCACAACGCGGTCAGCGAGGCTTCGCCTTGCAGGAGACGCTGATTGAACGCCAGCCACGATTCCGTCGGCTGCACGTGGGCAGGTACCGATTCGCGCAGCGAGAGCGCTTCGTCAGGGATATTCTGGCTGAAGGTCGCCTGCGCCACATAGGCATAGTTCATATGGCACATGTACTGCAGCGGCATGGCGACAGAGGCAAGATTGGTCACCGCCATCTGGATATCAAACAGCGCGCTGGCTCGCCGTAAGGCCACCGTCGGCCGCGCCTCATAGTGATGACCAAAGCCCATCACGTATTCATAGCGCCCCGCCACGCGCAGGCAGTCTGCCTCCAGTTCAAGCCAGGCTTCATCCATGGCCGCACAGGCCATTTCACCATGCAGCGGGTGAGTATCCTGCGGCGACGGACAGCCGTTCGCCAACAGCCCTGAGTGGAAAGCGAAACAGCCATAGGTGGCCACCACCTCCGCTGCCGGCTTCGGCTCGCTGAACATATTGCGCATGGTCAGATCGCGGCCATCAAACTCAGCATCCCAGATCATTTGCCCCAGCCAGGGCAAAATCACCAGATAACCGCGCGCGTTTTCCACCCGCAGCCCCTCTACGCCGCTGGCATAGCGGAAAGCCGTCACCGTGAAGTCATCATTCGCCAGCAGCGTGCGCGGTTGCTCGCTAAAGAGCTGGCGCCATAAAGGTAAGCGTGTCGTCATGATCGTTCTCCTCAGGATGCCGTCGCTTCAGTCAGCGCCCGGCGAACTTTGCATTCGCGCCAGAAATAGATGCCGACATAGATGAAGCACAGCATCGGTACCAGGAAAGAGACCTGCAGCGAGTGGAACATATCGGCGACAAAGCCCTGAATCGCAGGGACGACGGCGGCACCAATAATCGCCATCACAATGACCGCACCGGCCATTTCAGTGTGTTCGTTATCCACCGTATCGAGCGTACCGGCATAGATGGTTGCCCAGCACGGTCCGAACAGCACGCTCACCAGCACCGCCACGTAGACCGCGCTAAAGCTCGGCGCCAGCGCCACATACGCAAGGAACAGGGCGCCGATAACCGAGTAGAGAATCAGCACCTTTTCCGGCGTGAAGCGGGTCATTAAAATGTTGGCGATAAACTTGCCAATAAAGAAGCAGGCAAAGCTGTAGACCATAAACGTTGAGGCATCACGCTCGTTGATATCACCCAACTCCAGCGCAAGGCGAATGGTGAACGACCAGACGGTAACCTGCATACCGACATACAGGAACTGGGCGGCAATTCCGCGACGAAAACGTGCGTTGGTAGCCAGGTAGCGCAGCGTGTCGGCCGCCGACGGGCGTTTATGGTTCGCCGTCTGCGCAACTTTACAGGTCGGGAAGCGCGTCAGCAGGAACAGCACCATGACCACCACCAGCACCATGATCATGTACTTGTAAGGCTCAAGGGTGTTTTCCAGCATCAGGACTTTAAAGTTATGGATCTGCTCGGCATTCATACCGGCCATCTGTTTTTCCAGACTTTCGCCATCGGAAAAGACCAGATATTTACCCAGCAAAATACCGGCTGCCGCGCCAATCGGATAAAAGGTCTGGCTGATGTTCAGGCGCAGCGTGGCATGGCTTTTCGGGCCGATCATCGAACTGTAGGTGTTCGCTGCCGTCTCAAGAAAGCTCAGGCCGATGGCAATCGCGAAAATCGCGGCCAGGAACATGGTGTAGGTTGCCATGTGCGAAGCCGGGAAAAAGAGCGTGCAGCCGACGATATACAGCGTCAGTCCGGTGAGAATAGCGACCTTATAGCTGGTGTTTTTAATCACTAACGACGCCGGGATCGCAATTAAAAAATAACCGCCATAAAATGCGCTCTGGACCAGCGCGGAGGCAAAGTTACTTAATGCAAACACGCTTTTAAACTGCGTAATTAAAATATCATTTAAGGCCGCAGCACATCCCCATAAAGGGAATAAGCAGGATAACAAAATAAACTGGAACAGAGGTGTTTTGTTCAGATAGCCGTCAGGCATCTGAATGATGTTTTTATCGTTCATAGTGCTACCTTTTACAGTGCAGAGTGATTATTCGTTTAACGACAGATATTCATTAAACTGCTCGATACTGGGATAAGACGATTGCGTGCCTTTCCCCGTGACGCTAAAGGCGGCAAAGAGAGCGGCTTTTTTCATGGCGGATTCAACATCTCCGCTCTGGACGTAATAGTGAGCAAAACAACCGATAAAGGCATCGCCTGCGCCGCTGGTATCTACCGCGCTGACTTTAAATGCCGGGACATGCACTTCCTGAGTGCGCGTCATCCACAGCGCGCCCTTCTCACCCATGGTCACAATAATATTGTTGAGGCCTTTTTCAACGAGGCTGCGGGCGGCGGCACGAATATTATCGTAAGTATCAACAGGCAGGCCGGTTAATATTTCCAGCTCGGTCTCATTGGGAACAAAGAAATCACATTTACAGGCATAAGACATATCTAATTCGCGCAACGCGGGCGCCGGATTTAATAACACTTCAATACCGTGCTTTTTACCAAATTCGATAGCGTGGTAAACCGTTTCCAGTTGAACCTCAAGCTGCAACACAATCAGCTGGCATTTTTTTAAATCCTCGGCGGCGCGATCGATATCTTCAGGAGAGAGGAACTTGTTGGCGCCTTTAATAATAAGAATGCTGTTGCTGGAGTTGGCATTCACAAAGATCGGCGCCACGCCGCTGCTGGTACAGGGGACTTTCTCAACATAAGTGGTATTGATGCCCCAGGACTCAAGATTGCGAATCGTGTTATCCGCAAAGATGTCATCTCCCACCTTGGTCAACATCAGCACTTTCGAATTAAGCTTAGCGGCGGCAACGGCCTGGTTGGCCCCTTTCCCGCCGCAGCCAATTTTGAACGCCGGCGCCTCAAGGGTTTCCCCCTCTTTCGGCATCTGGTTGGTATAGGTGATGAGGTCCACCATGTTGGAGCCAATAACCGCGATATCCATTTTACTACCTCTCAGAAACAATCACACAACAATGATATTATCGTAACATTATCATGTTACTTTAGTACCATTTGTGACCATGATCGCGATTGCAGTATCATTTCTTGTTTATTTATCATCCAGGAAAATGTGGGCAATCGAGAGGGAAAGAAAAATAAAAATCAAAAACAACAAGATAAGAAACTGAAAATAAAGAGATTATATTAATAAAAACGAGATCGGTCAGACTTTTAATTCTCAAGGGGCCGCAGTATAGTAATGTGAATGCATAATGTTTCAGCAGGGACAAAAATGTTACCAAAGGAACATTTGCCAAATGAATTGCGGAGAGTGTGAATGGAGACCAAGCAAAAAGAACGTATACGTCGTCTGATGGAACTGCTGAAGAAAACCGACCGAATCCATCTTAAAGACGCCGCGCGTATGCTGGAGGTCTCTGTGATGACGATTCGTCGGGATCTCAGCCAGGAAAACGACGAACCGCTGCCGCTCACGCTATTAGGCGGCTACGTGGTGATGGTCAACAAACCCTCATCGCCTTCCGTCACGCCAGCGCTGGCGACAAAACCGGCCCATCATCGCGACGAACTGCCCATTGCCATCCTCGCCGCCGGCCTGGTCAGCGAAAACGACCTGGTCTTTTTTGATAACGGCAGC
This sequence comes from Klebsiella sp. CSG-1, assembly GCF_056521145.1. Classification (NCBI taxonomy): domain Bacteria; kingdom Pseudomonadati; phylum Pseudomonadota; class Gammaproteobacteria; order Enterobacterales; family Enterobacteriaceae; genus Klebsiella; species Klebsiella sp. CSG-1. The sequence goes on along the minus strand of NZ_JBWNLD010000005.1, from coordinate 76,619 downwards.
GAAATGCCGCTGGTCATCAATATGATCCCCGATGACATTACCTTTACCGGTATTTGCTATTCACATCGGGTGTTTATGGCCTTAAATGAAAAGCCCAATGCCACCGCCATCTTATGCGGTGGCACCTATCGGGCGAAGAGCGATGCCTTCTACGATACCGGCAACCCTTCGGCGCTGGATTCACTCAATCCGCGTAAAGTGTTTATCTCCGCCAGCGGCGTTCACGAACATTTTGGCGTCAGCTGGTTTAACCCCGACGACCTCGCCACGAAACGTAAAGCGATGGATCGCGGCCTGCGGAAAATCCTGCTCGCGCGCTACGCGCTGTTCGACGATGTTGCGCCTGCCAGTATTGCGCCGCTGCCGGCATTTGATGTGCTGATCAGCGATCGCCCGTTACCGGCAGACTATGCCACGCACTGCCGGAACGGGTCGGTAAAAGTCATCACGCCGGACTCTGAAAGCGAATAACTGAGCGTCATCCCACCAGGCGTAGATTGTTGCAGCCAGTCTGGACGCGGGCAGCGCGGAAAAACCAGAGCGTACACGCAGTACGTGCACTGCCCATGGCCAAAATGGCAAATAAAATAGCCTGATGGGGCAGGCTCTTACTCAAAGAAGACGGCAATTTTATTAAACATGGAAGGATCGGACTGATTACGCGCCACCTTCTCCACATCTTCCAGTTTTTCAATCTGACTGATCATCTGCCCCAGCCGCTGGTCATCGTTCACCAGCAGCCAGATGCGGCTGTGGTTGCTGTTCTGAATCGGCAAACAGAGAATGCCTTCCACGTTGAACGCGCGGCGGGCAAACAGGCCACAAACGTGGGTCATCACTCCCGGATGGTTGCGAACGGTGAGTTCCAGAATAACGTTGTCATGAGTCTGCTGTTGCATGGTTTATTCCCCCACCATTTCTGTATTTGCCGCTCCCGGCGGAACCATCGGATAGACTTTTTCTTCCGCATCAATACGCACATGAATCAGCGCCGGACCGGGACGATCGATGATCGCCTGCAGCGCCGCCTGCGGGTCAGCTTCGTGATTTAAATCGCAGGTTTGCAGACCAAATCCGGCGGCGATCTGCATAAAGTTAATCATTCCGGGATAGGTGGCAGCAAATACCCCCTGCTGATAGAACAGGCTCTGTTGCTGATAGACCAGCCCCAACGCTTCGTTATTCATCAGGATGATTTTCACATCCAGCTGGTTTTCTGCCGCGGTAGCCATCTCCTGAATGTTCATCATCAGGCTGCCGTCACCGGAGAAGCAGATGACTTTGCGCTGTGGATTAGCCAGCGCCGCTCCGACCGCTGCCGGCAGACCGAATCCCATGGTTCCCAGCCCGCCGGAAGTCAGCCATTGACGCGGGCGATTCAGCGGATAAGCCTGCGCGACCCACATCTGATGCTGACCGACATCGGTGGTGACGATCGCCTCATCATTGACGCAGGCGGCAACGGCGTTGATCAGGCCGTAATGGGTGAGCGGGTCGCTCTCCTGCGGAATCGGGGACGGAAACTCACGCTGCAGATCCGCCACCATCTGGCGCCACTCGTCGCGCGGCTGGGCGGCGACCTGCGGCGTCAGCTGCGCCAGAACGTCGGCCACATCCCCTTGAATCGCCACGTGCGGCTGCTTGATTTTACCCAGTTCGGAACGGTCGATATCAACGTGAATAATTTTCGCGTTCGGGCAGAACTGCTCGGTTTTACCAATCGCCCGGTCATCAAAACGCGCGCCTAAAACAACCAGTAAATCAGCTTCTTGCAGAATAAAGTTGGTGCTGCGCGCGCCGTGCATACCCAGCATGCCCAGCGACAGCGGATGCGCCTTCGGCAGCATCCCCAGCGCCATCAGGGTCATGGTGGTAGGCAGGTTCGCTTTTTCCGCCAGCGCACGCACCTGCTCAGGGGCGTTAATCACGCCGCCGCCCAGATAAAGTACCGGGCGCTTAGCCGCATTGATCATGGCGGCCGCGTCGTGGACGCTGGCGCTGTCAAATGTCGGCGGTGCGGTGCGCGCACCCGGCTCCGGTAACGCCTCCAGCTCGATGGTCGCCGTCTGCACATCCTTAGGAATATCTATCCACACCGGACCCGGGCGGCCGGACTGGGCGATGCGAAAAGCATCGCTCATCACCTGCGGCAGTTCAGCAATATCGCGGACCAGGTAGTTATGTTTGGTGATGGGGATAGAGATACCGTAGGTGTCGACTTCCTGGAACGCATCGGTCCCGATCATCGATGCCGGAACCTGACCGGTAATGCACACCAGCGGAATCGAGTCCAGACGCGCATCGGCGATGGCGGTGATCAGGTTGGTGGCGCCCGGGCCGCTACAGGCCATACAGACCGCCGGTTTGCCCTCGGTACGCGCCATCCCCTGAGCGATAAAGCCCGCGCCCTGCTCGTGACGCGCCAGAACGTGGCGAATCTGCGTGCTTTGGCTTAATGCGTCATAGATGGGAAGGATAGAGCCGCCCGGGATGCCCGCAACGGTCGTGATCCCCTGGCGTTCCAGTAAATGAATAACTAACTGTGCGCCGGTAAAGCGCATTTTTTCTGATGTTGTGCCCGAACTTGCCATGCTCCAGTCCTTTTATTTTGAGCCGACTTACCGGGCGAGGGTCGAAAAAAAACCCCGCTCGGTTTGCGCCGGCGGGGTTTGGAATCGTGTTGTTCCGGACCCTACGGCGCATTGCCGACGACGACCACCACACGCACGACGACCACCGCGGCAGGCGCGGTTTTTAGTAGAGTCGAAGTCAGAATGGAAGCGTTCATTAGGGACCTGTTGTGTCGAAAATTTAACTGAATTTATACAAACACAGCCGCCGCCATTAAACAACGGATTTATTTTCATCCACGAGGATTTGTGTGAAGGATCACAATTTCTTACCGGTCGAAAAAAACAAAAAACCCCGCCGGAGCGAGGTTTTTCTCAGCATGTTTACGGCTGGTAACCGCAAGTACACTGTATTACGTCAACGCTGAAAGTATACGCGCGCGCAGGCGTTCACGCAATTTTCACCCCGGTTTTTGCCAAAGTAGAGTATGGATGGCGAGCGCAATTTTGTCGAGAAAATACTGTTTATATATACAGTATTTGTTTATACTGAAAACGTTCACGTTGTGTCATTCGGGGCCGCATGTATCACCGGCGCAATAAAGTCCTGGCTGAAACGGGTGGTGCCGTCAGCGCCTTAACCCCGAGAGAGCACACTGTGTTACGTCAACAAATACGCTAATGTCTTCTGGGCACGGCAACGTGTCCCGGTAGTCGGCGTATACCCTGGCTGGCAACAGGCGGCGGAAAGGTACGCCAGCCGGTCGTGCTCCTGTACCAGAGGAGACGCGTATGGGTGCCATGGATATTATTGTTCTTATCCTGAAACTCATGGTTGCCGTGTTGCAACTGCTTGATGCTGTCCTGAAACAGCTGCGCTGATTCAGGTTCAAGTCGCACCTGAGAGGGGCGGGAAACCGCCCCTCTACAGGCGGTTCCCATTAACCTTATGCTGACTTGCTGGAGAAAATCATGCCACCGCTGTTGATTGCCGCCACGACCCCCGACGACCCCGGGTTTCTGGCTTTGCGCAGTGAAAGCCTCGCCCAACATTTCAATATGCTGCGCCGCCTGGCGGAGAACTGGCAAAGCGGGAAAAACCGCTTTAGTGCGCCGGGTGAAAAACTGCTGGGTGCCTTTGTCGGCGGGCAGCTGGTGGGAATTTGCGGGCTGAATGTTGACCCCTTCAGCCCGCAGCTGCGAACCGGGCGCATCCGCCATTTATACATCAGCGACGCCTTTCGTCGGCGGAATATTGGTCAGCAGCTGCTGGTGGCCGTCATCACCCACTCCGGCACCTGGTTTGATTTTCTCAACACTCACGCGCCGCCGTCGGCGTGGCCGTTTTATGAATCGCTTGGATTTCGTCCGGTTTATGATGAGCCGCGGGTCACTCATCGCCTGTTCTGCTCACTTTAAGCGCGGCTGGCCGGGTGAAAATACCCGTGTTACAGTTCCAGGACCCGGCTACTCACCAACACACCTGCCATGACGATAACCGTTTTCTGCGTTCTGCTGTTCGCCGCCCTGCTGCATGCCAGCTGGAATGCTATCGTCAAAGCAAGTGGAGATAAGCTGTACGCGGCGATCGGCGTGAGCGGCTCCGCCGCGCTGACCGCCCTGGTTGCATTGCCTTTCGCGCCGCAGCCCTCCCTGGCCAGCGTGCCGTATCTGGTGCTTTCCAGCGCACTGCAGGTGGTGTACACCGTTCTGGTCGCCAAAACCTACCAGGTCTCCGACATGAGTCAGACCTATCCACTGATGCGCGGCACCGCGCCGCTGCTGGTGGCGGTGATTAGCGTCGCATTCCTCGGCGATACGCTGTCGCCGCTGGCATGGACAGGGATTGGCGTAATTTGTCTGGCGATCCTCGCCATGGCCTGCAACGGCCGGACCCGCTCCGGCTACGGCATCACCCTCGCGCTGATCAACGCCTGTTTTATCGCCGGCTATACGTTGGTTGATGGTACCGGCGTGCGGTTGTCGGATACGGCGCTGGGCTACACGCTATGGTCCTTTTTTATGAACGGCTGCTGTCTGCTGAGCTGGTCGATGATCTATCGGCGCCAGGAAGCCAGCCGCTATCTGCGCCAGCACTGGAAAAAAGGCGCCATCGGCGGCCTGAGTACGATGGGATCATACGGCCTGGCACTGTGGGCGATGACCCAGGCACCGCTGGCAGTGGTAGCCGCGCTGCGAGAAACCTCGATTTTATTCGGCGCCGTCATCGCGTTGGTGCTGCTCAAAGAGAAGCTTATCGCCCTGCGAATCGTCGCCGCCTGCGGCATTGCGGCGGGGGCTATTCTGCTGCGTCTGTCCTAACGCAGAATGGCAACATTTGTTGCCGATTATTGTTTACAAAACCTGCCTGAAATCCCTCTCCAATCATCGTCATATAGTTGTACTGTCATTTTTATGTGGTAGATTCCTCCAGCATTTAAGGGGTGTGCCAGTCACATATTCTTAATTTACCTATACTCACAAAGTATTCATCGACATGAAACGGCATAAGAACTTCACTTTGTTGTTGATGCTGGTACTGCTGGTGGCCGTTGGCCAGATGGCGCAGACCATTTATATCCCGGCGATCGCCGACATGGCTATCTCGCTGAACGCCCGCGAAGGGGCCGTGCAGAGCGTAATGGCGGCCTATTTGCTGACCTATGGCGTCTCTCAGCTCTTTTATGGCCCGCTGTCTGACCGCGTAGGAAGACGTCCGGTGATCCTCATCGGGATGTCTATCTTTATGCTGGCGACGCTGGTTGCTATCACCACCCACAGCCTGACGGTGCTGATTATCGCCAGCGCCATCCAGGGTATGGGAACCGGCGTCGGCGGAGTCATGGCGCGCACGCTGCCGCGCGATCTGTATGAAGGTGCCCAGCTCAGGCATGCCAACAGCCTGTTAAATATGGGCATTTTGGTCAGCCCGCTGCTGGCGCCGCTGATTGGCGGTATCCTCAATACGCTGTGGAGCTGGCGCGCCTGCTACGCTTTCCTGCTCATTTTGTGCGCGGGCGTAACCTTTAGCATGGCGCGCTGGATGCCTGAAACCCGTCCGGCTGGCGCACCGCGCTCCCGGCTGGCGACCAGTTACAAAACGCTGTTCGGCAATACCGCGTTCAACTGCTATCTGCTGATGCTGATTGGCGGCCTCGCCGGCATCGCCGTGTTCGAAGCCTGTTCCGGCGTGCTGATGGGCGCCGTGCTGGGCTTAAGCAGCATGGCGGTGAGTATTCTGTTTATTCTGCCCATCCCGGCGGCTTTTTTCGGTGCCTGGTTTGCCGGACGCCCGCATAAACGCTTCCCGACCCTGATGTGGCAATCGGTGATTTGCTGCCTGCTGGCGGGCATTATGATGTGGATCCCTGGCCTGATGGGCATCATGACCGTCTGGACGCTGCTGGTGCCCGCGGCGCTGTTTTTCTTTGGCGCCGGCATGCTGTTTCCGCTGGCGACCAGCGGCGCGATGGAACCCTTCCCGTTCCTTGCCGGGACGGCAGGCGCGCTGGTGGGCGGCCTGCAAAACATCGGCTCCGGCGTCCTGGCCTGGCTCTCGGCGATGATGCCGCAGACCGGTCAAAGCAGCCTGGGGTTATTGATGATGCTCATGGGGCTGCTGATTCTGCTGTGCTGGCTGCCGCTGGCTTCGCGCTTCAGCCGCCACCAGCAGCCGGTTTAAGCACCGGAGTCTCCCCGGATAGCGGCCTGCGCCTTATCCCGCGTCCGGGGAAAATCATTGCGCCAGACTTTGTAGCCAGTGAATAAAGGCGTCTATTTTCGGCCACTGGCGCCCCGCTAACGTGGTCACATAGTAGTGCTGGTGGCATTTCAGCGTCATCTCGCCAAAGGGCGCAATCAGCTCTCCGCTCGCCAGACGCTTTTGAACCAGCCGCTTACGCCCCATCGCCACGCCAACATGATTCATGGCAGCAATCACCGCCAAATCTGAGCGATCGAAACCAATACCCGACGATTGCGGCAAGTTAACCCCAAAGTGCTGCGCCCAACTAAACCATTCGTCGGTGCCAGAATCATTGCTCCAGGCCTGGCGATCGTGCAGCAGGGTGCAATGTTGCAGATTGTCGGGATGTTGCTGGAGCTGATGCTGTCGGGCATAGTCCGCCGTGCAAACCGGGACGATAGCTTCATCCATCAGATAATGGTGGGTTAATTGCGATGAAGGCAGATCGTCGAAATAGAGCGCCAGATCGATACCCGCTCGCTGCATATTCACGTTATCGTTACCGGTCAGAACAGTCAGCGATATCGACGGATAACGGCGGGTAAAGTCCCCGAGCGCCGGTACCAGCCAGCACTGGGCGATCGACGGACGTGAGTAGACGGTCAGCGTACCTGACAGCTCCTGGTTTTTGATATCCAGAATCTCCTGGTTCAGACTGTCCAGCGAGGATTTCAGCGCCCAGAACACCCGCCTCCCCTCATGGGTTAACTCCACTTTCCGATGAGAGCGTACAAAAAGCTGAATACCCAGCTCTTCCTCCAGCTGATTCATCCGGTGGCTCACTGCGCTGGGGGTCAGCGACAGCTCTTCCGCCGCCAGCGCGAAAGATTCATGCCGTGCGGCGACCTCAAAGGTATACAGCTTTGACAACTGCCAGCCGTTGAGCAGCCGGTTGCCTATCTCTTTAGCGACATCCATCGTTCGGTTCCCCTGATTTTTTACCGCTGATTGTAAGAAAAATGGTCACCCGACATGGGTTTAAAGATGAAAAAAAGTGACTCATAATGCAAATAAAAGCCATTTTTAGACTTTAATCACCATTTTGATTCAATCTAATTCACCTTAAGCGCCATTTATATCGTTTGTCAGCCGGTGTCGTTTTTCTGTTCAATAACCCCATCTTATTCACGGGCGAGGTGGGGTATGGAATCTCAGATTTGGGTTGTGAGCACGTTATTAATCAGCATTGTGTTGATTGTTTTGACTATCGTAAAACTGAAATTTCACCCCTTTCTGGCGCTGCTGTTAGCCAGTTTCTTCGTCGGCGCAATGATGGGGATGAGCCCACTGGACATGGTCAACGCCATTGAAAATGGGATCGGTGGAACCCTCGGTTTCCTGGCGGCAGTGATCGGCCTCGGCACCATTCTGGGCAAAATGATGGAGATTTCAGGCGCCGCCGAACGTATCGGCCTGACGCTTCAGCGCTGTCGCTGGCTGTCGGTCGATGTGATCATGGTACTGGTTGGCCTGATTTGCGGGATTACGCTGTTTGTCGAAGTCGGCGTCGTGCTGCTGATTCCGCTGGCCTTTTCTATTGCCAAAAAGACCCACACCTCTCTGCTGAAGCTGGCGATTCCGCTGTGTACCGCGCTAATGGCCGTGCACTGCGTGGTACCGCCGCACCCGGCGGCGCTGTTCGTCGCCAATAAGCTGGGCGCCGATATCGGTACTGTGATTGTCTATGGTTTGCTGGTCGGGTTGATGGCCTCACTGGTTGGCGGCCCGCTGTTCCTGAAGCTGCTGGGCAACCGCCTGCCGTTCAAAGCGGTTCCTGCCGAGTTCGCCAATCTGGACGTTCGTCAAGAAGAGACGCTGCCGTCGCTCGCCGCCACGCTGTTGACCATTTTGCTGCCGATCGCTCTGATGCTGGTGAAAACCGTCGCCGAGCTGAATATGGCCAAAACCGGCACGCTGTATATGCTGCTGGAGTTTATCGGTAATCCGATTACCGCCATGTTTATCGCCGTCTTCGTGGCTTACTACGTCCTCGGCATCCGTCAGAATATGGGCATGGCCACGCTGCTGACCCATACCGAAAAGGGCTTTGGTTCTATTGCCAATATCCTGCTGATTATCGGCGCAGGCGGCGCGTTCAACGCGGTCCTGAAAACCAGCGGCCTGGCTGATTCGCTGGCGGTTATTCTCTCCGGTCTGCATATGCACCCGATTCTGCTGGCCTGGCTGGTGGCGCTGATTCTGCACGCGGCGGTGGGTTCTGCCACCGTTGCCATGATGGGGGCCACGGCCATCGTGGCACCGATGCTGCCGCTCTACCCTGGCGTTAGCCCGGAGATCATCGCCATTGCCATTGGTTCCGGCGCAATTGGCTGCACGATCGTTACTGATTCCCTGTTCTGGCTGGTTAAACAATACTGTGGTGCGAGCCTGAGTGAGACGTTCAAATACTATACAACGGCAACATTTATCGCATCCTTACTTGCACTAGCCTGCACGTTCCTGCTTTCTTTCATCATCTGAGCGCAAAGAGACGTAATATGAAAAACGCTGACATGACCACTTTACTTGCCCGGTTTCCTCTGCTGAAGGATCTGGTTGACCTGAAAGAAACCACCTGGTTTAACCCGGCAACCACTTCGCTGGCGGAAGGTTTACCGTACGTTGGCCTGACGGCTGACGATGTTCAGGACGCCCGTGCCCGCCTTGAGCGCTTTGCGCCGTATCTGGCGCAGGCATTCCCGGAAACCGCCGCCACCGGTGGGATTATTGAATCCGAACTGGTCGCTATCCCGGAAATGAAAGCACGGCTGGAGCAGGCGTTTGCCCGGCCCGTCAGCGGCGATCTGCTGCTGAAAAAAGACAGTCATCTGCCGATTTCCGGCTCCATCAAGGCCCGCGGCGGTATTTACGAGGTGCTGACCCACGCCGAAAAGCTGGCGCTGGAAGCGGGGTTACTGACTACCGAAGATGACTATCGCAAGCTGCTGACCCCGGAATTTAAGCAGTTCTTTAGCCAGTACAGCATCGCCGTCGGCTCCACCGGCAACCTGGGGATGTCGATTGGCATCATGAGCGCATGTATCGGTTTTAACGTCACCGTGCATATGTCTGCCGATGCCCGGGCATGGAAAAAAGCGAAGCTGCGCAGCCACGGCGTAACGGTGGTTGAATACGAACAGGATTACGGCGTCGCGGTCGAGCAGGGGCGTAAAGCCGCCGAAGGGGACCCCAACTGCTTCTTTATCGATGATGAGAACTCGCGCACGCTGTTCCTCGGCTATGCCGTCGCAGGCGAGCGCCTGAAAGCGCAGTTTGCCCGCCAGGGACGTGTGGTCGATGCCGATCATCCGCTGTTTGTCTATCTGCCGTGTGGCGTCGGCGGCGGCCCTGGCGGGGTTGCGTTTGGTCTCAAGCTGGCTTTCGGCGACCATGTACACTGTTTCTTTGCTGAACCCACGCACTCTCCTTGTATGTTGCTCGGCGTCCATACCGGCCTGCATGATGAAATTTCGGTCCAGGACCTGGGTATTGATAACCTGACTGCCGCCGATGGCCTGGCCGTGGGTCGGGCTTCCGGATTTGTCGGCAGGGCCATGGAGCGTCTGCTGGATGGCTTCTATACCCTCAGCGACCAGACGATGTACGACATGCTGGGCTGGCTGGCGAAAGCTGAAAATATCCGCCTGGAGCCGTCCGCGCTGGCCGGTATGGCCGGACCGCAGCGCGTTTGCGCCAGCGAGGCATATCAGCAGATGCACGGCTTCACGGCCGGCCAAATGGACAACGCCACGCATCTGGTCTGGGCGACCGGCGGCGGCATGGTGCCAGAGGAAGAGATGGCGCAATATCTGGCGAAAGGGCGTTAATACCACGGGCTCAACGGCGAATGATAAGCCGTTGGGCCCGCTTTCCGCTATGTCACATTCTGCAGAAATAACGCGATCTGCCGCAGGTGCGTAGCCGCAAACATGAGCGATAGCGAAAGGACGGCGACGGCAATGAAAAACTTGTCACGTATCGCCTGTGGCTGAACAAAATCATTTTCGTCAACATCCATCAGATTACGGCGCCGCGTATAGCCCCAGAGCACAATAGCCGCTATTGCCAGTACGCCAATCGATAGCCAGAACAGCACCCCCGCGCTATGCCAGTTATGTTTGATCGCCAGCGCCATCAGCGCCGCGTAGCCCAGCAACGTTCGAAACCAGGCCAGCGATGTCCGCTCCGGCTGCAGCCCCGGATCGCTTTCCCGCCGCGCCCGGCGCCTATCCGCCATAGAGCACCAGCGCCATCACCACCCCCACCACGATCATCAATAAGACGCTAATGACCAGCAGCGTTCTGGTATAAGGCAGATCCTGCTTCAGGCGCATCGCTTTTTCGTTACTCAGCCAGCGCAGGTAGCCATAAATTGCCAGGCCGCCGGCAAACAGACATAGCAACAGCGCCAGCACTTCGCGAATCAGCGGCGTGGCAAAATCCGGCGCCAGCTGATCTAAGCCAACCCCGGCGGCAAGAAAACCTAATGCCGTGCGGATCCACGCCAGAAAAGTACGTTCGTTGGCCAGCGAGAAGCGGTAATCCGGCGCTTCGCCGACGCGAGAAATTTTCATCAGGGTTCCTTGTTCGTAGCGCGAGCAGGCTTCAGCATAGCGTAATTTGTTACGAACAGGGGAGCAGCGAAAGAACCGGCACCCGATGGATGCCGGTTGAGGCGAGGATTAATGCAGTTCCGGCCAGTAGTCTTTGTTGGCTTCAATCAGGTCGTCAAGAATCGCTTTCGCGACGGATGCGCTCGGCACGGTTTTCGACAGCGTAATCGCCTGCCACAGCTTGTGATAAGAGCGATGTTCCCAGGCATCCACCACCAGTTTCTCCACCGCCACCTGCTGGCTCATCATCCCTTTCTGGAAGTTCGGAATATCGCCGACCGTCAGCGGTTCCGGCCCGTTATGGCCAACCAGGCACGGAATTTCCACCATCGCATCAGCGTCAAAATTATGGATAGCGCCATTGTTCGGTACGATCAGCAGCATGCGCTCCTGGGTGTTGAAGGCAATGGCGGTGGCCAGATCCACGATGTATGAAGCGTGCTCATCGATCTCCAGATCGCCGGCAGAAGATTTACCCGCGGCAATAATTGCCCGACAGGCGCTAAAGACATTTTTCTCGCGGTGATCCATGACCTCGTTAGCGCGGGTACGCGCCGGGTTGGAGTGCTCGACGACGTAATCCGGGAACAGGTAATACTTCAGGTAGGTGTTCGGCATGGTATCCGGATCCAGCGCCTGCACATCTTTCGCCTTGGCAAAGGTATCGTTCCAGCTGGCTTCAGTATGCGGATCGTTAGAAGGCGGCACATAACCATATTTCGCTACATGTTCGCGCAGTTTCGGCATCAGATCGTTACCCTGCAGATCCTCAATCGACGTCCACCAGCCGAAGTGGTTCAGCCCGTAGTAACGCACCCGCATCTGTTTACGATCTTTGAGGCCGACAATTTGCGCCATGCGCCCTTCAATGCCGATCGGCATATCGCAGATATTGAGGATTTTCGCATTCGGACGCAGGCGGCGTGTGGCTTCTGCGACGATTGCCGCCGGGTTGGAGTAGTTCAGCATCCAGGCGTTCGGCGAATATTTTTCCATATAGTCCACCAGTTCCAGCACGCCACCGATAGAGCGCATGCCGTAGGCGATACCGCCAGGTCCGCAGGTTTCCTGACCCAGCACGCCGTGGCGCAGCGGGATTTTTTCATCTTTTTCACGCATCGGATATTTGCCAACGCGGATATGCGCCATAACAAAATCCACGTCGGTAAAGGCCGCCTGCGGGTCGGTGGTATAGCTGAACTCAATTTCCGGCGCCTGCTCTTTAAGAATCACTTTACACGCTTCGGCGATGGTCTCCTGACGCGCGCCGTCGTTGTCATAAAATTTCAGTGCCCGCAGCGGGAAACGGTCCTGGTTTGCTAACAACATCAATACGATACCTGGTGTGAATGTACTGCCGCCGCCTGCGATAACAACTGAGAACTTTTTCATGATACTGCCTCCGTCATGGTGGTTTGTTCGGTCTGTAGAGAATTTTTCATCAGGGATTCCAGCTGGTCGCGAACCTGGGGAACATGCAGGCCCACGATGACCTGAATCCCGTTACCGCGACGCACCACCCCGTGAGCGCCCAGCGCTTTAAAGACGTCGTCGCTTTGTGTTTTCGCCATATCGACCAGCGTGATGCGAAGCCGTGTGGCGCAGTTGTTGACGCATTCGATATTGCTTGCGCCGCCCAGCGCCTGCAGAAAGCCTGCGGCCTGGCCTAATTTCGACTCTGTGGCACCCGCGGCGCTGGTTTTACCGCGCGCCGCCTGATAATCCGCTTTGCTGTAGAGCTTGATTTCACTCTCTTCGCGGCCCGGAGTTTTCAGATTCAGACGCAGGATCAGGGCGCGGAAGATAACGAAGTAGATAGCGGTAAAGCACACCCCGATACCTATCTGGATGAACATCATCGAGGCGTGGTTGTGAAACATGGGGATCCAGTTTTGCGGCAGGAACTGGTCAAGCAGGCCACCGCCGAAGTTGCCGACGACCCCGCACATATACATCGCCGTCGCCATCGTCGCCGCCAGTACCGCGTGCACGGCAAACAGCAGCGGGGAGATAAACAGGAAGGTGAATTCCAGCGGTTCGGTAATCCCCACCAGCATGGCGGTCAGCGTCGCCGGGATCAGCAACCCGGCCACTTTGACGCGGTTTTCCGGCGCGGCGGTGAAATAGAGCGCCAGCGCAATCCCGACCGAACCAAAGACCTTGGAGTTGCCGTGCAGGGCGAAACCGCCTTCCGGGAACAGGGCTTTCAGCGGTTCCGTACTCTGGCTGAACTCCTGCAGATGCTGTGCCCAGTAGACCTGGATACCGCCTTCCACCACCGCCGGGCCAAAAATAAACGGTCCGTAGACAAAGTGATGCAGGCCAGTGGGAATCAGAATGCGCTCAAGGAAAATATAAACCCAGACCCCTAGCGCTCCGGCAGAGCGTAAAAAAGCCTGCAGCGATTCAATGCCCATCTGCACCTTTGGCCACCCCAGCAGCGTTAACCAGGCGCAGGGGATCATCGCCAGGAAGGCAACGATAACGACAAATGAAGAGCCCTGGAAAATACCGAGGAATACCGGCAGCGGTTTATCAAAATAGCGGTTATGTAGCGCGGTGACGATCCCGGAAATCACGATCGCACCGATGATACTGGTATCCAGCGTTTTAATGCCGGCAATCATCGTCAGGCCACTACCGGCGGTGGGGTCGGCAGAAAAATCGACGCCGAAAAAGTGGCCCCAGGTCATGCCCATGGCGTTGATGAAGTAGTTCCACGTCAGGAAACTCACCAGCACGGCAAGGCAAGCTCGTCCCTGCGCCTGTTTCGCGAGGCCAATCGGTAAGCCGACGGCAAAAATCAGCGGCATGTTACGAAATACCGTCCAGCCGCCTTCTTCAATAATGTGAACAATCTGGGCAAATAAACTATCAGGTGCTGTCAGCGCTTCGCCGACAAACATCGGGTTGCGCAGCATAATGGCAATACCCACCACGATCCCGGCGAAAGGAAACAGTAAAACCGGGGTAAACATGGCACCGCCAAAACGTTGTATTTGACTGAGCATTTTAAAATCCTCATTTAACAACCAGTAGGGTAAGAGGCCTTATTTGTCTTGAGTATCGGCCTAAAGCGAGAATAGGAATTTACCCGTCCGACAACATGCGATGGCGTTGCGATTCGTGATCGCTTTCATGGTTTTAATTTCCACAATGTTGTCTACTTTTTTAAGTAAAAATAGACATCATGAATTACACTGATTAAAACATCAGGGTGAATTAATCATATCTTTATGTATTTAAAGTAATTATTAATAACACCCTTTGGTAACAATGCCTTTTGAAAAGTGGAACAGAGGTCTACTGGTGATCTATAAATCCATCGCAGACAGATTGCGCCTTCGGCTGAATTCCTCCGATTTCAATGTCGGCAGCCCGCTGCCGGGAGAGAAAAAACTGGCAGAAGAGTTCGGCGTGGCGCGGATGACAATCCGCAAAGCTATCGAACTGCTGATTAGCTGGGGGCTGGTCGTTCGCCGCCACGGATCCGGCACCTTTGTCGCCCGTAAAGATGTGCATCACGAGACCACTAACCTCACCGGTCTGGCGGAAGTGTTACGCAAGCAAGGTAAAGAGGTGGTCAGCGAGGTGCTGATCTTCGAAGTCATGCCGGCGCCGCCGGCAATTGCCAGCCAGCTACGGATACAAATCAATGAACGGATCTACTTTTCACGCCGGGTGCGTTACGTGGACGGCAAACCTCTGATGCTGGAAGACAGCTATATGCCGGTCAAACTGTTCCGTAACCTGTCGCTGGTGCATCTGGAAGGGTCAAAATTCGATTACATTGAGAAAGAGTGCGGGATAACCATTAGCGGTAACTATGAAAGCCTGACGCCGGTGCTGGCGGACAAGCAGCTGGCCCGGTCAATGAATGTGCCGGAACAGACGCCGCTGCTGCGGATTACCTCGCTTTCCTACAGCGACAGCGGTGAGTTTCTGAACTATTCGGTGATGTTCCGCAACGCCAGTGAATACCAGGTGGACTACCATCTGCGGCGCGTCCACCTGGAGACGCCGTTAACTCATCCCCCAGAACAACACGGCCAGTAGCTGCGGCGTAATGATGCGCAAAAACATCACCAGCGGATAGACCGTGGCATACGAGAGCGCCGCGGCTCCGCTGGTGGCATGCAGATTGTTGGCGAACGCCAGTGCCGGTGGGTCGGTCATCGACCCGGCCAGCATGCCGCACAGGGTCAGGTAGTTCATCTTCAGCAGCAGCCGCGCCAGAATGCCTACCGTTAGCAGCGGAATCGCGGTAATAAAAATGCCGTAGGCAATCCAGCTCAGCCCGTCGCCTGCGGTCAGCGTTTCGACAAAATCACCGCCGGACTTCAGCCCGACGACCGCCAGAAAGAGCACAATCCCCAGCTCACGCAGCGCGAGGTTGGCGCTCGGCGGCATAAACCAGTAGAGCTTCCCGATACTGCCGATTCGCCCGAGGATCAGCGCCATAATCAACGGGCCACCGGCCAGCCCCAGCTTCAACGCCACCGGGAAGCCGGGAACAAACAGCGGGACAGAACCCAGCAAAACCCCCAGGCCAATGCCGATAAACACCGGCAGCATCTGAACCTGCTGCAATTTTTGCTGTGCGTTACCCAGCTCGGCGGCAACCGCATCAATGGCTTCCGGACGGCCAACCAGGTTAAGAATATCACCGAATTGCAGGCTGGCATGACTGCTGGCCACCAGCTCAACCCCGGCGCGATTAAGCCGCGAAATCACCACGTCATAACGCTGTTTAAAATGTAGGTCGCGGATCCGCTTACCTAATACCTTCTCATTGGTGACCACTACCCGCTCAACTTTCAAATCGGTGCCGCGGGTTGAAAGCGAGGTGGAAACTTCCTTACCGATAACCAGCTGCGCGTTGTGCAAATCCTCCGGGCGCCCGACCAGGTGCAGGAGGTCGCCGGTTTGAATTAAGGTCCCCGGAGCCGGCACCATCAGCAGATCATCACGTTTGAGACGGGAGCAAATCAGCTTATCGCTGTTGAGCATCGGCACGTCCTGAATCGCCATATTGTTCAGGTTCGGGTTTTCAACCCGGACGTTAATCGTTTGCAGAACCGCGTGTCCGTTCCCGCTGCTCTCATCAAACTGCTGAGCCTCTTTTTCGACGTTAACGCGAAAGAACAGACGCACCAGCCACATGGTCAGCAAAATGCCGCAAATACCAAACGGATAGGCCATGGCATAGCTCATCCCCATCTGATCGACAACGTCAAACGGTACGCCAAGATCGCGCAGAATTTGCTGCCCGGCCCCCAGCGCTGGCGTATTAGTGACTGCGCCAGAGAAAATACCGAGCACCACCGGCAGCGGGATATCAAAGAGCTTATGCAGCACTGCGGTCACCAGCCCCCCAAGGATGACAATCAGGATGGCAAAGAGATTGAGCCGTAGCCCGGAGACGCGCAGCGAGGCGAAGAAACCCGGCCCCACCTGGATGCCGATGGTATAGACGAAGAGAATCAGGCCAAATTCCTGAATAAAGTGCAGCATCGGGCTGCTAAGCGCGATACCCGCCTGGTCCACAAAGTGGCCAACGATAATGCCGCCAAACAGCACGCCGCCAATGCCAAACCCGACGCCGCGAATTTTGACATTGCCGATCCACAATCCGACTACCGCCACCAGCGCCAGAACGCTAACGGTCAATGCTATATCACTCATCGTCTGTTCCCTGTGAATAACATTATCAATATCATGGATTATGGCTTAAGCCTCCAGGCCTGTATGCAGCCTGGCGCACAATAATCGGCGGGTCATCTGAACGGTGTAGATCGGTGGGAAACGGCGGGCTGCCCTTTATAACGGCCAAAAAAAAGCCCCGATCATCGGGGCTTTCTCTGTCGTTTCGACTTAGCTGTCGAGCGCCGGACGCTCGCTAATCGCGATACGCTGCGGGATAACCACTTCCGGCTCGTTACGGGTTAAATCAATGTGCAGCAACCCGTTATTGAATGTGGCACCGGAGACTTCCATATTTTCCGCCAGGGTAAAGCTCAGGCTAAAGGCCTGACTGACTAACCCCTGGTGCAGCCATTTCGTTTCTTTGTCAGCCTGCTGCGGCGTACCTTTCACGCTCAGGCGCGTCCCTTCCAGCTGAATATCCAGATCTTCCTGACGGAAACCGGCCAGCGCAAGGGTAATGCGATAGTGGTTATCGTCGCTTTTTTCAATGTTATACGGCGGGAAGCTCTGGCTTTCGCTGGTGGTTTGCAGTGCATTGGCCAGTTTGTCAAAACCGATCCATTGACGCAGCAGTGGGGATAAATCGTAGTTACGCATAATGTATTTCTCCTTCTATGAAGCGAGTTAATCTCTGCAAATCCTGTGGATTCGCATTTGCCCCCTGACGGCGAGCAAGTTGGCAGTATCGGGCCGCACGGCGACCCGGATAAAATTAGTTAATTTCGATACGGCGCGGTTTGTCCGCTTCCGGAATCACGCGTTCCAGATCGATATACAGCAGGCCGTTCACCAGGTTTGCACCGCGGATATGGATATTTTCCGCCAACTGGAATTTGCGCTCAAAGTTGCGTTCCGCAATGCCCTGATAAAGATAGGTACGTTCTTTCTGCTCGGTTGCATGGGCGCCTTTGACGACCAGCAAATTATCCTGCGCGGTGATCTCCAGTTCGCTCTCGGCAAAACCGGCCACGGCAATAGCGATGCGATAATGGTTTTCATCTACCAGCTCGACGTTATACGGAGGGTAGCCGCCATTACTCTGACTCTGATTGTTTTCTAACAGATTAAAAAGGCGGTCAAAACCAATAGCAGAACGATACAGCGGAGAGAGATCGAAATTACGCATAATAAAAAGCTCCTGAAATCAGCGAGAATTTATGACCTTCCATCATGGACAGGTCGTTATTACCCGGAATACCCCGCAGGCGTATCCTCATCGGGTCACATTTCTAAAATGTGGCTCATTCCGCCGTTTTCAAGCGCGAAAAACCATTTTTTTTTGCAGTTTCCTGTCGATTGCTTAGACTGGGTGGAAAGCACAAAAGGCAAAATGCGATGCCTGCCACAGTGCGGTGCAATAACGCTAGGCATTCATGGAATGGCTCGATATAACCGATATGAAGGTTACCTCAATGCCCGAAACAACGATGGAAGAATGATGAAAAGCGGTCTGTTAAAGCTGGTCCTGTTCAGCGGGATGGTGGGTTTGAGCGGTTGCTCCAGCGTGATGTCACATACCGGTGGAAAGGAAGGAACCTATCCGGGAACTCGCGCCAGCGCTCAAATGCTGGGAAACAGTGATGCCAACTGGGGAACAAAATCCCTGGTCGCACTCGATATGCCCTTCACGGCGGTGATGGACACGCTGCTGCTGCCGTGGGATATGTTCCGTACCGACAGCTCGATAAAATCACGCGTCGAGAAAAGTGAGAAGAGCTCGCTGGCGACCAACGCCGTGATTCCACCAGCGGCCATGCCAGCGCCTTGAGTTAAAACTCGACGTCGGTTATCCACAGCTGGCGATAGCCATTCACATCTTGCATCCAGGCAAGGTGTTTCCCGTCCGGTGAAAACACCACAGCATCCGCTGAAGGTGGGTTTTCATGATCGGCAGTCAAAAATGTAATTTCACCGCTCCGGGCATGACAGATAGCCATGCGGTTATCCAGCACAAATCCCAGCCACTCCCCTGACGGGTGCCAGTTAAAAGCCGATTGAATATCATTAACATTGTGGGTTAACTGCCGCAGATCGCGCCCCTGGGGGGAGATCAGCCAGAGTTGCACCACTCCCGCCTCGTCGCGCATCAGGAAGGCAATCTGCGTTGCCTGCGGGTTGGCCCGCACCCAGTGCCGCGGCGTATTGACCAGCCCCGGATAGCGTCGATGGTGAGTAAACGTTAAACGTCGCTGCATCACTCCGGCCGGCGGTGCAGGCATGGTGGTCTCCGTACCGGCCAGCGGCGTATCGCCCGGTTGCTTCCAGCCCCGCTCGCTCTCCGGGAGCGTCACAATAAACAGCTCAGGGATTCTGGCGCCATTGGTCGACAGCGTATCGCCGATAAATGCCAGCGCATGGTTCCCCACCCAGCCTTCTTCATAGGCGCGGTTAATCTCATCGCTGCCCGGCACCGGCGTCGGCGTTGTCCGGCTGACCAGCACGCTCCAGTGGCTGCCGCCATATTCACGCGGATGCTGCCCGTGCGGTGTGACCGGGCCATAAGGGGTCGCGACGCCGACGTTTCGCAGGTCAAGGGAGGCCGAACGTTGGTGCAGGACATGATCGTTATAAGTAAAGCTGACGAACTGCCCGTTTGGGCTATAGACATGGACATGGCTGCCGCCGCGCAGCGCGCCCGGCGTATACGGTGCGGTGATATCCATCGCCTCAAGGTTGTGCGTCGCGCCCTGATACGTCACCACGCCGCGGCGATGGTGAAAATCATACTGCCAGTTTTCATCCGGGTGTTCCGGACCATGTATAAAGACGTATTTATCCATCGCAGGATGAACGGTCACCACACCAACATGCGCCCCGTGTTCCGCACCATAGAGGATCTCTACGGCCCCGGTTTGCACATTAACCCGTTCAATCGTCTTTCCGGTAAATGAGGCTCCCGACGGACGAACGTCAAAGGCCAGCCACTGGCTGTCCGCAGTCCAGGTGCGCGTGTTGGTTAGCTGATGATGGCGGGGAGCAAAGGTGACTTGTTTCATAGAGATACCCTGATGCACAACGTTCACATCAGGGTATAGCATCGGACAGAATTAACCTACACGTTTAACATCGCCCGTCGGCAGGATACAGAAGTGGCCCCGGCAACGCGATTGCAGCGCTACAGACCAGAACCGGGCCGGGATAACGCGCACAAACCAGGCAAGCGCAGGAAAACGTTGCTTATTCCCGCTTTAGTGGTGTCGAATCGCGCCTGAATATGAGCGGATGTTCCAGCCCGAATGCAGCGACCTACGTCGACTATGGCGATGTAAACCACGAGAGTAAACCGCGACACCACGGTACTTCTGCAGGTGGATTCACAAGGACAGAACCCGACATCAGAAGGCTTCACCGACCTGGAAGTAAAAGCCGCTGCTGCCTTTGCCGATACCATAGTCGAGGCGAATATTCACCCGCGGTTTAAATTCAAAGCGATAGCCAACGCCCGCCGTCGGTAGCCAACGGCCGTCATTCAGAGAATCAACGGAAGGTCCCATCGTCCCTGCGCCAACCCAGGCAACAATGCCATGGCGCCAGGTAAGCTGGCGACGATACTCCAGCTGGGTGCTCAGCACATTTTTATCGCGATAGCGCCCCTGATAATAGCCGCGCATGCGTTCATCGCTGCCGAGAAGCGGCAGCATGCTCCACGGTACATCGCCGTGGGTAAATACTCCGTCGCTCTCCCACGCCAGGACGCTTTTGTCGCTGAGCGCGGTGTAGCGGCTGTAGTGAAGATGCCATTCATCAAATCGGGTATCGCTCCCCAGCCCCGGAGCATAGTGGGTATAGCGGAGGTCCGCATACTGGCCCTGGCGAGGGTTCGGAACAAAATCCCGATCGTCCCAGTTCACATCGATGCTGAAGCCAGAACTGAATACCGAGGGCCCCTGAGGAGTGCTTTCAATTTTGGGCAAATCGTCGCGGTCCGTCTCATCGGCATTCTGGGCGGCCAGTGACCAGCCCACGCCAAGATACACATTGTCCACCAGCTGTCGATATACGGTGGGCCGCAGCGTCAGTACCTGCGCGGTATATTTCTCTTTGCCACCGTCGTTATCGGCGGCAGTGAAACCTTGTCCCCAGTAATACGTTGGCGTATTGGCCAGCGAACCTTCGACAAAGATGCGCCAGAGATCGTCGGCAAAAAAGGCGTAGTTTTTTACGCTAATACCAAATGCGCCGGTGGAACTGGCGTAGCCGCTGAGCGTTAACGTCGAATTTTGACTGACGGTATCGGCGGGATCGGGGCGATACATGCCAACCATTGCGGTGCCGATTCCCAGACCTAGCTCCGGCGTGTAGAACGGCCCGGGCATCACGCCCCAGTCGATCCCTTTCGAAGCATCAAACTGGTCGCTGGCCCCCAGGTTTTTCAGCCAGTCATCAATATGTTCCTGGCTCAACGCCTGCGCCTGCCCGATAAAAGAGCATGCGGTACAACACAGAATGACGCTACGCAGCGTGCTCAAAAACGTTTCTCTCCGAGATAAAGGTGATGACGGCCGGCAATACGAAACTGCGTCGGGTTTGATTATAGTTGGCATCCGGCGTGGCTTTTTCGAGGGCGGTACGGGTTCATCGATATAAGAAGGAAAGCTTATCGAATTTGCAGCAATGAAGGGGAGACTTCTGTGCGGACTGGCGTGCGGTGAGGCAAAAATTCCCTAAGCGGTTAATTTAATGCATCATCAAGGCAGAATCAGGCCCGAAAACGCCGGGCCTGAAGATCGGGTCAGGATAAAACGTACTTCTCAATCGCCCATGCAACACCATCTTCAAGGTTCGATTTGGTGATGAAGTTGGCGGCTTCCTTCACGCTCGGAATCGCGTTATCCATCGCCACGCCGACGCCGGCAAACTCAATCATCGCAATGTCGTTTTCCTGATCGCCAATCGCCATGATCTCTTCCTGCTTGATATTCAGCGCATCGGCCAGAGACTTCACGCCGGTTCCTTTATTGACGCGCTTATCGAGGATTTCGAGGAAGTACGGCGCGCTTTTCAGCACGGTATACTTCTCTTTGACTTCCGCCGGGATGCGGGCGATAGCCTGGTCAAGGATTGCCGGCTCATCGATCATCATCACCTTCAGCAGCTGGATATTCGGGTCCATATTTTCTGCTTCGCAGAAGACCAGTGGAATCGTCGCCACGTAGGATTCATGCACCGTGTAGTAGCTCACATCGCGGTTCGCGGTGTATAGCGTATTGCGATCGAGAGCATGGAAGTGAGAGCCAACATCGCGGGAAAGCTGTTCAAGATAGCGGTAGTCATCATAGCTCAGCGCTGTTTGCGCCACGGTACTGCCGTCGCTTGCCTTCTGTACTAATGCGCCGTTGTAGGTGATGCAGTAGTCTCCCGGCTGCTCCATGTGCAGCTCTTTCAGATAGCTATGCACACCGGCATACGGCCGGCCGGTGGTGAGCACAACGTTGACGCCACGCGCGCGCGCCGCGGCAATCGCGGTTTTAACAGCAGGAGAGATGGTATGGTCAGGCAGCAGCAGCGTACCGTCCATATCAATTGCAATCAGTTTAATAGCCATGAGATCCCCAGGTAAGATGAGTCCTGGGCCATGCTAACGCGATTCCGCTCAAAAAACAGCAACAGAAGAAGGGGAAAACGAGGATAGGATCGAAACGAGGAATTCCTCTTTTAGGCCGGAGGAACGCCCGGATAGTGGCGCGAGGCGCCCTGTCCGGGCAACATATTCCGCAACCCCGGCCGGCATCGCGCCACCGGGGACCAGAAGATGAGCTTAGATATCGATGTTCGCCGCTTTCAGGGCGTTTTCTTCGATAAAGGCGCGGCGCGGTTCTACGGCATCGCCCATCAGGGTGGTGAACAGCTGATCGGCAGCAATCGCATCCTTCACGGTTACGCGCAGCATACGACGGCTATCCGGATCCATCGTGGTTTCCCACAGCTGATCCGGGTTCATCTCGCCCAGCCCTTTATAGCGCTGGATAGACAGACCACGACGGGACTCTTTCACCAGCCAGTCCAGCGCCTGCTCGAAGCTGGCTACCGGTTGACGGCGTTCGCCACGTTCGATAAACGCGTCGTCTTCGATAAGCCCACGCAGTTTCTCGCCCAGCGTGCAAATACGACGATACTCACCGCCGGTGATAAACTCGTGATCCAGCGGATAGTCGGTGTCCACGCCGTGGGTACGCACGCGGATAACCGGTTCGAACAGATGCAGCTCGGCATTTTCGTGAACATCGAATTTCCACAGGCTGCCGTGCTGCTCTTTCTCATTCAGATCGGTCACCAGCGAATTCACCCAACGGGTTACGGTCTGCTCATCGGACAGATCGGCTTCGTTCAACGTCGGCTGATAAATCAGCTCTTTCAGCAGCGCTTTCGGGAAGCGACGCTCCATGCGAACAATCATTTTCTGCGTCGCATTGAACTCGGCAACCAGTTTCTCTAATGGTTCACCCGCCAGGGCCGGGGCGCTGGCATTGGTGTGCAGGGTTGCGCCATCAAGGGCGATAGAGATCTGGTATTGATCCATCGCTTCATCGTCTTTGATGTACTGTTCCTGCTTGCCTTTCTTCACTTTGTACAGCGGCGGCTGGGCAATGTAGACATGGCCACGTTCAACAATTTCAGGCATCTGACGGTAGAAGAAGGTCAACAGCAGAGTACGAATGTGCGAGCCGTCGACGTCCGCATCGGTCATGATGATGATGCTGTGATAACGCAGTTTATCCGGGTTGTACTCATCGCGACCGATGCCGCAGCCCAGCGCGGTAATCAGCGTCGCCACTTCCTGAGAAGAGAGCATTTTATCGAAGCGGGCTTTCTCGACGTTGAGGATTTTACCCTTCAGCGGCAGGATTGCCTGGTTCTTACGGTTACGACCCTGCTTCGCAGAACCGCCCGCTGAGTCCCCTTCCACGAGGTACAGTTCGGAGAGCGCCGGGTCGCGTTCCTGGCAATCTGCCAGTTTACCCGGCAGGCCTGCCAGGTCCAGCGCGCCTTTACGGCGGGTCATTTCACGTGCACGACGCGCGGCTTCACGCGCGCGGGCCGCATCAATAATTTTGCCGACCACGATTTTGGCGTCAGACGGGTTTTCCAGCAGATATTCATTCAGCAGTTCGTTCATCTGCTGCTCTACCGCCGTTTTCACCTCGGAGGAAACCAGTTTGTCTTTGGTCTGTGAGGAGAACTTCGGATCCGGAACCTTCACGGAAACCACGGCAATCAGGCCTTCACGCGCATCGTCGCCGGTGGCACTGACCTTCGCTTTTTTGCTGTAGCCTTCTTTATCCATGTAGGCGTTCAGGGTACGGGTCATCGCCGCACGGAAGCCCGCCAGGTGCGTACCGCCGTCGCGCTGTGGAATGTTGTTGGTAAAGCAGTAGATGTTCTCCTGGAAACCGTCGTTCCACTGCAGCGCGACTTCAACGCCAATACCGTCTTTTTCGGTGGAGAAATAGAAGATATTCGGATGGATCGGCGTTTTGTTCTTGTTGAGATACTCAACGAACGCCTTGATGCCGCCTTCGTAGTGGAAATGGTCTTCTTTGCCGTCACGCTTGTCGCGCAGGCGGATAGACACCCCTGAGTTCAGGAATGACAACTCACGCAGGCGTTTTGCCAGGATTTCGTATTCGAATTCGATGACATTGGTGAAGGTTTCATAGCTCGGCCAGAAACGCACCATGGTACCGGTTTTTTCGGTATCACCGGTTACGGCCAGCGGTGCCTGCGGTACGCCGTGGGCGTAGATCTGGCGGTGAATCTTGTTGTCGCGCTGAATCACCAGCTCCAGTTTCTGTGACAGGGCGTTAACTACAGAGACGCCCACGCCGTGCAGACCACCGGAGACTTTATAGGAGTTATCATCAAATTTACCGCCTGCGTGCAGTACGGTCATGATGACTTCAGCTGCCGACACACCCTCTTCCGGGTGAATACCGGTCGGAATACCGCGGCCATCGTCCTGTACGGAGACAGAGTTATCGCTATGGATAGTGACAACGATGTCTTTACAGTAACCTGCGAGCGCTTCGTCGATAGCGTTATCCACAACCTCGAATACCATGTGGTGCAGACCGGTGCCGTCATCCGTGTCGCCGATATACATACCCGGGCGCTTACGCACCGCATCCAGCCCTTTCAGGACTTTGATACTGGAGGAGTCATAAGAATTCGACATCAACGTTTCTCGCTCATTTAAACTTAGGTTAATCCGTTATTTTACCCTTTTCCACGGTGAACATCTTCGAATTTTTGTCCGACATGTCCATTACGTGTTCAGCGCCGATCGCGCTGACGAAAACCTGCGACTGCGTGGCTTTTAAGCGGCTGGCAAGCAGTCCGCGCCGCGCGTCATCAAGTTCCGAGGCAAAATCATCTATCAGATACAGACAGCGTCTCCCGCTTTCGCGGGTTAAAAACTCGCCCTGCGCCAGTCGTAGCGCGCACATCAGGAGTTTAAGCTGCCCACGTGACAAAGTATCTTCGACCGGCGCACCATCGGCACGAATGCGGAAATCCGCTTTGTGCGGGCCGTGGGCGGTGTAGGTCAGCATGCGGTCACGCTCGAAGTTTCTCTCCAGCACTTCGGAATAATCCGTTTCTTTCTCCCAGCCGCGCTGGAATGAGAAGGTCAGAGAGAATTCAGGTAAAAACTGTTTACAGGTATCCGCCATGTCTTCGACGATCGCGGCGCTATATTCGGCACGCCAGCGGCTGATTTGTTCCGCCAGCGGAATCAGTTCCAGATCCCAGGGACGTATCTGCGCATAGCGGCTGACCTGGCGCAGCGCGGCATTACGCTGCTTCAACAAGCGCTTCAAATTGCTCCAGGCGGTAAAGAATCCGGCTTCGTTGTGAAAGCATCCCCAGTCGAGGAACGCTCTTCTGTATTTGGGGCCGCCGTTGAGTAATGTAAACCCCTCCGGCGTAATCAGCTGCATCGGCATCAGGTGCGCCAGTTCCGCCACTTTGTGGCCGTCGCTACCGTCAATACGGACCTTGCTGTCGCCCTGTTTATCTTTAGTCAGGCCGATGGAGATTTCACGTTCTTCGCCCTGCAGGCGTCCGTGCAGCACGAACGACTCCTGCTCATGGCGAATCACCCGGCCAATTTGCAAGCTGCGAAACGCCCGACCGTGGCCGAGCGTATAGATGGCCTCGAGCACACTGGTTTTGCCGCTGCCGTTGGCGCCAACCAGAAAGTTAAAGCCGGGAGATAAGGCGAGATCCGCATTTTCAATGTTGCGGAAATCTTTGATCAGGAGTCGGGATAGCGACATAGTCAGCTCATAACCAAGGCATTATCGTCGCAGTTAGTCTGGTTACGGCCAGCGCGCAGCAACCGGAGCGTACTAAAGTACGTGAGGATTGCGAGCACTGCCCGGAGCCAGAATAACAAGTCAGATAGCCCGATATTCTTTACAAGCGCATAGGCATGACAACGTAAGCTGCGGATTGTGATGCCGCATCCTCAATCTGCACGCTCGATACCGAGTCGGTCAGCAAAATACGCACATTTTCGCACTTCAGCGCATTAAGCACATCCAGCACATAGCTGACGTTAAAGCCGATTTCCATCTCGCTGCCGGAGTAGGAAACGTCGAGAATCTCTTCCGCTTCTTCCTGTTCCGGGTTATTGGCGGTGATTTTCAGCTGATTTTCGCTGACATAGAGACGCACGCCGCGGAATTTTTCGTTCGACAGAATCGCGGCACGGGCAAAGGCCTGCTTAAGAATATCGCAGCCGGCATCCAGATGTTTATCGGGATTCTTCGGCAATACCCGGCGATAATCAGGGAAACGGCCATCAACCAGCTTCGATGTGAAGATAAAGTCACCGACGTGGGCGCGAATATTGTTGCTGCCAATCTGCACGCGCAGCGGCGTATCGCCGCCATCAAGCATGCGCATCAGCTCAATCACCCCTTTACGCGGCACGATCACCGAATGGTTCGGCAACGATTCACCCAGCGGCATTGAACAGACCGCCAGACGGTGTCCGTCGGTGGCAACGGTACGCAGTTCGTCACCTTCGGTTTCAAACAGCATGCCGTTTAAGTAATAACGCACATCCTGATGCGCCATCGAAAACTGCGTGGCTTCAATCAGGCGCTTCATCGTCGCCTGCGGCAGGGTAAATTCGACTTCACTCTGCCAGTCATCAAGATTCGGGAAATCGGCAGCGGGCAGGGTCGACAGCGAAAAACGGCTGCGTCCGGAACGCACCAGCATCCGATCGCCTTCCAGCTGAACGGCAATCTCCGCGCCTTCGGGCAGGCCGCGGCAGATATCAAAGAATTTTCGCGCCGGAACGGTCGTTGCACCCGCCTCATGAGGTTGAATCAGCGCAACGCGCGCCACCATTTCCATTTCGAGGTCCGTACCGGTCAGCGACAGCGCGCCATCCGAGACCTGAAGCAGCAGGTTACCGAGAATTGGCAGCGTCGGACGACCCCCTAAGGGACCGCTCACCTGTTGCAGCGGTTTTAATAAATGTTCACGTTCTACGGTAAATTTCATAGCGTCACGAGGATAATGTTCTGATTAAATTGGAAAAGTCTTCTTTGATATCGTGGCTTTCTTCACGCAGCTGCTCAATCTTACGGCAGGCGTGTAGCACGGTGGTATGGTCGCGACCGCCAAACGCATCGCCGATTTCCGGCAAACTATGGTTGGTCAGTTCTTTCGCCAGCGCCATCGCCATCTGGCGTGGACGCGCCACCGAACGGGAGCGGCGTTTCGACAACAGGTCCGCTACCTTAATCTTGTAATATTCCGCCACCGTCTTCTGAATATTGTCGATGGTGACCAGTTTTTCCTGCAGCGCCAGCAGATCGCGCAGCGCTTCACGCACGAAATCGATGGTGATCGCCCGGCCGGTAAAGTTGGCATTGGCGATAACGCGGTTCAGCGCCCCTTCCAGCTCACGTACGTTAGAGCGTAGACGCTTGGCAATAAAGAAGGCCACTTCTCCCGGCAGACGAATGTCGTTTTCGTCGGCCTTTTTCATCAGGATCGCCACGCGGGTTTCCAGCTCAGGCGGCTCGATCGCCACCGTCAGCCCCCAGCCAAAGCGGGATTTCAGACGATCCTCAACACCATTGATCTCTTTCGGATAGCGATCCGAAGTGAGAATGATCTGCTGATTACCCTCCAGCAGAGCATTAAAGGTGTGGAAAAACTCTTCCTGAGAGCGCTCTTTATTGGCAAAGAACTGAATATCATCGATCAACAGGGCGTCGACGGAGCGGTAGTAGCGTTTAAACTCTTCAATGGCGTTGTTCTGTAACGCTTTAACCATGTCCTGAACAAAACGCTCCGAGTGCATATAGACCACTTTGGCGTTGGGTTTGCGCGCAACAATGCCGTTACCGACCGCGTGCAACAGGTGGGTTTTACCCAGACCGGTACCGCCATAAAGGAATAAAGGGTTATATGCGCCACCCGGGTTATCGGCGACCTGACGCGCCGCCGCACGAGCCAGCTGGTTAGATTTACCTTCCACAAAATTGTCGAAGGTGTGCTTAACGTTAACGTTAGAGCGGTAGGTAGGCTCCGCCGGTGCCGGGACGTTATCCCAGCCGGGACGCACGATCGTTGGCGCGACGCGCGCCGTCTGAACCTGCGCTGCCGGTACGGCGGTCGCAACATGCGTATTTACCGCGCCGCGCTGCGCCTGCACCGCCGGGCGAGTCCCGACTTCAAATCGCAGTTGTGGGGCATCAGCACCGCAAAAATCATTGAGGAGTCCATTGATATTATTGAGGTATTTATCCCTTACCCAATCGAGCACAAAACGGTTTGGCGCATACAGTGCCAACGTGTTATCGCTCAATTCCGCCTGCAACGGGCGTATCCACATACTGAATTCTGTGGCTGGTAACTCATCCTGCAATCGGGCAAGACACTGCTGCCAAAGCGAAAGTGACACGGCGGACTCCACTCGAACATAAAATCGATATAAAGAAAAAAAGAAACAATCGTGATTGTTGGCACACGTCGACAAGACCCAGCATTGGCCGAAAAGCCCCTGCACAAAAGGGGTGACGCGCGAACCGCTATCTGCGGTATTTATCCGATGCGGATCGGTGGATCGCGATCAGGACCGGGGATCATAGCCTAAACTGAGAAAGATATCTTGTGTTTCTCAACAGATTCTTCCCGATTTATCCACAGGAAGGATCAAAGCCGGGTAAGTGTAATCGATCCGGAGAGGAGTGAGGCACGATTTCGCCCACATATTGGAAAATTTAATGAGCTATGCTGGTTTAGGGCCTAAACGATCTAACAAAGATCCTTTACGATCCTTGCGCTTTACCCGTCAGGCCGTATAATCCTCCACCCGGCGCGTAATGCCCGTTTTCCGTTGCCTGTCGCAGGTCATTTTTTGTGCGACAAGGTGCGAGAAATAAGGAAAGAGAATTGACTCCGGAGTGTACAATTATTACAATCCGGCCTCTTTAATCACCATCGCTGCCGCGTAAGTCGTTCGAAGTTCGTTCGGGTATACGCAAAAGTCAGTGA
Organism: Klebsiella sp. CSG-1; assembly: GCF_056521145.1. Classification (NCBI taxonomy): domain Bacteria; kingdom Pseudomonadati; phylum Pseudomonadota; class Gammaproteobacteria; order Enterobacterales; family Enterobacteriaceae; genus Klebsiella; species Klebsiella sp. CSG-1. The sequence goes on along the minus strand of NZ_JBWNLD010000005.1, from coordinate 47,466 downwards.
AATTATTCAAGTTTAGGTAGAAACCGCCATGAAACGCACTTTTCAACCGTCTGTACTGAAGCGCAACCGTTCTCACGGCTTCCGTGCACGTATGGCTACTAAAAATGGTCGTCAGGTTCTGGCACGTCGTCGTGCTAAAAGCCGTGCTCGTCTGACCGTTTCCAAGTAATAAAGCTAACCCTGCGTGGTTAAGCTCGCATTTCCCAGGGAGTTACGTTTGTTAACTCCCAGTCATTTCACTTTCGTCTTCCAGCAGCCACAACGGGCTGGCACGCCGCAAATCACCATCCTCGGCCGCCTGAATTCGCTGGGGCATCCCCGCATCGGTCTTACCGTCGCCAAGAAAAACGTCAAACGCGCACATGAACGCAATCGGATTAAACGTCTGACGCGTGAAAGTTTTCGTTTGCGTCAACATGAACTCCCGCCAATGGATTTCGTGGTGGTGGCAAAGAAAGGGGTTGCTGACCTCGATAACCGTGCTCTCTCGGAAGCGTTGGAAAAATTATGGCGCCGCCATTGTCGCCTGGCTCCCGGGTCCTGATAGGCCTTATTCGGGTCTATCAGCGCCTGATTAGTCCGCTACTCGGGCCGCATTGTCGTTTCACGCCAACCTGTTCAAGCTACGGAATTGAGGCATTGCGCAGGTTTGGAGTGATAAAAGGCAGTTGGTTGACAGTGAAACGCGTATTAAAATGCCACCCTTTACACCCTGGTGGTGACGATCCCGTCCCGCCTGGACCATTTGATACCAGAGAACACTAACGATGGATTCGCAACGCAATCTTCTTATCATCGCTTTGTTGTTCGTGTCTTTCATGATCTGGCAAGCCTGGGAGCAGGATAACAATCCTCAGGCTCAGCAACAGACCACGCAGACAACGACCACAGCAGCGGGTAGCGCCGCCGACCAGGGCGTACCGGCCAGTGGCCAGGGGAAACTGATTACGGTAAAAACCGATGTGCTTGAGCTGACCATCAACACCCGCGGTGGTGATGTGGAGCAAGCGCTGCTTCCGGCTTATCCGAAAGCACTGAAGTCGACTGAACCGTTCCAGTTACTGGAAACCACGCCACAGTTTATCTATCAGGCTCAAAGCGGCTTAACCGGTCGTGATGGCCCGGATAACCCGGCTAATGGAGCCCGCCCGCTGTATAACGTCGATAAAGATGCGTTTGTGCTGGCGGAAGGCCAGAACGAAATCGTCATTCCGCTGACGTATACCGATAAAGCAGGCAACGTCTTCACCAAAACCTTCACGCTGAAACGCGGTGATTATGCGGTGAACGTGGGTTATAACGTGCAGAACGTTGGTGAAAAACCGCTGGAGATTTCTACCTTCGGTCAGTTGAAACAGACTGCCAACCTGCCAACCAGCCGCGATACCCAAACCGGTGGCCTGTCTACGATGCACACCTTCCGTGGTGCCGCGTACTCAACGTCGGAATCGAAATACGAAAAATATAAATTCGATACCATCGTCGATAACGAAAACCTGAACGTCAGCACCAAAGACGGTTGGGTGGCGATGCTGCAGCAGTACTTCACCACCGCATGGGTTCCGCATAACGCTGGTACCAACAGCTTCTACACCGCCAACCTCGGCAACGGTGTTGTCGCAATCGGCTATAAATCGCAGCCGGTACTGGTACAGCCGGGTCAAACCGACAAGCTGGAAAGCATTCTGTGGGTCGGTCCGGCCATTCAGGACAAAATGGCTGCCGTCGCGCCGCACCTGGATCTGACCGTCGACTACGGCTGGCTGTGGTTCATCTCCCAACCGCTGTTTAAGCTGCTGAAATTCATCCACAGCTTCCTCGGTAACTGGGGCTTCTCGATTATCGTTATCACCTTTATCGTTCGTGGCATCATGTACCCGCTGACCAAAGCGCAGTACACCTCCATGGCGAAGATGCGCATGCTGCAGCCGAAGATTCAGGCAATGCGTGAGCGTCTGGGCGATGACAAACAGCGCCAAAGCCAGGAAATGATGGCCCTGTATAAAGCAGAAAAGGTCAACCCGCTGGGTGGCTGCTTCCCGCTGATTATTCAGATGCCAATCTTCCTTGCGCTGTACTACATGCTGAGCGCCTCGGTTGAACTGCGTCATGCGCCGTTTATCCTGTGGATCCACGACCTGTCAGCGCAAGACCCGTACTACATCCTGCCGATCATCATGGGCGCGACGATGTTCTTCATTCAGAAGATGTCTCCGACCACCGTGACCGACCCGATGCAGCAGAAGATCATGACCTTTATGCCGGTCATCTTTACGGTGTTCTTCCTGTGGTTCCCGTCAGGTCTGGTGGTTTACTATATCGTCAGCAACCTGGTGACCATTATTCAGCAGCAGCTGATTTACCGTGGTCTCGAGAAACGTGGTCTGCATAGCCGCGAGAAGAAAAAGAGCTGATACTCTGCTTAAGCCGCAGTAGAATCAATGCCAGAGAAGGCGGTCAATAGACCGCCTTTTTTACATTTACATAGAGAGTCATCATGAGCCATAACGACACTATCGTCGCCCAGGCAACCCCACCGGGACGCGGTGGTGTGGGCATCCTGCGCATCTCCGGCCTCAAAGCGCGCGACGTCGCGCAAGCGGTTCTCGGCAAGCTGCCAAAACCGCGCTACGCCGATTATCTGCCCTTTAAAGATACCGACGGCACGCCGCTGGATCAGGGTATTGCGCTATGGTTCCCCGGCCCGAACTCCTTTACCGGTGAAGATGTCCTGGAACTCCAGGGCCACGGCGGCCCGGTGATTCTGGATCTGCTACTGAAACGAATCCTGACGCTGCCGGGCGTGCGTATCGCCAGGCCCGGGGAGTTCTCTGAACGCGCATTTCTTAACGATAAGCTCGATCTCGCCCAGGCTGAAGCGATTGCTGACCTGATTGACGCCAGCTCCGAGCAGGCAGCACGCTCGGCGCTCAACTCGCTGCAGGGCGCCTTCTCTGCCCGGGTGAATCATCTGGTGGAAGCGCTGACCCATCTGCGTATCTATGTTGAAGCCGCTATCGACTTCCCGGATGAAGAGATAGATTTCCTCTCCGACGGTAAAATTGAAGCCCAGCTCAACGGCGTGATTGCCGATCTTGATGCCGTTCGCGCCGAGGCCCGCCAGGGCAGCCTGCTGCGAGAAGGGATGAAAGTGGTGATAGCCGGCCGACCGAACGCCGGGAAGTCGAGCCTGCTGAACGCGCTGGCCGGGCGCGAAGCGGCGATCGTGACCGATATTGCCGGAACCACCCGCGATGTGCTGCGCGAGCATATCCATATCGACGGCATGCCGCTGCATATCATTGATACCGCAGGACTCCGCGATGCCAATGATGAGGTTGAACGCATTGGTATTGAACGTGCCTGGCAGGAAATCGAGCAGGCCGATCGGGTACTGTTCATGGTGGACGGTACGACCACCCGCGCCGTCGACCCGGCGGAGATCTGGCCAGACTTTATCGAGCGTTTACCGGCGAAACTGCCGATTACCGTGGTGCGAAATAAAGCCGATGTCACCGGCGAAACGCTGGGTATCAGTGAAGTGAATGGCCACTCGCTGATTCGGCTGTCGGCGCGAACCGGAGAGGGCATAGATGTCCTGCGCAACCATCTCAAGCAGAGCATGGGCTTCGATACCAATATGGAAGGCGGTTTCCTCGCCCGTCGTCGCCACCTGCAGGCGCTGTCAGAAGCCGCCAGCCATCTACAGCAGGGCAAAGCGCAGCTGCTTGGCGCCTGGGCCGGCGAGCTGCTGGCGGAAGAGCTGCGGCTCGCGCAGCAGGCGCTGAGCGAAATCACCGGCGAGTTTACCTCTGATGACCTGCTGGGGCGCATTTTCTCCAGCTTCTGTATCGGGAAATAACGCGGCATCACTGCGCATTGGTGAGCATGAACTAACCTGCATCAACATAATGTTTATGCAGGTTTTTTTATTTCCCTGGCAGGGGGTTTTCCCTTTAATCTCACGATCCCACCGACGCAAGGTTGCTTCCTGTAACGTGGCATCATTAAATGTCATGACCCTCCCACAGCAGGATAGCGTCATGACTTCTGATTACACCGTTATCGAGACCGTCCCGTCGGCAGAGGATTTTTGCCGTTTACGCCTTATTGCCGGCATGTCCCCGCGCCCGCTGGAGGGCGTGAAGGCCGGGTTGCCGCGCAGCTGCTATGGCGTGCATATCCTCTGGCAAGGCGTTCCCGTGGGCATGGGGCGCATCGTCGGTGATGGCGCGGTGAATTTCGACATCGTCGATGTGGCGGTCGATCCGGCGCACCAGGGGAAAGGGCTGGGAAGAGTCATCATGGAAAAGATCGTCAGCTGGCTGGACGCTAACGCCTGCCAGGGTGCCTATGTCACGCTGGTCGCCGACGTCCCCGGGCTGTACGCGAAGTTTGGGTTTACCCCGGTGCGCCCGGCCAGCGAAGGAATGGCCAGAGTCTGGTAGTTTATCGCAGAACGCAACGAGGGTTTTTCCTCTCAGGAAATCATTGTTGTCCAAATGGCAACTCGTACTGCCGCGCAATAGCCATTACTCTGTACGCCTCTATTCTCGCGGGGGTCTTATGGCACGCTTTCTTATCTGCAGTTTTGCGCTGGTTTTACTCTATCCATCCGGCATCGATATGTATCTGGTGGGTTTGCCGCGTATTGCGCAGGACCTCGGCGCCAGCGAAGCACAGCTGCATATTGCGTTCTCGGTTTACCTTGCGGGCATGGCCGCCGCGATGCTGTTTGCCGGCAGAGCAGCCGATAAATCCGGGCGTAAACCGGTCGCCATTTTCGGTTCGACGACATTTATTCTGGCTTCGCTGCTCTGTGCGCACGCGCAGACCAGCGATCTCTTCCTCGTCGGGCGTTTTATCCAGGGCATCGGGGCGGGGAGCTGTTATGTCGTCGCTTTCGCCGTGCTGCGCGATACGCTCGACGATCGTCGTCGCGCCAGGGTGCTGTCGCTGTTAAATGGCATCACCTGCATTATCCCGGTCCTGGCTCCCGTTCTGGGTCACCTGATTATGCTGAAATACCCGTGGCAGAGCCTGTTCTACACCATGACCGGCATGGGAGTGATGGTCGGCCTGCTCTCGGTCTTTATGCTGCGGGAAACGCGGCCAACAGCCCCTTCGCATACTCTCGCCGGGCAGAAAAATGCCACGGAATCCCTGCTGAACCGCTTTTTCCTCAGCCGTATCGTCATTACGACCCTCAGCGTAACGGCGATCCTCACCTACGTTAACGTCTCCCCGGTATTGATGATGGAAGAGATGGGGTTCGATCGCGGACAATATTCAATGGCGATGGCCTTAATGGCGCTGGTCAGCATGACGGTGTCGTTCTCAACGCCCTTTGCGCTCACCCTGTTTAAACCGCGGACGTTGATGCTGACGTCACAGGTCATGTTCTTTACGGCCGGGACTTTGCTCAGCCTTGCCACCAGCCAGACGGTAACTATGCTGGGTCTGGCGCTGATTTGCGCTGGCTTCTCAGTGGGCTTTGGCGTAGCCATGAGCCAGGCCCTGGGGCCCTTTACCCTGCGTGCCGGGGTTGCCAGCTCGGTACTGGGCATTGCTCAGGTTTGCGGCTCTTCGCTGTGGATTTGGCTGGCCGCCATCATCGGGTTAAGTGCCATGAATATGCTGATCGGGATTCTCATTGGCTGTAGCATAGTGAGTATTGTTCTGATTCTGGCCGCTTCCTCTGTTCGGGCTGCGCAACATAATGAAGAAATCCCTGTCGAGTCTCGATCTTAATTTATTACTCTGTCTGCAGCTTCTGACCCAGGAGCTCAGCGTCACCCGCACGGCGAAACGCATGAACGTTTCGCCGTCGGCGGTGAGTAAATCATTAGCTAAACTGCGTACCTGGTTTGACGATCCGCTATTCGTTAAAACGCCGCTCGGTCTGTCGCCGACGCCATTGATGACCAGCATGGAGCAGGATCTGGCGGACTGGATGCAGATGGGCAACCAGATCCTCGATAAACCCCACCACATCATGCCGAGCGGTCTGAAGTTTGAACTGGCGGCGGAAACACCGCTGCTGATGATCCTGTTTAATTCGCTGTCGCAGCAAATCTACCAGCGCTATCCCCAGGCGCTAATTCGCCTGCGCAACTGGGACTACGACTCGCTGGACGCGATCATTCGCGGTGAGGTTGATATCGGCTTTTGCGGACGTGAAACGCATCCGCGTTCACGGGAGCAGCTCAGCCAGCTGCCGTGGTATATCGATTTTGAAGTCCTGTTTACCGACCTGCCTCAGGTCTGGCTGCGCGCGGATCACCCGGCACTCGACGAAGAGTGGAATCTGGAGACCTTTTTACGCTATCCGCATATCAATATTAGCTGGGAACAGAGTGATACCTGGGCGCTGGATGACGTTCTCCACGAGCAGGGGCATAAACGTACCGTTGCGTTAACGCTGCCGGGATTTGAACAATCGCTGTTTATGGCCGCCCAGCCGAATCACACGATGCTGGCCACCGCGCCACGTTATTGCCATCACTATAACCGGCAGCACCATCTGCCGCTGGTGTCGCGGCCGCTTCCGCTGGAGCCGCTATTGCTGGAAAAAACGCGGGTGCCCTTTACCCTGCTATGGCACAAACGCAACAGCGACAACCCGAAGATAGTCTGGCTCAGAGAAACGTTTAAGCGGCTCTATGCGGACCCCCTCTGACGTGATTTCTCCTGCCATCCCCGCCTGACTGCGCAAGAAATTGTAAAAATCGCGCAAATCCCTTTTCAAGGGGGGATTTCCGCATTAAAACCTATCAATACCAGGTGATAATAGATCCCCACAACTTTTTCTCTGACCATTAATCACGGAGCGACGAATGGCAACGCATTTTGCAAGAGGGATACTCAGCACCAGGGAGCCGCTATCGACACGACTGTCCGCGGCCTGTCATCAATCCGCACAGCGCCTGCCAGAATACCGACAGGCCCGCTATCGCGCATCACGTTCACTGCTCGCCGAACTGTTGTTTATGCTGTATGGCATTAGTGAGCTCCCCGAAATCATCAGAGAAGATAACGGCAGGCCCGTTTTTCGCGATCCCCACCTGCCCCGATTTTCCATTTCCTATGCCGGAAACATTGTCGGCGTGAGCTTGACGACGGAAGGTGATTGCGGACTGGATATGGAGCTTCAGCACGCCTCACGCGGCGTCCACCCGCTGTACGATGCCAACCGCTACGTGTTCAACAGCAATGAGAATTTATGGATTAACATCCAGCACGACCCTGACGAAGCGCGCGCCCAGCTGGTGGCGCTGCGCCGGAGCGTGCTGAAGTTAACCGCTGAAGCGCCCGTTCGTCTGCAGCTGCTACCCGGCGCGGGCCGACTGCGAACCACCAACATGCAGCCTGTTGAAGCCCTGTGCGATGCGGAAACGATACTGGTCTGGTCGATTGCCGCCACGCCGGCCATCGGCCCGCTTAAAGTCTGGGAATACAATTGTCAGGAAGGCTGGCGTAGTCTGCCGGACGCACAGATGCGAGCAAAGGAGTCCTCTGCCCGTCTGATGCGCTTTACCAGCCTGCCCATAGAAAAAGCACTCTCCCTCAACTGACCGGTCTGTCCGGCCATCATGATGCAAAGGAGCAATCATGTCTGATACGTTGAAAGTTGTTACGCTACTCGGAAGTCTGCGCAAGGGGTCTTTTAATGGCATGGTTGCACGCACCCTGCCTGGCATTGCGCCGGCGGGCATGGAGATCGTCGCGCTGCCAGTATCACCTGCGTCAAATTCTGGTGTTCCTCGATGCGATGGTGATGAACAAGCCTGAGTTTATGGGCGGCGTGATTCAGAACAAGGTCGATCCGCAATCGGGAGAGGTGGTCGATCAGAGCACGCTCGACCATTTAAGTGGGCAGCTGAGCGCCTTTGCCGAGTATATTCAGCGAGTAAAAGCGTAAAAAAAAGCCCGGCATCGCTGCCGGGCTTTTTCATTATGCACGACATGCACGACGCTTAGTGCGCATCGATAAACACAATTTTCAGTACGAACAGCAGCGAGACGATAATCACGCACGGGCTGAGGTCGCGCAGGCGACCGGTACCAATCTTCATCACGCAGTAAGAGATAAAGCCTAACGCAATCCCCTCGGTAATCGAGAAGCTGAACGGCATCATCACCGCGGTCACAAAGGCCGGCACCGCTTCCGTCAGGTCGTCCCACTTCACGCGCGACAGGCTGGATGTCATCAGTACGCCCACATAGATCAGCGCACCTGCTGCGGCATACGCCGGCACCATGCCGGCCAGCGGCGACAGGAAGATCACCAGCAGGAACAGAATCCCCACCACCACCGCCGTCAGACCGGTACGTCCGCCCACGGAAACACCGGAAGAGGATTCGATATAGGCGGTCACAGACGAGGTGCCGATAAAGGACCCTGCCACCGATGAGATACTGTCAACAAACAGCGCCTGCTTCATCCGCGGGAATTTGCCTTTTTCATCGGCCAGGCCGGCTTTGTCGGTCACGCCGATCAGAGTTCCGGAGGAGTCGAACAGGTTGACCAGCATAAAGGAGAAGATGATACCCGCCAGACCGAGATTAAAGGAGCCGGCCAAATCAACATGGCCAATCACCGATGTAATGCTCGGCGGAGCGGAAACAATACCGGTGTAGTGAACATCACCCAGAATCCAGCCCAGCAGCGTCGTAACGATGATGGAGACCAGTACCGCAGCATGAATGTTACGGGAAGCGAGAATAGCGATAATAAAGAAGCCGAGAATCCCCAGCAGCACGCTGTGGGAGGTCAGGTTGCCGATGCTCACCAGGGTGTCTTTGTTTGCGACAATCACGCCGGCATTTTTCAGCCCCATCATGCCGATAAACAACCCAATACCGCTGGTGATCCCCACGCGCAGGCTGACGGGAATATTGGCGATCATCCAGTAGCGTACGCGGAAAATAGTCAGCAGCAGCAGACCAACGGCGCCCCAGAAAATAGCCCCCATCCCCACCTGCCACGGCAGCCCCATCGCCTGGACGACGACAAAAGCGAAGAAGGCATTCAGCCCCATTGCCGGCGCCAGCGCAACCGGCAGGTTAGCAAACAGCCCCATCAAAATACTACCGAAGGCGGCGATCAGACAGGTCGTCACAAAGACAGCGCTGGTATCCATACCCGCTACGCCAAGAATTTGTGGGTTAACGAAAACAATGTAGACCATTGTCAAAAAGGTGGTGAAACCTGCTATCGCTTCGGTACGTGCCGTCGTGCCGTGTTCACGTAGTTTGAATACGCGCTCCAGCAGACCCTGGCCAGAAGACTGGCTGGTTTGTTGTTGACTCATTATCGGTTTCCGAACAAAAGGAGGGAAAATTCGTCGCTATCCTATACCAAAATGCGACACCGGGGGCAGTTGTATGGTAATTTTTTTCATTGAATTTGCTTATACGGCAACGATTGCGTCTTGTGAATAGGCAGGACGAAAACGTTAACTTGTTAAAATGGAAACGGCATGTCCCAAATAGAAGCCCTGTTTTTCGACTGCGACGGCACGCTGGTCGACAGCGAAGTGATCTGTTCCCGCGCCTATGTTCACATGTTCAAAGCGTTCGGCATTACCCTGGATTTAGACGAGATTTTTAAGCGTTTCAAAGGCGTAAAGCTCTACGAGATCATTGATACCATCAACGAAGAGCACGGCGTTAATCTACAAAAACCAGAGCTCGAACCCCTCTACCGCGCCGAAGTCGCGCGCCTGTTTGATTCTGAACTGGAAGCGATTGCAGGAGCGGAAACGCTGCTGGATGCGGTCAGCGTGCCAATGTGCGTGGTCTCTAACGGCCCGGTCAGTAAAATGCAGCACTCGCTGGGAAGAACCGGCATGTTGCGCCATTTTCCCGACCGACTGTACAGCGGTTACGATATTCAGCGCTGGAAACCCGATCCGGCACTGATGTTCCATGCAGCAAAGGCCATGAACGTTAACGTCGAAAACTGCATTCTGGTGGATGATTCCAGCGCAGGCGCTCAGTCCGGGATTGAGGCAGGAATGGAAGTCTTTTACTTCTGCGCCGACTCGCACAACAAACCGATCGATCATCCAAAAGTGACGACCTTTACTGATTTGGCACAGCTGCCCGCGCTGTGGAAAGCCCGTGGATGGAATATTACGCGTTAATGAAAAAAGCCGGATGGCGCTAGCGCTTATCCGGCCTACAGGATCCGTGGTGTTGAAGGCCCGGTAAGCGTAGCGCCTCCGGGCATTTTACGGCGGATCACTCTTTCGGGTCTTTACCCGCCAGCAGCTTATCCAGCTCATCGCCACCAACGTGGCGGAAATCCTGGCCTTTGACGAAGTAGAAAATATATTCGCAAATATTCTGGCAGCGGTCGCCGATACGCTCGATAGAACGGGCGCAGAACAGTGCGGTCAGCACGCTTGGAATCGTACGTGAATCTTCCATCATATAGGTCATCAGCTGACGCACGATGCCCTCATATTCCTGATCCACCTTCTTATCTTCGCGATAGATACGCACCGCCTCATCGAGATCCATGCGAGCAAAGGCATCCAGCACGTCATGCAGCATCTGCACGGTATGACGCCCCAGCGATTCCAGGCTCACCAGCAGCGGCTGGTGCTGCTGGGAGAACTTCTCCAGCGCGGTACGGCAAATTTTATCCGCCACGTCACCGATACGTTCCAGCTCGGCTATAGTCTTGATAATTGCCATGACTAAACGCAGATCGCTGGCGGTTGGCTGACGCTTGGCGATGATACGCACGCAGGCTTCATCAATGGCCACTTCCATCATGTTGACCTGCTTATCGCCGTCAATCACGCGTTTTGCCAGATCGCTGTCCTGATTGTGCATCGCGGTGATGGCATCAGACAGCTGCTGTTCCACCAGCCCACCCATGGTCAACACCTGAGTGCGGATATACTCCAGTTCTGCATTGAACTGGCCAGAAATATGTTTGTTAAGATTTAGGTTGTCCATGGTGTCTCCTGAATGCCCAACGGGTTAGATCCTGTGAAAGCAGAAGGGCAATCAACCGTAGCGGCCAGTAATATAATCTTCAGTTTGTTTCTTCGCGGGCTTGGTAAACAGATCGTCCGTGTTACTGAATTCAATCAGCTCGCCAAGATACATAAATGCCGTATGGTCTGAACAACGCGCAGCCTGCTGCATGTTGTGGGTAACGATAACGACGGTGTAGTCCTGTTTCAGTTCGGTGATCAGCTCTTCAATGCGCCCGGTGGAGATCGGGTCCAGCGCTGAACACGGTTCATCCAGTAACAGCACTTCCGGACGAATCGCGATACCGCGCGCGATGCACAGACGCTGCTGCTGACCGCCGGAGAGAGAATATCCGCTCTGATGCAGTTTATCTTTGGTTTCGTTCCATAATGCGGCTTTGGTCAAGGCCCACTGCACGCGCTCGTCCATATCGGCACGCGACAGCTTTTCAAACAGGCGAACGCCAAAGGCGATATTGTCATAAATCGACATCGGGAACGGCGTCGGCTTCTGGAAAACCATACCGACTTTGGCACGCAGCAGAGCGATATCCTGAGTATTGGTCAGAATATTATCGCCATCCAGCAGGATTTCGCCTTCCGCACGCTGCTCCGGGTAGAGCTCGAACATCTTGTTGAATGTCCGCAGCAGGGTCGACTTACCGCAGCCTGACGGGCCGATAAACGCCGTAACCTGGTTTTTGGTGATATCCAGGTTGATATTTTTCAGGGCATGGAATTTTCCGTAGTAGAAGTTCAGGTTACGAACTGAAAGTTTACCCGGGGTCGCATTCGCCATACTCATCAATCTCTTCCTCATTCGGCGCCGCATTTCGCCGCGCCGCAAAAATTAACCGTGTTTATTCTTCGCGAAAACCACGCGCGCCAGAATGTTCAGCAGCAATACGCACAGGGTGATAAGCAGTACCCCGGCCCATGCCAGTTGCTGCCACTCCGCGAACGGACTCATGGCAAATTTGAAAATGGTCACCGGCAGGTTGGCAATCGGCTGCATCATATCGGTGCTCCAGAACTGGTTGGAGAGCGCAGTGAACAGCAGCGGCGCCGTTTCACCGGCGATACGCGCGATAGCCAGCAGGATCCCCGTCATGATGCCGGACACCGAGGCCTTCAGGGTGATGGCAGAAATCATTTTCCACTTCGGCGTACCCAGCGCATAGGCCGCTTCACGCAGGCTGTCCGGCACCAGTTTCAGCATATTCTCGGTGGTACGAATCACGATAGGCACCTGCAGCAACGCCAGGGCGATAACCCCAGCCCAGCCGGAGAAGTGCTGCATCTGCGCAACCACGATGGTGTAGACGAACAGACCCACGACGATGGACGGCGCGGAAAGCAGGATATCGTTAATAAACCGGATCACTTCCGCCAGCACAGACTTACGCCCGTATTCCGCCAGATAGATACCCGCCATAATGCCTAGCGGCGTACCGAAAACCGTCGACCACAGGATCAGCAGGCCGCTGCCCGCCAGGGCATTCGCCAGACCACCGCCCGCGGTGTTCGGCGGCGGCGTCATTTCGGTAAACAGCGCCAGACTCATGCCATCAATACCGCGGGTCACGGTGGACATCAGGATCCAGATAAGCCAGAACAGCCCGAAGACCATGGTTCCCATTGACAGGGTCAGGGCGATACGGTTTTTCAGCCGGCGTTTAGCCTGCATCTTACGACGCGATTCAGCCAGCTCTGTGCTGGTTTGCAATTCAATCGTTGCCATTAGCGCGCCCCCTCACTCTTCGCCAGACGCATCACCATAAACTTCGATGCGGCCAGAACAATAAAGGTAATCACAAACAGAATCAGCCCCAGCTCCATCAGCGCCGCCACATGCAGCCCGGTTTCCGCTTCGGCAAACTCATTCGCCAGGGCGGAAGTAATACTGTTCCCCGGCATATACAGTGAAACGCTATCCAGCTGGTAGGTGTTGCCGATAATGAAGGTCACCGCCATGGTTTCCCCCAGCGCGCGCCCCAGACCGAGCATCACGCCGCCGATAACCCCGTTCTTGGTAAATGGCAGGACGATACGCCAGATAACCTCCCAGGTCGTACAGCCGATACCGTAGGCCGACTCTTTCATCATCACCGGCGTTTGTTCAAACACATCGCGCATGACGGCGGCGATGTACGGAATAATCATGATGGCCAGAATAACGCCCGCCGCCAGAATACCGATACCAAATGCCGGACCGGCAAACAGCGCCCCGACAAACGGAATCGTCGACAGGACGTTGCCCACCGGCTCCTGAAAGTAGGTAGCAAACAGCGGAGCAAAGATAAACAGGCCCCACATGCCGTAAACGATACTTGGGATGGCCGCCAACAGTTCAATGGCGATACCAAGAGGGCGTTTCAGCCAGGCAGGGGAGAGCTCCGTCAGGAACAGCGCGATACCAAAGCTCACCGGAACGGCGATCAGCAACGCAATAAATGAGGTCACCAGCGTGCCATAGATAGGCACCAGCGCACCGAAAATTTCGTTGGGCGCATCCCACTCTTTGGTCCACAAAAAGGAAAAACCAAACTTCTGAATGCTTGGCCATGAAGAGATGATGAGGGAAACGATGATGCCGCCCAGCATCAATAGCACAATCAGCGCAGCCAGTTTGACCAGCACGCCGAAAATTATGTCACCCTTTTTCCCCGGAGGGTTAAATGCCGGCTTGGTTGCAGCCATAGATTACTCTTTAAGTTCGGGCCCGAAAGGCCAGTATTTTACTGACCTTTCGGGCAAAGGTAATGCTATACACATCATCCTTTAAGCTGCCACTGGCGGACAGCTTAAAGTCTGGCGGTATTTAGTACAGCGCTTTACCGCTGCTGTCTTTCACGTTGGTTTTCCATGCAGCGCGAACCTGCTCAACCACGCTTTCCGGCAGCGTTGCGTAATCCAGTGCGTTGGCTTCTTTACTGCCATTTTTGTACGCCCAATCGAAGAACTTCAGCACTTCAGCAGTCTGTTCTGGTTTGGTCGTGGCTTTGTGTACCAGGATAAAGGTGGTTGAGGTGATCGGCCATGCATTCTCACCTTTCTGGTTAGTCAGATCCTGTGCGAAGGATTTGCTCCAGTCGATACCTTTAGCCGCGTTAGCGAAGTTATCTTCCGTCGGGCTGACCGGCTTGCCATCTGCGGAAAGCAGTTTGGTGTAGGCCAGGTTGTTCTGCTTCGCATACGCGTATTCTACGTAGCCAATGGAGCCCGGCAGACGTTGAACGAAAGCGGCGATGCCGTCGTTACCTTTACCGCCCAGACCGGTCGGCCAGTTAACGGTAGAACCCGCGCCAATCTTAGATTTCCACTCTTCGTTCACTTTCGCCAGGTAGCTGGTGAACACGAAGGAAGTACCGGAACCATCGGCGCGACGAACCACGGCGATATTCTGAGACGGCAGCTTCATACCCGGGTTGAGTTTAGCGATCGCTTCGTCATCCCACTTTTTAATTTTGCCCAGGTAGATATCACCCAGAGTTTTACCGTCCAGAACCAGCTCACCCGACTTCACGCCAGGCAGGTTGATTGCCAGAACCACGCCACCGATCACGGTCGGGAACTGGAACAGGCCTTCCTGAGCCAGTTTGTCATCGGCCAGAGGAGCATCAGAAGCACCGAAATCGACGGTGTTAGCAATAATTTGTTTTACACCACCGGAAGAGCCAATACCCTGGTAGTTCACTTTATTGCCGGTTTCTTTCTGATAGGTATCAGCCCATTTGGCATACACCGGTGCAGGGAAAGTTGCGCCCGCGCCAGTCAGGCTTGCAGCTGCAAATGCAGAGAAAGCGCTCATCGATAAGGTCGCGGCGACAACTGTTGCGACGGTGGTACGCATAACGTTCATAATGTCTCCTGCTGGATTCGTAAATCGTTGTTTCGAGGCTATGGTGAGCAAAATAGGACAAAGAGGTGACAGTAAAATGTACGAATTATTACAGTTTTATGACACTCAAAAAGACAGCCGACTGGTGAAAATAAAAACAATATAAATCATACTGTTAATTATTTAAGTGACCGTAAGATTGCAGAAAAATTTTCTTTTTATGACACTTAAAATCGTAGTCGAAGATGACGGTTTGTCATAAACCCGCGCAGCGGCATTTTTCACCAGAGCACTGAAAAACGATCGCCGGAAATAAAAAAAGGGCCGCCGGATGGCAGCCCTTTGTCTGATGCGTGTTGGCTTATTCTACGGTGACCGATTTCGCCAGGTTACGCGGCTGGTCGACGTCAGTGCCTTTAATCAGCGCAACGTGATAGGCCAGCAGCTGCAGTGGCACGGTGTAGAAGATCGGCGCAATCACCTCTTCAACATGCGGCATTTCAATAATGTGCATATTGTCGCTGCTGTTGAAACCCGCCTCGCCATCGGCGAAGACATACAGCTGGCCGCCACGCGCGCGAACTTCTTCAATGTTGGATTTCAGCTTCTCCAGCAATTCGTTATTCGGCGCAACGACGATCACCGGCATTTCAGCGTCAATCAGGGCCAGAGGACCGTGCTTCAGCTCACCGGCCGCATAGGCTTCCGCGTGGATATAAGAGATCTCTTTCAGCTTCAGCGCCCCTTCCAGCGCGATCGGATACTGATCGCCACGGCCAAGGAACAGCGCATGGTGCTTATCGGAGAAGTTCTCGGCCAGCGCTTCAATACGCTTATCCTGCGACAGCATCTGCTCAATACGGTTCGGCAACGCCTGCAGCCCATGAACGATATCATGCTCAACGGCGGCATCCAGACCTTTAAGGCGCGCCAGTTTTGCCACCAGCAGCAGCAATACGGTCAGCTGAGTGGTAAAGGCTTTGGTCGAGGCCACGCCGATCTCAGTGCCCGCTTTGGTCATCAGCGACAAATCGGACTCGCGGACCAGAGAAGAACTCGCCACGTTACAAATAGCCAGCGATCCGAGGTAGCCCAGCTCTTTTGACAGACGCAGCGCGGCCAGCGTATCCGCGGTTTCACCGGACTGGGAAAGCGTGATCATCAGGCTGTTGCGACGCACCGCCGATTTGCGATAGCGGAATTCAGAGGCGATTTCCACATCGCACGGCACGCCCGCCAGCGCTTCAAACCAGTAGCGAGAAACCATGCCGGAGTTATACGAGGTGCCGCAGGCTACGATCTGGATATGTTCAACCTGAGACAACATTTCATTCGCATGCGTGCCCAGCTCGCTGAGATCCACTTCGCCATGGCTGATGCGCCCGGTGAGGGTGTTTTTGATCGCATTCGGCTGTTCGTAAATCTCTTTTTGCATGTAGTGACGGTAGGTGCCTTTGTCGCCTGCGTCGTACTGCAGATTAGATTCGATCTCCTGACGTTTCACCTGCACGCCTTTGGTATCGAATACGGTCACGCTGCGGCGAGTCACTTCCGCGATATCGCCTTCTTCGAGGAAGATAAAGCGACGGGTAACCGGCAGCAGAGCCAGCTGATCGGAGGCAATAAAGTTTTCCCCCATACCCAGACCGATAACCATCGGGCTACCGGAACGCGCTGCCAGCAGCGTTGACGGGTCACGGGAATCCATGATCACCGTACCGTAGGCGCCGCGAAGCTGAGGAATGGCTCGCAGTACCGCTTCACGCAGCGTGCCGCCCTGCTCCAGCTCCCAGTGCACCAGGTGAGCAATCACTTCGGTGTCAGTTTCAGAGACGAAGGTGTAACCACGCGCTTTCAGCTCTTCGCGCAGCGGTTCGTGGTTTTCGATGATACCGTTATGGACCACCACAATGTGTTCAGAAACATGCGGATGCGCGTTACCTTCAGACGGCTCACCGTGCGTTGCCCAGCGGGTATGGGCAATCCCCGTACCACCGTGTAACGGGTGCTCTTCTACCGCCTGAGCCAGCATCTGGACTTTACCGAGACGACGAACGCGGGACATATGCCCTGCGTTATCAACCACTGCCAGACCGGCAGAGTCATATCCACGGTATTCCAGACGACGTAAACCTTCGAGAAGGATTTCAGCAATATCACGCTGCGCGACTGCGCCAACAATTCCACACATAGTTAAATTTCCTGATAATGGCGTTATGCCATGCGTTGTCGCTGACCTGTATTTGCCCGCGTTACGGGCGCCCCGAGCCTTGTAGAGAGTGGGGTTATTTTTATGGTACTGCCTGCGGACGGGGACCTATATTGATCCTCTCATCCTGGTTCGCCGGGCGGTTTCCCCCCCGGCGACAATCCAAACATTACGTCTTCTTCACCGGACGCTGCCAGCCCTGTTTATGGACCTGCGGCACACGGCTTAAAACCAGTTCGTTGTCGGCAATATCGCGCGTGACCGTCGTACCGGCGGCAATCGTGACGCCGTTACCCACGGTCACCGGCGCCACCAGCTGAGTGTCGGAACCGACAAACACATCGTCGCCGATAATGGTTTTGAATTTATTTGCACCATCGTAGTTACAGGTAATGGTACCGGCGCCGATATTCACGTTGTCGCCGATTTCCGCGTCGCCGAGGTAGGAAAGATGCCCTGCCTTCGAGCCTTTACCCAGCCGCGCTTTTTTCATTTCTACGAAGTTGCCAACATGCGCGCCTTCCAGCAGTTCGGCGCCAGGACGCAGGCGCGCGAACGGACCGATGGTGCAGGCAGCCTGCAGATGAGCATCTTCCACAACCGAATACGGGCTGATCTCACAGTCATCGCCAATGGTGCTGTTTTTGATCACGCAGCCGGCGCCGATCTTCACACGTTCACCCAGAACCACGTTGCCTTCGAGGATAACGTTAGTATCAATCTCCACATCGCGCCCATGTTTCAGGGTACCGCGGAGATCAAAACGCGCCGGATCGCGCAGCATCACGCCTGCCAGCAGCAGTTTTTCCGCCTGTTCGGATTGATAAACGCGCTCCAGACGCGACAGCTGCAGGCGGTTGTTTACCCCTTCAACTTCGCTTAAGCGCTGCGGATGAACGGCAACGATTTCACGCCCTTCCTGATACGCCATGGCGATAATATCGGTGATGTAGTATTCACCCTGCACATTGTTGTTCGTCAGCTTCGCCAGCCAGCGTTTTAAATCCGCCCCACCAGCGATCAAAATACCGGTGTTAATTTCCTGAATCTGACGCTGCGTATCGCTGGCATCTTTATGCTCCACGATGCCGGTAACCTGACCGTTTTCACGCGTAATGCGACCATATCCGCTCGGATCGTCCAGCTTCACCGTCAGCAGGCCAATGCCGCCCTGTGGCTTCGCCGCGCGCAGGCGTTGTAGCGTATCAACGGAAATCAGCGGAACATCGCCGTACAGCATCATGATGTCTTCATCATCATGGAAGAACGGTGCCGCCTGTTGCATGGCATGGCCGGTACCGAGCTGTTCAGCTTGCAAGACCCAGTTAAGATTATCTTCATGCAGCGTCTGGCGCAGTAGATCGCCACCGTGCCCGTACACCAGATGTACGGCCGAAGCACCGAGATCTTTAGTCGCATCAATAACATGCTGCACCATTGGCTTCCCGGCCAGGGAGTGCAGCACCTTAGGAAGATCGGAATACATGCGGGTCCCTTTGCCTGCGGCAAGGATAACCACGCTCATCGCACTGTTTGACATACGCATCCTGACAACAATTAGAACGAAAAGTAAAAGCCTTTCACGTTGAAATATCTACATATTTTTCATCATGAAACGAGACGAGGATAAAACGCTCTGGCTCAACGATATACACCATTTTATGGTGCTCTTTTTCACCGCTGCAAATAAGTTTATCTCCTAAAAACGCGCATAAGGGAGATAAATCCCTGCTATCTCACTGCTTTTCCTGTTTTTTTGACACCTGAATAAAGCAAGGTAATAAAATAAAACACAGTTTCAATATTCGTTAATTGTGACGCAACAAATAGAAACACCATTTCATTATTATGATAATGCTGCTCAATAATTACCCAGGAGACAAAAATGAATAAAAAAATACCTTTGGCATTAGCCCTTTGCAGCACAATTATCGCATTACCGCTGCAGGCTGACGAGCAGCATGTCTGGCGAGGCATCGCTTTTGGTCAATCAACTGACGTGAATTTTTCCTCCAACGTACTGCCGGAAAAGATCGGCGTTAACGATGTAACGATAGCAGGAAAAAAACTGGCTCCGCAGGATGTTGCCAATCTCCAGGCTCCTGTCACCATTGAGAGTCGGGGCGGAAAAATAGCCAACTCGCACGACGGTCTGACCTTCTTTTATACTGAACTACCGGCCCGACAGAATTTCATCCTGCAGGCCACGGTGACGGTGGATCAATTTGGTCCGGAAAATGGCGCCCTTCCGGCAGCACAGGAGGGCGCAGGGCTGCTGGTTCGCGATGTCATCGGCCATCCGCGGCAGCAGCCTTTAGTGGTTGGCTACGAAGAGTTTCCGGCAGCATCCAATATGGTCATGAACGCGATTATGACCCAGGATAAAAAAGATCGCTCGCGCGTCAAACTCCAGGCCATTACCCGGGAAGGGATCGCGCAACCGTGGGGAAACGCAGGTTCGACTATCAACCGGCTGAGTTATAAAGAGAATATCGATCTTAAGCAGACACCGGACTTCCAGCTCAGACTCGAACGTACCAACGAGGGATTTGTCACATCATGGGCGCCCGTCGGCAGCGATAAGTGGGTGAGTCAAAAAGTGCCTCATGCCGATCTGATCACGCAACAGGATAAAGACAATTACTACGTTGGCTTTTTTGCTTCTCGTAACGCCAAAATCACCGTCAGCCATGCATCTCTGGTGACATCCCCGGCGAATATCGTTGCTTCGCAGCCCTATGTTGCCAAAACCTGGCCGGTGGTGATGCAAATCGCCTCAGGCGTACAAAGCCAGAGCGCAGATTACGTATTGCAGGCCCGGGCCAGTGACGATGGCGATTTCACTGTTCGTCAGGATGAGGTGACGATTGGGATGAATAAAAAGGTCAAAGCCGGTGAGATGTTTACTCAACCCGCGACGCTCAAAGAGAAAAATACCTTTGAAATTGTTTTTACCCCCGCCAGCGGCCAAAAACCCATTACGCAAAGCCTGACGGTTGAACGCAACCAGCGTGTTGAAGGGAACACGCTGCATGTCTCCCCTGAGGGGCAGTCTGACGCGAAAGGGACGCTGGATTCTCCGCTCGATCTCTCCACCGCGGTCGATTTGTTGCCTCCGGGCGGAAAGATTATCTTAGCCGCCGGGGATTATCCGCAAACGGTGATTCCGCTTCAGGCCAGCGGGCTCAGAGAAAAGGTAAAAACGCTGCAGGCCAACGGCAAGGTGGTTATTCATGGCCTGCTGCTGGATGCCAACTACTGGCATATCAATGGCATCTCGATAACAGACAAAAGCCTGCGCATACAGGGTAGCCATAACCTGATCGAGAACGTCACGGCCTACAAAAACGAGGATACCGGGATCCAGATATCCTCCCCGGACAAAACAGGTCGCCCACTATGGGCCAGCTACAATCGGGTCGTGAACTCAGAATCCTACGGCAATGAGGATCCCGGTAAGATTAACGCCGATGGTTTCGCGGTAAAAATGCGGGTAGGGGAAGGTAATCGTCTGGAAGGTTGCTACTCACACGACAATATCGATGACGGATTCGACCTGTTTAACAAAATCGAAGACGGCGCCAATGGCGTTGTGGTGATCGAGAATTCAATTGCACGCAATAACACCAGTAACGGTTTTAAACTCGGCGGGGAAGGGCAGCCGGTTGCCCACGAAATACGTAACAGCATTGCTATCGGTAACCATCTGGATGGGTTTACCGATAATTTCAATCCCGGCAAGCTGGTAGTGGTCAATAACGTCGCGATAGATAACCAGCGCTTTAACTATCTCTTCCGCCCCAGCCCATACGGTAAGCCAGAGACTCAAGGCGATTTCAGCGACAACCTGTCACTGCGCAGCCAGCCCGGAAAATATGATGATGCCGTTGTCGGGAATATTAAAGATAACAACTACTTTATTCGCGGCGGGAAAAGCGTCAATGCGGAGGGGAAGACCATTCTGAGCGCCGATTATCAAACCCTGGCGCTACCGGATCCGCTGCTGCGTCATGCCGATGGCAGTTTTGCTACCGGAGACTTTCTCAACCGTCGATAGCAAGGGCGTCTTGCGCTTTATCCGGCAGAGAAAACACAAAGGCCGCCCTCGGGCGACCTTTTTCGTTCTGCTTCACACCGCATGTGTTGTCGTTTTCGTTAGCGGTACAGCGCAAATGCAGAGAAGTTGGCGACTTAGTGATTGAAGGTACCGAAAGTGACGTTCATAGCACTGAAGAAAGCGATGATTTTGTTAAGCAGTTTCATGATGACTTCCTGGATAAAGAATGTGTTCTGGTAGATTTGTTTTGTGACTCACATCACAAAAACAAGTCTACGCTTCATTTTTTAACCGATCAACAGAAATGAGATGCTCGTCACAAAAAATTAAAATGCCATTTTAGTTTTGATAAATATGAAACGAAGCCATAAAAAAAGCCAGCCTGGAAACCAGACTGGCTTTTTAACTTTCAAGCCGGTGTTACATCGCTTTTTTGGTCAACTCGATAACGCGCAGTTTGGCGATCGCTTTGGCCAGTTCCGCGGACGCCTGAGCGTAATCCACGTCGCCGTGAGAGCTGTTAATGTGCTCTTCCGCTTTACGCTTCGATTCCAGGGCTCGCGCTTCGTCGAGATCCTGGCCACGAATTGCCGTATCAGCCAGAACGGTCACGCTACCAGGCTGCACTTCAAGAATGCCGCCGGACAGATAGATAAACTCTTCATGACCGTGCTGTTTAACGATGCGAATCATACCAGGCTTAATGGCGGTGAGCAGCGGTGCGTGACCCGGGTAAATACCCAGTTCACCTTCACTACCCGTTACCTGGATTTTCTCGACCAGACCGGAGAACATTTGTTGCTCCGCGCTGACGACGTCCAGGTGGTAAGTCATTGCCATATCACCCTCCGATTAAGGCGTTAAAGTTTTTTGGCTTTTTCCACGGCTTCGTCGATAGAACCGACCATGTAGAACGCCTGCTCTGGCAGGTGATCGTATTCGCCTTCCATGATGCCTTTAAAGCCACGGATGGTGTCTTTCAGGGAGACGTACTTGCCCGGAGAACCGGTAAATACTTCTGCCACGAAGAACGGCTGGGACAGGAAGCGCTGAATCTTACGTGCGCGAGCTACCACCAGTTTGTCTTCTTCAGACAGTTCATCCATACCGAGGATGGCGATGATGTCTTTCAGTTCCTGATAACGTTGCAGCAGGGACTGTACGCCACGTGCGGTGTCGTAGTGTTCCTGACCCACAACCAGCGGATCCAGCTGACGGCTGGTGGAGTCCAGCGGGTCAACGGCCGGGTAGATACCCAGAGACGCAATCTGACGGCTCAGTACCACGGTTGCATCAAGGTGAGCAAAGGTGGTGGCTGGTGACGGGTCAGTCAAGTCATCCGCAGGGACGTATACGGCCTGTACGGAAGTGATAGAACCGGTTTTGGTGGAGGTGATACGTTCCTGCAGAACACCCATCTCTTCCGCCAGGGTCGGCTGATAACCTACCGCTGAAGGCATACGACCCAGCAGTGCGGATACTTCAGTACCGGCCAGGGTATAACGATAAATGTTATCGACGAACAGCAGAACGTCACGACCTTCGTCACGGAATTTCTCAGCCATGGTCAGGCCGGTCAGAGCAACGCGCAGACGGTTTCCCGGCGGCTCGTTCATCTGGCCATAAACCAGGGATACTTTATCCAGAACGTTGGAGTCGGTCATTTCGTGGTAGAAGTCGTTACCCTCACGAGTACGTTCACCGACGCCCGCAAACACGGAGTAACCGGAGTGCTCGATCGCGATGTTACGGATCAGCTCCATCATGTTTACGGTTTTACCTACGCCCGCACCACCGAACAGACCTACTTTACCGCCCTTAGCGAACGGACACATCAGGTCGATAACTTTGATGCCGGTTTCCAGCAGTTCCTGAGAACTGGACAGCTCTTCATAAGACGGAGCTGCGCGGTGAATAGCCCAACGCTCTTCTTCGCCGATGTCGCCTTTCATATCGATCGGCTGACCCAGCACGTTCATGATACGACCCAGCGTTGCTTTACCAACCGGGACTTCGATCGGGTGCTCAAGGTCTTTAACTTCCAGACCACGACGCAGACCGTCAGAAGAACCCATGGCGATAGCACGTACGATACCACCGCCGAGCTGCTGCTGAACTTCCAGCACCAGGCTCTCATTACCATTCTGTACCTCAAGAGCATCGTACACGCGCGGTACGGCATCCTGAGGGAATTCGACGTCAACCACGGCGCCGATTACCTGGACAATTTTTCCAGTAGCCATCTTGAATCCTCTACGAATTAACCTGGTTATACCGCGGATGCACCACCGACGATCTCGGTGAGTTCCTGAGTAATGCTGGCCTGACGAGCTTTGTTGTATACCAACTGCAGCTCTTTAATCAGGCTGCCGCCATTATCGGTTGCGGCTTTCATCGCCACCATACGTGCGGCCTGCTCGCTGGCCAGGTTTTCTACCACGCCCTGATAAACCTGGGACTCGACATAACGACGCAGGAGGGTATCCAGCAGCGCTTTCGGGTCTGGCTCATACAGATAATCCCAGGATTTACGCTTCAGCTCAGCATCTTCTGATGCCGGTAACGGCAGCAGCTGAGTGATGGTCGGAGTCTGGGACATGGTATTAATAAATTTGTTGCTGACAACGTACAGCTTGTCCAGACGGCCTTCATCATAGGCCTGCAACATCACTTTTACCGGGCCGATCAGTTCGGACAGCGATGGGTTATCTCCCATGCCAGTCACCTGGGCGACAATATTGCCACCGACGGAACTAAAGAAAGATACGCCTTTAGAGCCGATCATTGCGATGTCGCACTGAACGCCTTTATCGGACCATACTTTCATATCTGCCAGCACTTTCTTGAACAGGTTAATGTTCAAGCCGCCGCACAGACCACGGTCGGTCGACACCACCAGGTAGCCCACGCGTTTAACGTCGCGTTCTTCCAGGTACGGGTGCTTATATTCCAGATTACCGTTTGCAAGGTGACCAATCACTTTGCGCATGGTATCTGCATAAGGACGGCTGGCCGCCATGCGCTCCTGCGATTTACGCATTTTGGAAGCGGCGACCATTTCCATCGCTTTAGTGATCTTTTGCGTGTTCTGGACGCTTGCGATCTTACTACGTATCTCTTTTGCGCCGGCCATGAACTTCTCCTCAATGCCTTGCGGCCTGCCCTAAGGCAAGCCGCCAGACTTTACCAGGACTGGGTTGCTTTAAAGGAGTCGAGGATGCTTTTCAGCTTGCCTTCGATCTCGTCGTTATAGCCACCGGTCTGGTTAATCTCTTGCATCAGCGGAGCGTGGTCACGGTCAACGTAAGCCAGCAGAGCGGCTTCGAAGCTACCGATTTTCGCCAGTTCCACATCTTCGAGGTAACCGCGTTCAGCAGCAAACAGGACCAGACCCTGCTGTGCTACAGACATCGGTGCATACTGTTTCTGTTTCAGCAGCTCGGTTACTTTCTGACCATGGCTCAGCTGTTTACGGGTTGCTTCATCCAGATCGGATGCGAACTGAGAGAACGCAGCCAGTTCACGATACTGTGCCAGCGCGGTACGGATACCACCGGACAGTTTCTTGATGATCTTGGTCTGAGCAGCACCACCAACACGGGATACGGAGATACCCGGGTTAACCGCAGGACGAATACCGGAGTTAAACAGGTTGGTTTCCAGGAAGATCTGACCATCGGTAATGGAAATTACGTTGGTCGGAACGAACGCAGAAACGTCACCCGCCTGGGTTTCGATAATCGGCAGTGCGGTCAGGGAGCCGGTTTTACCTTTGACTTCACCTTTGGTGAATTTCTCAACGTATTCCGCGTTAACGCGGGATGCGCGCTCCAGCAGACGGGAGTGGAGGTAGAACACGTCGCCCGGGAATGCTTCACGTCCTGGCGGACGACGGAGCAGCAGGGAAACCTGACGGTAAGCAACGGCCTGTTTAGACAGGTCATCGTAAACGATCAGCGCATCTTCACCGCGGTCACGGAAGTATTCGCCCATTGCGCAACCGGCATACGGCGCCAGGTATTGCAGTGCAGCAGATTCAGAAGCAGTCGCCACGACAACGATTGTGTTGGACAGCGCGCCGTGCTCTTCCAGTTTACGTACCACGTTAGAAATGGTGGACGCTTTCTGGCCAATAGCTACGTACACGCACTTGATGCCGGAATCACGTTGGTTGATGATCGCATCGATTGCCATCGCGGTTTTACCGGTCTGACGGTCACCGATGATCAGCTCACGCTGGCCACGGCCGATTGGAATCATGGCATCGACGGATTTGTAACCGGTCTGTACCGGCTGATCGACGGACTGACGTTCGATAACGCCCGGAGCGATAACTTCGATTGGCGAGAAGCCATCGTGCTCAACCGGACCTTTACCGTCGATAGGTGCACCCAGGGTGTTCACCACGCGACCCAGCAGGCCACGGCCAACCGGAACTTCAAGGATACGGCCAGTACATTTAACCTTCATGCCTTCGGCGAGGTCAGCGTACGGACCCATTACTACTGCACCTACGGAGTCGCGCTCCAGGTTCAGTGCGATAGCGTAACGGTTACCCGGCAGGGAAATCATCTCACCCTGCATACAATCGGCCAGGCCGTGGATGCGGATAACACCGTCACTGACGGAAACAATAGTAC
Source organism: Klebsiella sp. CSG-1 (assembly GCF_056521145.1). Lineage (NCBI taxonomy): Bacteria > Pseudomonadati > Pseudomonadota > Gammaproteobacteria > Enterobacterales > Enterobacteriaceae > Klebsiella > Klebsiella sp. CSG-1. The sequence goes on along the minus strand of NZ_JBWNLD010000005.1, from coordinate 21,728 downwards.
CTTCGTTGTGAGCTTCGCTCACCACATTGAACTGAGCAATGCGCTGCTTGATCAGTTCGCTGATTTCGGTGGAATTCAGTTGCATGCTCCAGTCCCCTTAAGACTGCAAGACGTCTGCAAGGCGATCAAGACGGCCGCGTACGCTACCATCAATGACCATATCACCCGCACGGATGATAACACCTGCCATAACAGACTTATCGATTTTGCAATTCAGCTTAACTTTGCGTGACAGACGTTTTTCCATCGCGCCGACGATCTTCTCAAGCTGTGCTTCACTCAACTGGGAGGCAGAAATAACATCGACCTCTGCGGTTGCCTCACTGGCAGCGCGCAGGTGAATGAATTGCTCAAGAACATCCGGGAGCACTTGCAGACGACCATTTTCAGCCATAACCCGAATCAGGTTCTGGCCATTTTCGTCCAGTTGCTCACCGCATACCGCAATGAACGCGTCAGAGAGCGTTTCCGGCGCCAGAGCACCGGACAGAAGCTCTGCCATTTGTTCGTTTTTGGTCACTTCAGCGGCAAACGCCAGCATATCCTGCCAGCGTTCAACACTTTTGTGTTCGACGGCAAAGTCAAAAGCTGCTTTGGCGTAGGGGCGAGCTACCGTTACAAATTCAGACATCAGCCCCTCCCTCCTTACAGTTCAGCGACAAGTTTGTCCACGATGTCGCTGTTAGCAGCTTCATCCACGGAACGTTCGATGATCTTCTCGGCGCCAGCAACAGCCAGGATTGCGACCTGCTTACGCAGCTCCTCGCGAGCACGTTTACGTTCGGCATCGATTTCAGCCTGCGCCTGTGCGACGATTTTGGTGCGTTCCTGTTCTGCTTCAGCTTTAGCTTCGTCCAGCATCTGAGAGCGACGCTTGTTCGCCTGCTCGATGATGACCTGAGCTTCCGCTTTCGCTTTTTTCAGCTGGTCGGTCGCGTTGGCCTGTGCAAGGTCCAAATCTTTCTTAGCGCGTTCTGCAGAAGCCAAACCGTCAGAAATCTCTTTCTGACGTTTTTCGATGGCAGCCATTAACGGCGGCCATACGTACTTCATGCAGAACCATACGAAAAGAACAAACGCGATGGCCTGGCCGAGGATTGTTGCGTTCATGTTCACAGCACAATACCTCTTAAATTAACTCTGTGGCTTAGGTTTCTTTCGAACAACTTACTACGCGACAGCAAACATCACGTACAGACCCAGACCTACAGCGATCATCGGGATAGCATCCACCAGACCCATAACGATAAAGAACTGAGTACGCAGCAGAGGAATCAGATCCGGTTGACGCGCTGCGCCTTCCAGGAATTTGCCCCCGAGGATGCCGATACCGATCGCAGCACCGATCGCCGCCAGACCCATCATCACAGCGGCAGCCATGTACAGCAGATCCATATTCAGGTTTTCCATGACAGTCTCCAGTTTGTTTCAGTAAAAACGTAGTATGTTGGTAAAAATCAATGCTCTTCAGATGCCATCGACAGATAGACGATCGTCAGAACCATGAAGATGAAGGCTTGCAGCGTAATAATCAGGATGTGGAAAATGGCCCATGGCACATTCAGAACCCACTGTGACCACCACGGCAGCAGACCAGCAATCAGAATGAAAATCAGCTCACCGGCATACATGTTGCCGAACAGTCGCAGACCAAGTGAAACCGGTTTGGACAGCAGGCTTACCCCTTCAAGGATTAAGTTGACAGGAATGAATGCCCAGTGATTGAACGGCTGCAGCGTCAGTTCTTTAACGAACCCACCCACGCCTTTCATTTTGATGCTGTAGAAAAGAATCAGGATAAACACGCCAAGCGCCATCGACAGGGTGATGTTCACGTCAGCAGACGGAACCACGCGCAGTGCAGGCAGGCCGAAAATGTGTTCGCCGATGTAAGGAATCAGGTCGATTGGCAGCAGGTCCATCAGGTTCATCAGGAATACCCAGACAAACACGGTGAGGGCCAGCGGAGCAATCAGCTTGCTCTTGCCATGATACATGTCTTTGACGCTGCCATGGACGAAACCAATGGTCATCTCGATAGCCGTCTGGAGTTTACCAGGAACACCGCTGGTCGCTTTTTTCGCAACGCTACGGAAAATGGTAAGGAACAACAGACCGAGCACCACTGAGAAGAACATGGAGTCAATGTTGAGCGTCCAGAAGGTGGCCGGGGGGTTGTGCGGATCCACCAGCGAGAAAGTACGCAGGTCCAGCTGAAGGTTGTTCAGATGGTGGCCTATGTATTCCTGCGGCGTCATATTTTCTGCAGCCATGATGCCTTTTACCCTTTGTTGTTAATTACAGCTGGTGCCAGAATTTGTACCACCAGCACCAAAACCCACGTCACTATCAGCGGCATGAATACCACTTTGAATACAGCCAGCGCCACCGCGAGGAGGGCAAAGGTCAGCAACACCTTGAAAGCTTCGCCGAAGGCGAAGGTCCAGGCCACTCGGCCTTTAGATGGTGTATGCGCCTGATGACGCCAGGCAAAAATCATAAACAACATGTTTGGCAAAACAACCGCCAAACCTCCACATACAGCGGAGACGCCCCAGAAGGGGTCTTTTAGGCTGAACAGCAGTCCACTTGCTATTACTGCCAGTAACTGAATAAACAGAAGCTTACGAGCAACGTTTCGACTCAAGAGCGACACAGACATCACGTTTTTACTCCTGCTCCCTTCGAGGTATGTCGCGTGTCGTATAAAACGTCCTTTAAGACGAAGAGTCAAGCATCAAAAAGCGGACAAATTATACGGTGACGCCCCGTGATTTCAAACAATAAGTAGCAAAATAGTGAATAAATGTTTAATTATTTTCCAGCTGGCAACTTTTCCTGCATTTTGCCAATCTGTGAGCCGTCATACGAAACTGCAAATACTGAGAAAACACAGAGATTAAAGCGTGCACCAGATCACATATTAAACATTTTAGAGGAATGCGAATTAATTCCGTTCATAAATTGTCTGTTTTCATCTTTTTGATATTAAAGATAAAAAATGAGCAGTTTTTATAAAACAACCACGCATACAATGAAAACCTTTTATTGACATTTATAATAAATATTTAACATCTGTATGCTCTGTCAGGCGCTCGATTTTTAGCGTACTGATATTTTCAATGTTGACTATTTTATGGGTTAACCAACCGTCAAAGTTAACTTCGAGATAACCCATAGTAAAAACATGGTTAAAATGCCCCGGGAATAGCTCGCAGTCACATTTATTTTTGTAACATGCTACGGTCTCATTTTTTTCACATTTTTTGATAAAAACTAAATCATTTTTGGCTTAATAACCACCAGGTGACGCTCCCCTTCCAGCTCAGGAACATGCAGCCTGATGATCTCGCTGACGGTATATCCGTTGGGAAGATTTGCCATTTCATCTTCCTGGGCCACCCCTTTCAACGCATAGAAGCAGCCGGTTTCTGACGGCAGATGATGACACCAGCTGACCATGTCATTCAGAGAGGCAAATGCGCGGCTGATGACGCCATCGAACGGCGGCTCAGCGGGGAAATCTTCCACGCGGCTCTGTACCGGAGCAATATTATCCAGTTTTAACTCATGCTGGACCTGACGAAGAAAACGCACGCGCTTACCAAGGCTGTCCAGCAGCGTGAAATGTGCTTGCGGAAGAACTATCGCCAGCGGGATTCCCGGTAGCCCTGGCCCTGTTCCGACGTCGATAAAACGCGTTCCCTGCAGATACGGCGCAACAACAATGCTATCGAGGATATGGCGAATCAGCATCTCATTCGGATCGCGAACGGAAGTCAGATTGTAGGCTTTGTTCCACTTATCCAGCATTCCAACATAGGCCACCAGCTGGTTTTTCTGGTGATCGGTGAGCGAAATACCGGCTTCAGCCAGCAGACGAGAAAGTTTGTTGAGCACGTTCAGTACCTGTCCAGAAATAATGAGCCCGGAGGCGATGACGCTTACCGGGCCGGTGAATCAAAAGGGCGGAGGCGCAGTCTGCTATCCGCCAAATTCCGCCTGTCAGGGCAATCAGGCGCTACGGCGCAGCATCCCCTGCTTTTTCAACCAGACCAGCAAAATAGAAATCGCCGCTGGCGTGATGCCGGAAATACGCGAAGCCTGACCGATTGAAGACGGTTTGTGATCGTTGAGCTTGGCAATCACTTCATTCGACAACCCGATCACCTGACGATAATCAAGCGTTGCCGGCAGGATCGTATTCTCATTACGCTGCTGTCTTTCGATCTCTTCCTGCTGACGAGCAATATACCCTTCGTACTTCACCTGGATTTCGACCTGTTCTGCGGCCTGCACATCTTCGAGGCCCGGTGCGAACGGTGACAGCTGAACCAGCTGCTCATAGGTCATTTCCGGACGACGGAGTAAATCTTCTCCGCTCGCTTCGCGAGAAAGTGGTGCAGTCAGGTGAGCATTCACTTCTTCTGCGCTGTCTGCCGCCGGATAAACCCAGGTGGTTTTCAGACGCTGACGCTCCAGCTCAATGCTTTCCAGCTTCTCATTGAAACGCGCCCAGCGTTCATCATCGACCAGACCCAGTTCACGTCCCTGTTCCGTCAGACGCAGATCGGCGTTATCTTCGCGCAGCATCAGACGATATTCGGCGCGTGAAGTAAACATCCGGTACGGTTCTTTCGTTCCCAGAGTACACAGATCGTCGACCAGCACGCCGAGGTAGGCTTCTGAACGCGCCGGCGCCCAACCCTCTTTTTCCGCAGAGAAACGACCGGCGTTCAGGCCGGCAAGCAGCCCCTGAGCGGCAGCTTCTTCGTAACCGGTGGTGCCGTTAATTTGTCCGGCAAAGAACAGACCGTGGATATATTTACTTTCCAACGTCGGCTTCAGATCGCGCGGGTCGAAAAAGTCGTACTCAATAGCGTAGCCTGGACGAACGATTCTGGCGTTCTCCATGCCTTGCATAGAGCGAACAATTTGCATTTGTACGTCAAACGGCAGGCTGGTGGAGATACCGTTTGGATAAATTTCATTAGATGTCAGCCCTTCAGGCTCGAGGAAGATCTGATGCTGGTTACGATCGGCAAAACGCATCACTTTATCTTCGATCGACGGGCAATAACGCGGGCCGATCCCTTCAATCACCCCGGCATACATTGGGCTACGATCGAGGTTATTACGGATCACGTCGTGGGTTTTTTCGTTGGTATACGTGATATAGCACGGTACCTGCTGCGGATGCTGAGCCACATTGCCCATGAACGAGAAGACCGGCATGGGGTTATCACCATGCTGCGGCGCCAGAACGCTAAAGTCGATGGTACGGGCATCAATACGCGGCGGCGTACCGGTTTTCAGGCGGCTGACGCGCAGCGGCAGCTCACGTAAGCGGCGAGAAAGCGGGATGGACGGCGGATCGCCTGCGCGGCCACCGCTGTAGTTATCCAGTCCGATATGGATCTTGCCATCAAGGAAGGTACCGACGGTCAGGACCACCGCTTTGGCGCGGAATTTCAGTCCCATCTGGGTAACGGCTCCGACAACCCGATCGTTTTCAACAATCAGATCCTCAACCGCCTGCTGGAAGATCATCAGGTTGGGCTGGTTTTCCAGCGCAGTGCGTACCGCCTGACGATAGAGTACGCGGTCTGCCTGAGCTCGTGTCGCTCGTACCGCCGGTCCTTTGCTGGCGTTTAGTATCCTAAACTGAATGCCTGCCTGGTCGATCGCTTTCGCCATCAGTCCGCCAAGCGCATCCACTTCTTTTACCAGGTGTCCTTTCCCAATGCCGCCAATCGCCGGGTTGCAGCTCATCTGCCCCAACGTGTCGATATTGTGTGTCAAAAGCAGGGTCTGCTGACCCATTCGCGCTGCGGCCATCGCGGCCTCAGTGCCTGCATGACCCCCGCCAATGATGATGACGTCAAAAGGATCCTGATAAAACATGGTGGTATGCCTCGCATAAAGCGGTTTGAAAATGGATTGAAGCCCGGGCCGTGGATTCTACTCAACTTTAGTCGATCGAGAAAGCTCCGGGATCTTGAGTATTAAAAAGAAAATCTTTTATTTAGAGATCTGTTTTATTGTGATCTCTTATTAGGATCGAACCTTTCTGTGGATAAGCCAGATCCGCGTTTTAAGATCAAATGCTTAAGAAGGATCACTATCTGTGAATGATCGGTGATCCTGTTCCGTATAAGCTGGGATCAAAATGAAGGGTTATACACAGGTCAAAAAGCAGCCACTGGTTATACGTTGGATAACTACCGGTTGATCAGAGCTTTTAAGTATAGTTATCCACAGAAGATCGGACGATCTTTACAAAACTTAGAGCAAATCTTTCCAGGATCCGACCCAAATCTCAGCCGGATCCTCCGGAATTTCATGTTCCAGGACATTTATCTTCAGCGTTTCGCCGATCTGTTGTGCGCCACATGCCTTCAATGCGCTGTCGATTTTGTCGATGGCGCCGCAGAAGGTGTCATATTCGCGGCTGCCGATGCCCACGGCGCCAAAACGAACGGCGGACAGGTCTGCCTGCTTTTCCTGAAGCGCTTCATAGAACGGCAGCAGATTATCAGGGATATCACCCGCACCATGTGTAGAGGAGATAACTAACCAGATCCCCTCAGCCTGCAGATCCTCGATCAACGGACCGTGCTGGATTTCGGTGCTGTAGCCCGCCTCTTCCAGCTTTTCAGCCAGATGCTCCGCTACATATTCCGCACTGCCCAGGGTACTGCCGCTGATAAGCGTAATGTCTGCCATGATCGTCTGCTCAATTATTCAGAGTGGCACATTGTACGCTGTGTGAGAGCTGGGATCTACCTGTGGAAAATGTGGGATTAAAAAAGCCCGATCACGGGCGGATGGTCCGCATGATCGGGTTCTGCAGGGAGATCAGGGTCTCGGTGGACTGAATTTCATCGATTGTTTGGATCTTGTTGATAAGTACCTGCTGCAGGGCATCGATCGAGCGGCACATCACCTTAATAAAGATGCTGTAGTGCCCGGTGGTGTAGTAGGCCTCGGTGACCTCGTCGAGACTTTCGAGTTTGGCCAGCGCGGAGGGATAGTCTTTGGCGCTTTTCAAAATGATGCCGATAAAGCAGCAGACGTCGTAACCGAGCTGTTTGGGGTTCACGTCGATACGGGCGCCGGTAATGATCCCTGCCTGTTTCATCTTCTCTACGCGAACATGAATCGTCCCCGGGCTGACGCCAAACTGTTTGGCCAATTCGGCATAGGCGGTACGGGCATTGGCCATTAAGGCTTCCAGGATGCCGCGGTCCAGATTGTCGATCTGATAATTTTCCATAGGTTTTTCTTATGATGTTTGAAGATTCTTTCTATATTAGCCGTATATTTTAATGAATCAAAAGTGAACGTGGCTTTTTGTTGTTTGATTATTGTATTGGTGGCCATTTTTGTTGCTTAATCAATATCAACAGGACGCAGGAGTAATAAAAAAATGAAAACCGCATACATCGCAAAACAACGCCAGATTAGTTTCGTTAAGTCTCACTTTTCCCGCCAGCTGGAAGAGAAGCTTGGTCTGATTGAAGTCCAGGCACCTATCTTAAGCCGCGTAGGAGACGGGACTCAGGACAACCTGTCTGGTTGCGAGAAAGCGGTTCAGGTGAAAGTGAAAACGCTGCCAGACGCCCAGTTCGAAGTGGTTCATTCACTGGCGAAGTGGAAACGTCAAACCCTGGGACAACACGACTTCAGCGCGGGCGAAGGGCTGTACACGCACATGAAGGCCCTTCGCCCCGATGAAGACCGACTGACCGCCATCCACTCTGTTTACGTCGACCAGTGGGACTGGGAACGCGTGATGGGTGATGATGAACGCCATGCCGGCACATTAAAATCAACCGTAGAGGCTATCTACGCCGGGATTAAAGCGACCGAAGCCGCTGTATGTAAAGAGTTTGGCCTGACGCCGTTCCTGCCGGAACAGATTCAGTTTGTCCATAGCCAGACGCTGCTGAGCCGTTATCCGGATCTCGATGCTAAAGGCCGCGAGCGGGCGATTGCGAAAGAGCTGGGAGCCGTATTCCTGATGGGGATTGGCGGTAAGCTTTCTGATGGCCAGCGTCACGACGTTCGTGCGCCGGATTATGATGACTGGAGTACATCGGTTGAGGAAGGCTTTAGCGGCCTGAACGGCGATATTCTGGTGTGGAACCCGGTGCTGGAAGACGCTTTCGAGCTCTCCTCTATGGGGATCCGCGTGGATGCCGAGGCCCTGAAGCGCCAGCTGGCGATCACCGGTGATGAGGATCGTCTGAAGCTGGAGTGGCACCAGGCGCTGCTGCGCGGTGAAATGCCGCAGACCATCGGCGGCGGCATTGGTCAATCCCGTCTTACCATGCTGCTGCTGCAGCTGGATCATATTGGCCAGGTACAGTGCGGCGTATGGCCGGCGCAGGTTCGTGAGAGCGTGGCTTCGCTCCTTTAATCGCCCCGAGAGATCCGTTAACGCCGCCAGCGTCGCAGCAGGCGGCTACGTAACCCGGTATCAAAGCGCCAGATATGATCGAAGATGCGCATGATGCCGGGTTTGCCATGGACAGACATCGCTACCGCATGAAAGCGATGATGATGCTTGTGCTGTAGCTCCCCCACCTTATTGATCACCTCATCCGGCAGCCGCTGGGCAATAAAATCAGAAATCACCACCGCATCGGCATCGACCCACTGCGGGTTTTGCATTCGCTCAATGATGGAACGGAAACAGCTGGCTAAATCCGTACCGCCGCGAAAACGCTGGCTCAGGAAGCGGATCGCCTGCTCCAGACCCTGCGGGCCCGTCAGCTCGTAATGCACGACCTCACTGGAGAAAAGCATAATAAAGCAGCGGCGATTGTCCGCCAGCGCCACCCGCATTAATGCCAGGCAAAACGCCTTGGCGCACTGTTCGTTGAAACCGCCCATCGAGCCGGAAGTATCGACGCAGACGATAAAAGGTCCGCGTGGCTGTTCGTCAACATCTTGTCGGGTCACCGGCCTCTCGGTGATTTTTTCCCGCCAGGCGTCGCCATGTAGCCGATAGGTCAGCAGCTGCTTTTCTACCAGCTTGCGATAGAACTCAAATTCCAGTTCAGTGATCCCCAGCGTCGCCAGCTCCGGCGGCAGCAGGCGCAGGATATCGTCGCTCTGTTGTAGGCCATCAACCTGTTCCGGTACCGTTGCCGGCTCACGAACCAGGCTGCGAAAGGCTTCCATCGGCGCATCCTTTTTCGGTATCGATTTGGCTTCCCGCGAGCGGCCTAACTGCTCAGCCAGCTGCATCAGCTCCGGCTGCTGGCTGAGAAAGTCACCGTAGCGAACGATCAGCTGATAGTCGCCGCGCTTCAGCTCGCCTGCGCTCATATCCCACAGCCGGCCCGCGGCGTTATCGTTTTCCACCAGCACCGGTTCCAGCTGTCCGCTCAGGGTCATCCTCTCCTGGACTTCACTCAGTAGCTGATCGCGTTCTTCATCCAGCAGCTGCTGGTTGAGTGTGGTTGCCTGCACCACCAGACTCAGACGCCAGCGCTGTAAAAACAGGGTATGTAGTGCGGGCGTGAAGGTCGCATTGTCATCCACCAGCTGTTGCGCCTGGGCGGCAAACGGCGAGTGCAGCTGATGCAGCTGGCCAAGGATCTGCGGGAGCTGCACGATGAACTGCGAGGTGGAGAGCAGCTGCGATCGCTGATAGTTCTGGACTTCAACATCCAGCTCCGGCGGGATCGGCGTCTCTTTGAGTCGTGCTCTGACGGCTTCCCGCCAGCGCGGAATATCGGCGGCGATAATATTCTTCAGGCGCGGAAATTTTTCGAAGAACACGGCAAGCTGAGGAGAGGCCAGCAGCGCCAGCAGCATCTCTTCGATCATCCCCTCTTCGCTGACTGCCAGCATGACATTCAGCATATCCAGCGTCATGGCTGTCGCGCCTGTTTAATCTGCGTGCCGACGTCCTGCAGGCTGGCTTCAATACGTCCTAGCCAGTCACCGGGAATAAACAGACATTTTTGCTGTTCGCTAAAGCGGTTATGCTGCTGGTGCCACTCGTCATCCAGCGCTTCCAGCTGCTGGCGGATTTCGGCCGGCATGTTTTCTTGCGATTCGCTGCCGGGCAGCGAAAGGCGGGAGCCTTGCAGGCTGACGTCGCGAACGACCAGATGCTGGCTGGCATCGACATCGATATTCAGCTGCTGGGCGAAACCAATGCCGTTAAGCTTACCGCGGATTTCACCGCCTTTTTCCAGCCAGTGCGAGAGCTCTTCGCGGACGAAGGTTATATGAATAACTTCCATATCGTGCAGCTTAAGCGGCTGCTGGAGCAGCAGGGTCAGCGTGGTATCCTTGAGTTCAGACGGTAATTCATAATGCGGTTTACGGCTGAACATCCCGCCGAGGCGCGTGACCTTCAGCGCGGTTTTGTCGCTGTGCTGCTGTTGGATTTGGATGCGTCTTTGGGTTATGGCGCCCAGTTTGGTCAGCATTGCCTGCTGTTGCCAGGCATGGCTGGTCATCAAGGTTTCCAGCTGCTGTGACATCAGATTCATGCTTTCGATATCGTGCCACAGGCAATCTTTCAGCAAAATAAGATCGATAGGGGCAATGGTATCCCGGCCGCTGAAGAAGGCGCTGGCCTGCAGCAGACGAATGGCCTTTTTCCAGCGCCGATCCGAGACATAAGGCGAACCCGATAACGTATCCAGCTGCTGGCGGAGCTGGAAGATAAGCTCAAACACGCTGTCCGGTAGCTTCACGGCGCTGATATCCTGCTGCCACTGCCGGAACTCTTCGTCGCTGACCTGCAGGCTGGCAGGGACCGGGTTGCTGTTTTCATCCTGCTGGCTTATCAGCATCGAGCGGAAGTTCGTTTTATCCTGGACCTTATCCAGCCATAAACGGATGAGCATGCGATCGTACAGCGCTTCAAGGCTGCTGTCCGCTTCCGGTAATTCGTTTGAGGCCGCCACCAGCAGGCGCATGGGGATTTTTTCTTCTTTCGCCCCGTTGCGGAACTGACGTTCGTTGATTGCCGTCAGTAAGGTGTTGAGGATAGCCGGGCCGGCTTTCCAGATTTCATCGAGGAAGACGATTTCGGCTTCCGGAAGATAGCCTGTCGTCAGGCGCTCGTAGCGTCCTTCATCCTTCAGCGCCTGGATGGAGAGGGGGCCAAAAACCTCTTCCGGAGTAGAAAAGCGGGTCATCAGGTATTCAAAAGCGCGGGCTTGCTGAAAGGCGAATTTGAGGCGGCGGGCGATCAGGCTTTTAGCGATACCCGGCGGACCGAGTAAAAAAACGCTTTCGCCGCTGAGTGCGGCAAGCAGGCAGAGTCGTATCGCGTGACTGCGTTCGAACAAACCTTTTTCGAGGGAGGCGCTGAGCCGGGAAATTCTTTCTGCCAGTAAATGTGATTGAGCCATAATTGAGTTGCGTGCTTTTTCATGTGTCGTTATTGATTCGAGTATAGATGTTTGATTAGGGATGGTAATAGCCTGAAGAATCGATTTATTTTCTTTGAGCCAGGTTAATATGATGTTTGTTAGGGGTACGATTCAGCAAATAATCGTGCATACTGTGCGCTTTTTGTGGGCCAAGGGACTAGGCACACATTTGTTTTATAAACGAAAAGACTAGTCTATGAGCACTGATAATAAGCAATCGTTGCCAGCAATAACGCTGGCGGCTATCGGCGTGGTATACGGAGATATCGGTACCAGTCCGCTGTATACACTTCGGGAATGTCTGTCTGGTCAGTTTGGGTTTGGCGTTGAACGTGATGCTGTTTTTGGCTTTCTGTCGCTAATATTCTGGCTGTTGATCTTTACCGTATCACTCAAATATATCACCTTCGTAATGCGCGCAGATAACGCCGGTGAAGGGGGGATCCTGACGCTGATGTCGCTGGCGGGGCGTAATACGTCTGCGCGAATGACGTCGGTTCTGGTTATTCTTGGCCTGATCGGCGGCAGCTTCTTCTATGGTGAAGTGGTGATTACGCCAGCGATTTCGGTCATGTCGGCGATTGAAGGGCTGGAAATTATCGCCCCTAATCTGGATACCTGGATTGTCCCCATCTCCATTATCGTGTTGACGCTGCTGTTTGCTATCCAGAAGCACGGGACCAGTATGGTCGGCAAGCTGTTCGCGCCGATTATGCTGATTTGGTTCCTGCTGCTGGCGGTGCTGGGCGCGCGCAGCATTATCGCCAACCCGGAAGTGCTGCAGGCGCTAAACCCTTACTGGGCGGTTCATTTCTTCCTTGAATATAAAACCGTCTCTTTTGTTGCGCTGGGCGCGGTGGTGCTGTCCATTACCGGTGTCGAAGCGCTGTATGCGGATATGGGGCACTTTGGCAAACTACCGATTCGCCTGGCCTGGTTTTCGGTGGTGCTGCCCTCGCTGGTGCTGAACTACTTCGGCCAGGGAGCGCTGCTGTTGCAGCACCCGGAAGCGATCAAAAACCCCTTCTTCCTGCTGGCTCCTGAATGGGCGCTGATTCCGATGCTGATCATTGCGGCGCTGGCGACGGTTATCGCCTCGCAGGCGGTAATTTCCGGAGTCTTCTCGCTGACTCGCCAGGCGGTTCGTCTGGGATATCTGTCGCCGATGCGGATTATTCATACCTCGGAAATGGAGTCCGGACAGATCTATATTCCGTTCATCAACTGGCTGCTGTATGTCTCGGTGGTCATCGTGATTATCAACTTCGAGCACTCTTCGAACCTCGCGGCGGCGTACGGGATCGCGGTAACGGGAACCATGGTATTGACCACGATTCTCTTCACTACGGTCGCGCGTAAAAACTGGCGCTGGAATAAGTTCGTTGTCGCGCTGCTCCTGATCGCCTTTATGAGCATTGATTTTCCGCTGTTCTCGGCCAACCTCGATAAGATTGTTTCCGGCGGCTGGCTGCCGTTAACGCTGGGTCTGGTGATGTTCACCGTGATGACGACCTGGAAAAGCGAGCGTTTCCGTCTGCTGCGTCGGATGCATGAACACGGTAACTCTCTGGAAGCGATGATCTCTTCCCTCGAGAAATCACCGCCGGTTCGCGTACCGGGGACTGCCGTATATATGTCCCGTGCGCTGAACGTGATTCCGTTTGCCCTGCTGCATAACCTTAAGCACAACAAGGTGCTGCATGAACGCGTGATTCTGCTGACGCTGCGTACTGAAGATGCGCCTTATGTGCATAACGTCCGCCGGGTGCAGATCGAGCAGATTTCGCCGTCGTTCTGGCGCGTGGTGGCCAGCTACGGCTGGCGCGAAACGCCAAACGTGGAAGAGGTGTTCCACCGCTGCGGGCTGGAAGGTCTGAGCTGCCGGATGATGGAAACCTCGTTCTTTATGTCGCATGAATCGCTGATTATCGGCAAACGGCCATGGTATTTGCGTCTGCGTGGAAAACTGTACCTCCTGCTCCAGCGTAACGCCCTGAGGGCGCCGGATCAGTTTGAAATCCCGCCAAACCGGGTGATTGAACTCGGTACCCAGGTCGAAATCTGATGCTCTGAAGCCCTTCCGCGTGAAGGGCTTTTTTTGGTTTTTTGCCCCGCTTCACTTTTCCTTCCCGGCGTTTGCGAAACGTTTCGATGGCGATCACATTTCTCTCTTCTGGTGATGGTTTTTCATGCGTGTATTGACAATACTTGCGACAGCGAAACGTTTCGCTAATGGAGCAAAAGAGAAAAATGAAAAAAGGCACCGTACTTAACGCTGATATTTCTTCGGTTATCTCCCGCCTGGGTCATACCGATACGCTGGTGGTCTGCGATGCCGGTTTACCGGTTCCCCGCAGCAGCACGCGCATCGATATGGCATTAACCCAGGGCGTTCCCTCCTTTATGCAGGTTCTGGAGGTGGTGACGGCGGAAATGCAGGTTGAGGCGGCGATCCTGGCGGAAGAGATAAAGACACACAATCCGCAGCTCCATGCGACGTTGCTCACTCACCTTGAGCTGCTGCAGCAACACCAGGGAAACACCATTGAAATTCGTTACACCAGTCATGAGCAGTTTAAAAAACAAACCGCAGATAGTCAGGCGGTGATTCGCAGCGGGGAGTGTTCCCCGTATGCGAACGTTATTCTCTGTGCCGGCGTGACGTTCTGAGGTCGCCGATATGGAAGCCTTATTGCAATTAAAAGGGATCGATAAAGCGTTCCCTGGCGTTAAGGCGCTCTCCGGCGCCTCGCTCAATGTCTATGCTGGCCGCGTGATGGCGCTGGTCGGCGAAAACGGTGCCGGCAAATCCACCATGATGAAGGTGCTGACCGGTATCTATACCCGCGATGCCGGCTCGCTGTTGTGGCTCGGCAAAGAGGTCACCTTCAATGGACCGAAATCCTCCCAGGAAGCTGGTATCGGCATTATTCACCAGGAACTCAACCTGATCCCACAACTGACGATCGCGGAAAACATTTTCCTCGGTCGTGAGTTCGTCAATCGGTTTGGCAAAATCGACTGGAAAACGATGTATGCCGAAGCCGACAAACTGCTGGCAAAGCTGAATTTACGCTTTAACAGCCAGAAGCTGGTGGGCGATCTGTCGATTGGCGATCAGCAGATGGTTGAAATCGCCAAGGTGCTGAGCTTTGAGTCGAAGGTCATCATTATGGATGAGCCAACGGACGCATTGACCGATACCGAAACGGAATCTCTGTTCCGCGTCATCCGCGAGCTGAAAGCGCAGGGGCGCGGGATTGTTTATATCTCCCACCGTATGAAAGAGATCTTCGAGATTTGCGATGATGTGACGGTCTTTCGCGACGGGCAGTTTATCGCCGAGCGCGAGGTCGCCAGTCTGAATGAAGATCTGCTGATCGAAATGATGGTTGGCCGCAAGCTGGAAGATCAGTATCCGCACCTGGATAAAGCGCCCGGTACGGTTCGTCTGAAGGTGGACAACCTGTGCGGGCCGGGCGTTGAAAATGTGACCTTTTCCCTCCGTCAGGGCGAAATTCTCGGCGTCGCCGGGCTGATGGGGGCCGGACGAACGGAGTTGATGAAGGTGCTGTACGGCGCGCTGCCGCGCACCAGCGGTTCCGTCACGCTCGACGGCCATGAAGTGGTGACCCGTTCCCCTCAGGATGGTCTGGCAAACGGGATTGTCTATATCTCCGAAGACCGCAAGCGTGATGGCTTAGTGCTCGGTATGTCGGTGAAAGAAAACATGTCGTTAACGGCGCTGCGCTATTTCAGCCATGCTGGTGGCCGCCTGAAGCACAAAGATGAGCAGCAGACGGTGAGCGATTTTATCCGCCTGTTCAATGTGAAAACGCCGTCGATGGAACAGGCAATAGGCCTGCTCTCCGGTGGTAACCAGCAAAAAGTGGCCATCGCCCGCGGGCTGATGACGCGGCCGAAGGTGCTGATCCTTGATGAACCGACCCGCGGCGTGGACGTTGGTGCGAAGAAAGAGATCTATCAGCTGATCAACCAGTTTAAAGCCGATGGTCTGAGCATCATTCTGGTCTCTTCGGAGATGCCGGAAGTGCTGGGCATGAGCGATCGCATCATGGTGATGCATGAAGGGCATCTCGGCGGTGAGTTCACACGCGAGCAGGCCACCCAGGAAGTATTGATGGCTGCCGCTGTGGGCAAGCTTAACCGTGTGAATCAGGAGTAAAAAAGATGACAACCCAGGCTGTTACTGGTCGCCGCTATTTCACAAAAGCATGGCTGATGGAGCAAAAGTCGTTGATTGCCCTGCTGGTGCTGATAGCGATTGTTTCGACCATGAGCCCCAACTTTTTTACCGTTAATAACCTCTTCAATATCCTGCAGCAGACGTCGGTCAACGCCATTATGGCCGTCGGAATGACGCTGGTCATTCTGACCTCGGGGATCGACCTGTCCGTCGGCTCCCTGCTGGCGCTGACCGGTGCGGTTGCGGCATCGATTGTGGGGCTGGAGGTGAATGCGCTGGTAGCGATTGCCGCAGCGCTTGCTTTAGGCGCGGCAATTGGCGCGGTGACCGGCGTGATTGTGGCGAAAGGGCGTGTTCAGGCCTTTATCGCCACCCTGGTGATGATGCTGCTCCTGCGCGGGGTGACGATGGTGTACACCAACGGCAGTCCGGTGAACACCGGGTTTACCGATAACGCCGACCTGTTTGGCTGGTTTGGTATCGGGCGCCCGTTAGGGGTTCCGACGCCGGTATGGATTATGGCAATCGTCTTTCTGGCGGCCTGGTACATGCTGCACCATACGCGGCTGGGTCGTTATATCTATGCGCTGGGCGGTAACGAGGCGGCGACCCGCTTATCCGGCATCAGCGTCAATAAAGTGAAAATCATCGTCTATTCGTTATGCGGCCTGCTGGCTTCGCTGGCGGGGATTATCGAAGTGGCGCGCCTCTCTTCCGCGCAGCCGACGGCGGGTACCGGTTATGAACTGGATGCTATCGCGGCGGTTGTGCTCGGCGGCACCAGTCTGGCGGGGGGGAAAGGGCGTATTGTCGGTACCTTGATTGGCGCGCTGATCCTTGGCTTCCTGAACAACGGTTTGAATCTATTAGGCGTTTCTTCCTATTACCAGATGATCGTGAAAGCGGTGGTAATTTTGCTGGCGGTGCTGGTAGACAACAAAAAGCAGTAACTCAGAACTCTACAGGACATCTTAACTATGAATATGAAAAAACTGGCGACCCTGGTCTCTGCTGTGGCTCTCAGTGCAACCGTCAGCGCCAACGCGATGGCGAAAGATACTATCGCCCTGGTTATCTCTACCCTGAATAACCCGTTCTTTGTTTCCCTGAAAGAGGGGGCGCAGAAAGAAGCGGACAAACTGGGCTACAACCTTGTCGTACTGGATTCGCAGAACAACCCGGCGAAAGAGCTGGCGAACGTACAGGATTTAACGGTCCGTGGCGCGAAGCTGCTGCTGATTAACCCTACCGATTCTGATGCGGTAGGTAACGCCGTGAAGATGGCTAACCAGGCGAAGATCCCGGTGATTACCCTCGACCGTCAGGCTTCGAAAGGCGACGTCGTCAGCCATATCGCGTCTGATAACGTGCTGGGCGGTAAGATGGCCGGCGACTACATTGCGAAGAAAGCCGGTGAAGGCGCGAAAGTGATTGAACTGCAGGGTATTGCAGGGACTTCCGCGGCTCGTGAACGTGGTGAGGGCTTTAAGCAGGCCGTTGCCGCGCATAAATTCAATGTTCTGGCCAGCCAGCCGGCGGACTTCGACCGTACCAAAGGTCTGAACGTCATGCAGAACCTGCTGACCGCCCATCCTGATGTGAAAGCGGTATTTGCGCAGAACGATGAAATGGCGCTGGGTGCGCTGCGTGCATTACAAACGGCAGGCAAATCCGATGTGATGGTGGTTGGATTTGACGGTACTCCGGATGGCGAAAAAGCCGTAAATAGTGGCAAACTGGCAGCGACCATCGCTCAGTTGCCAGAGCAGATCGGCGTGAAAGGCGTCGAAACTGCTGATAAAGTGCTGAAGGGTGAGAAAGTGGATGCCAGCTATCCGGTTGAGCTGAAGCTGGTCATTAAGCAGTAATATGCGATTCGGGTCGGAAACGGTCCGAGGGACAATATAAAAAAGAAAAGCAGGGCATGCGCCACCGGAATCCGGTGGCGCGCTTTCCCGGGAACAGAAATAATGAAAACCGCAGGCAAACTTGTCGTCCTTGGCAGCATCAATGCCGATCACATTCTTAACCTTGAATCTTTCCCGACGCCGGGCGAAACCGTCACCGGTCATCATTATCAGGTGGCTTTCGGCGGTAAAGGGGCTAACCAGGCCGTCGCCGCCGGGCGAAGCGGCGCGGATATTGCGTTTATTGCCTGTACCGGCGATGACGATATCGGCGAACGCGTTCGTCGCCAGCTCCTGAGCGATGGTATCGATGTTGCGCCGGTGCGGGCGGTCAAAGATCAATCGACCGGCGTGGCGCTGATTTTTGTTAACGCCGAAGGTGAGAATGTTATCGGTATTCATGCCGGAGCTAACGCCGCGCTCTCTGTCGAGCAGGTTGAGGCGGAAAAAGCGCGTATTGCGGGTGCTCAGGCGCTGCTGATGCAGCTGGAGTCACCGCTGGAAAGCGTGCTGGCGGCAGCAAAAATCGCGCATCAGCATCAAACCACCGTGGTGCTTAACCCGGCACCGGCGCGTGAGTTGTCAGATGAACTGCTCGCGCTGGTGGATATCATTACGCCTAACGAAACCGAAGCCGAGAAGCTGACCGGCATCCGCGTGGAAAACGATGACGATGCGGCTAACGCGGCCCGTGTGCTGCATGACAAAGGCATTGGTATCGTGATGATTACGCTTGGCAGCCGGGGCGTATGGGTCAGCCATGAAGGTCAAGGCCGTCGGGTTCCCGGTTTTAAAGTTCAGGCCATCGATACCATTGCCGCTGGTGATACCTTTAATGGCGCTTTTGTGACGGCCTTACTGGAAGGAATCGCGCTGGACGAAGCGATCCGTTTTGCCCATGCCGCGGCGGCGATTGCCGTTACCCGTAAAGGCGCACAGCCTTCCGTACCATGGCGCGAAGAAATCGACGAGTTTTTACGTCAACAGGGGTAACGTTTGGCTACCATGAAGGATGTAGCCCGCGAGGCGGGCGTTTCCACTTCAACAGTTTCTCACGTCATTAATAAAGATCGCTTCGTCAGCGAGGCGATTACCGCCAAAGTTGATGCGGCGATTAAAAACCTTAACTATGCGCCGTCTGCCCTGGCGCGTAGCCTCAAATTAAACCAGACCCGGACCATTGGCATGCTGATCACCGCCAGTACCAATCCGTTTTATTCGGAACTGGTGCGCGGCGTGGAGCGCAGCTGTTTTGAGCGAGGCTATAGTCTGGTGCTGTGTAATACCGAAGGCGATGAGCAGCGCATGAACCGCAATCTTGAGACGCTGATGCAAAAACGCGTCGATGGTCTGCTGCTGCTGTGTACCGAAACGCATCAGCCTTCACCGGAAATTATGCAGCGCTACCCGTCAGTCCCTACGGTGATGATGGACTGGGCGCCGTTTGACGGCGATAGCGATCTGATTCAGGACAACTCGCTGCTGGGCGGCGATATGGCAACCCAGTATCTGATTGATAAAGGATATACCCGCGTGGCCTGTATTGCAGGGCCGCTGGATAAAACGCCGTCGCGCCTGCGCCTGGAGGGGTATCACGCGGCGATGGCGCGCGCCGGGCTTCCGGTGATGGACGGTTATGTCATTACCAGTGATTTCGAATTTGGCGGCGGATTTAGCGCCATGCAAAAGCTGCTTGCCTTACCCGAGCGGCCGCAGGCGGTCTTCGTCGGCAACGACGCGATGGCGGTTGGGGCATATCAATCGCTGTATCAGGCCGGGTTACGAATTCCGCAGGATATGGCGCTGGTGGGGTATGACGATATCGAACTGGCGCGCTATATGACGCCGCCACTGACTACCATCCATCAGCCGAAAGATGAACTGGGCGAACTGGCCATCGACGTGCTGATTCATCGCATGGCCGATCCGGGTCAGAAGCAGCAACGCGTTCAGCTCACCCCGGAGCTGGTCGTTCGCGGCTCCGTTTAACGCTTATGCCGCTCTTTAATCAGGTTGCGGCCGTCTTTCGCTCTTAACAGCATAAATGTCAGCGCCGAAACCACGGTAATCGCCCCCATCGTAATAAAGGTGTAGTGGAACTGCTCAACGGTACTGGCGCTGTCGAACCCTTCATAAAAACGTAGCACTGCGGCACTAATGGCGACCCCGAGGCTAATGGATAGCTGTTGCGTCACGGCCAGCAGGCTATTGCCGCTGCTGGCGTTATCATCGGTCAAATCGGCCAGCGTGATGGTATTCATCGATGTGAACTGGGTGGACATCGCCATCCCCAGCACAAACAGCGGTAGCAAGAGCATCCAGACAGGCATTGCCGGAGACTGGAAGGAGAACTGGGCAATCATCAGTCCGATAAAAATGGTGATGCCGACCAGGGTTTTCCGATAGCCGAGCCAGCGTAAAATCTGAGTCACGGTTGATTTCGCGATAATCGAGCCGATTGCGGTGGGAGCTATCATGCAGCCTGCGACGATCGCTGGATAGCCAAAACCGACCTGCAACATCAAGGGCATCAGAAACGGCACACAGCCGGTGCCCAGACGGGTGGCCAGATTACCGGCAATACCGACCGAAAAGGTGCGCGTCTTAAATAAAGAAAGCGAGATCAGCGGAGCCGGGTGGCGACGCGCGTGGCGGATATAGGCCAGCAGCAGTATAACGCTAAGGGCAATGACCGAAAGAGCTATCCAGGTTGCGACGATTTTCTCGCCAAACAGTTCGATGCCGCTGGAAAACAGTACCAGGCTCAATCCAAACAACAGAAAACCGCTGGTATCGAAACGGCGGCGCGGCGTGGTGAAATCCGGCATATATTTGCGCGCGTACAGTATCCCGATAATGCCGATAGGAATATTAATGAGGAAAATCCAGTGCCAGCTGGCCCAGGTGACCAGCACGCCACCGAGCACCGGCCCAAGAATCGGGCCAACAAGTCCGGGCATAGTGACGAAGTTCAGTACGGGGAGCAGTTCGCTGCGCGGGTAGGCTCTTAATAATGCCAGACGCGCCACCGGCATCATCATGGCGCCGCCTATCCCCTGAATTACGCGAAAGATAACCAGCTCCATTAATGAACTGGAGAGGGCGCAGGCCAGTGAACCGAGCGTAAACAGGCCGACGGCAATGATAAACACCTTACGGGTGCCGAAGCGGTCAGCTAACCAGCCGCTGACCGGGATAAGCATAGCGACCGTTAATGTGTAGCTGATAATGGCAGACTGCATGGCCAGCGGTGAACGGTTTAGGCTATGCGCAATGGCGGGAAGGGCGGTGTTGAGAATCGTGGCATCCAGCGCCTGCATAAAAAAAGCCATGGCTGCAATCCACGGCAGTCCGGCCATACTGCGCCCTTTTTTTTCGCTCATGCGGAACCCTTGTTACTTGCCTGAATGGTTTGGTGCGTTCAATAACGTCTGGCAGGCGTTAAGCGCTCGCGGGCCATCGCTATCCTGGATAGCGTCGACAATGGCCTGGTGGAGATCCAGCTTTACCACTTCGTTCTGAGTAATCGAAGTGAAGTAGGTATGGTAGACCGAATGAAACAGAGAAGCGAAAGCGATCAGGAACGGATTTCCGCTCATTTCATAGATGTGCTCATGCCAGGCCATATCGACTTCTATCCAGCGTTCGCGCAGAAAGCGTTTTTTTAACTGTCCCATCTCTTCCATTAAGGTATTGAGCTGGGCCTTTTGCTCTGCGTTGCCAAAGGTGGCCGCCAGAAAACAGGCCTGAGGCTCAAGGCTGCTGCGCATAACCAGGAAATGGCTCACCACCTCTTCAAAGTTATCTTCCGTTAACCACCATGAGAGCAGCTCCTTGTCGAGGAAGTTCCAGCTACTGCGTGGCATGACTCGGGTACCGATACGCGGGCGCGGCAACAGCATCCCTTTGGCGGTAAGCGTCTTAACCGCTTCGCGTACCGCGGTGCGACTCACGCCAAACTGTTCGCCCAATTCCATTTCGCCTGGAAGAATACTTTCCGGCGGGTATTCGCCGGTCAGGATTTTTTGAGCCAGTTTCTCTGCTAATACCCAGGAGATGTTCTTTTGTGCCGCCAGTTGCTGTGCGCTTAAAGACATATATGCCGTTCCTTTCTCTTTTTATCTGTATCAGTATGCCATCTGGTGGACTATTTCGTTGGTTAAAACAGCAAAACGCTGGTTTTTTGCCACGTTACGAGCTGGTTTGGTG
>NZ_JBWNLD010000047.1:0-328 GCF_056521145.1 Klebsiella sp. CSG-1 | reverse complement strand
TTACCGGCACGTTTATCCAGGTCCCTGACTGAGATAGTTGAAAAAATCAGTCCGTTCTGGATGGTGCTGAAATCCGTGTTCGGGTCACCGAGTAGTAGTGCATATTTACTGGTGGTCTTATTAAATACTGAAGATTTGACGTGGAAAACCGGGTTTCCCTTGATGATGTTAATACCGGTAGCCACCACTGTTTTTGAAATATAATAGCCACGCTCGAGAAGGTTTGAGCTATACGTTTTAGCTGAAAAGTCAACGGCCAGATTGTTCGCTATTGCAGTCGCAAACATCGCGTTCAGCGCATCCGCACAGTCTGTACCCGCTGCGGTCC
>NZ_JBWNLD010000046.1:0-352 GCF_056521145.1 Klebsiella sp. CSG-1 | reverse complement strand
TGGAGCTCTGACGGGGTTTACAGCATTCTGCGGTTTATTGGCACTGATAATACACCTGCGGGTAGTGCCTACAGCCTGACCGGCTGGACTCGCCCCCGATTTACGGCGCCAGGCACTATCGTTCAGCAACCAAAAGCAGCGTATACGACAGGTGACGTCATTCTGGCCGTCTGCCTGACGCTACCGTCAGATGGCAACGCAACCTGGCAGAATATCGCTGTAGCAACATAAGGAAGAAAAAAATGGCATTCACTTTATCAAAATCCGTTTCCAGTGCTGAGTATTACGGGGCGCTGGGTATCGTGGACACGTCGTCCGCATCTGAAAAAACGGTCGATGTGACCTATGAGGC
>NZ_JBWNLD010000045.1:0-379 GCF_056521145.1 Klebsiella sp. CSG-1 | reverse complement strand
AAACAATTTCGAGGATATCAGAATGAAAAAAGTATTAGCTCTGGTCGTTGCCGCTGCTATGGGTCTGTCTTCTGCTGCTTTCGCTGCTGACGCAGTAAGCACCACTCAGGCTCCGGCTGCTGCAACTCACAGCACCACTGCCAAGACCACCCATCATAAAAAACACCACAAAGCCGCTGCCAAACCAGCCGCTGAACAGAAAGCTCAGGCCGCGAAAAAACACCACAAAGCCGCCGCCAAACCAGCCGCTGAACAGAAAGCTCAGGCCGCAAAAAAACACCACAAAGCCGCTGCCAAACCAGCCGCTGAGCAGAAAGCCCAGGCCGCGAAAAAACACCACAAAGCGGCAACCAAACCCGTTGCTCAGAAAGCCCAGGCA
>NZ_JBWNLD010000044.1:0-385 GCF_056521145.1 Klebsiella sp. CSG-1 | reverse complement strand
GATGTGCGGTATTTATGTGAAATACACCGGAGCATTCGGCAAGTTCATGCGAGCTCTTGATATAAACGGTGTAGGTATAGAGCAAGCCCCCGTTTACGATTCTAATTTTGTCTGCATTATGGAACGCTGTGGTAATGTCAATGAATATTCCCTGTTTACAAACCCTAACGGAGATGAGTGCAACTCAATCGTATACCCATTTATCCTGTGTCATGACGCGTATCACAAAGGGATTTGTGTCGCGGGTTCGAAAATCGTCATTGACCATATTCATGCAGAGGCCAATGCGGTTCTGACAACGGATGACGGATATACCGGACTGACTGGAACAACAACATCGACAGGTCTGAAATACGTTAACCACGTCATCTACCTGACGGGTGGC
>NZ_JBWNLD010000042.1:0-449 GCF_056521145.1 Klebsiella sp. CSG-1 | reverse complement strand
TTCATCAGACAATCTGTGTGGACACTACAAAGGCAGGTTCTTTCAGGTAAGGAGGTGATCCAACCGCAGGTTCCCCTACGGTTACCTTGTTACGACTTCACCCCAGTCATGAATCACAAAGTGGTAAGCGCCCTCCCGAAGGTTAAGCTACCTACTTCTTTTGCAACCCACTCCCATGGTGTGACGGGCGGTGTGTACAAGGCCCGGGAACGTATTCACCGTAGCATTCTGATCTACGATTACTAGCGATTCCGACTTCATGGAGTCGAGTTGCAGACTCCAATCCGGACTACGACATACTTTATGAGGTCCGCTTGCTCTCGCGAGGTCGCTTCTCTTTGTATATGCCATTGTAGCACGTGTGTAGCCCTACTCGTAAGGGCCATGATGACTTGACGTCATCCCCACCTTCCTCCAGTTTATCACTGGCAGTCTCCTTTGAGTTCCCG
>NZ_JBWNLD010000041.1:0-500 GCF_056521145.1 Klebsiella sp. CSG-1 | reverse complement strand
GATTCATCTTTTAAAGTACGCATGAGCACAGAACAGGTTGTCAGAAAAGCAGCGTCCTTACGTTTTCGGTAATACGCATCAGTCGAACAAACCGCAATGATCTCGATTGATTCAGGGTGATGACAGATAGCATTAACCGTAGTTTGTTCATGTATCTGTACCTTGAGTTCAGCCTGAATTTTTGATTGATGATACATAGCCTTGAGATAGCTAAACATGATTTCCCCATCAAACATTAAGTCGTGTCAATTCCTAGAGTTAACACATTTCTGATCATGACTCACACGTTACGTTCAGTCGGTAGCCATCTGTGCAAAAAATGCGCTTAGCGTAGGATAATTTCCTTTTTCCAAGCGGACCCCTAAGTGAACTGCAGTTGCCATGTTTTACGGCAGTGAGAGCAGAGATAGCGCTGATGTCCGGCAGTGCTTTTGCCGTTACGCACCACCCCGTCAGTAGCTGAACAGGAGGGACAGCTGATAGAAACAGAAGCCACTGGA
>NZ_JBWNLD010000040.1:0-506 GCF_056521145.1 Klebsiella sp. CSG-1 | reverse complement strand
GCATTCGACCAGATCGATAACGCACCGGAAGAAAAAGCTCGTGGTATCACCATCAACACTTCTCACGTTGAATATGACACCCCGACTCGCCACTACGCACACGTAGACTGCCCGGGCCACGCCGACTATGTTAAAAACATGATCACCGGTGCTGCTCAGATGGATGGCGCGATCCTGGTTGTTGCTGCGACTGACGGCCCGATGCCGCAGACTCGTGAGCACATCCTGCTGGGTCGTCAGGTAGGCGTTCCGTACATCATCGTGTTCCTGAACAAATGCGACATGGTTGATGACGAAGAGCTGCTGGAACTGGTTGAAATGGAAGTTCGTGAGCTGCTGTCTCAGTACGACTTCCCGGGCGACGACACTCCGATCGTTCGTGGTTCCGCTCTGAAAGCGCTGGAAGGCGAAGCAGACTGGGAAGCGAAAATCATCGAACTGGCTGGCTACCTGGATTCTTACATCCCGGAACCAGAGCGTGCGATTGACAAGCCGTTCCTGCTGCC